>NZ_JBGCBY010000029.1:0-119944 GCF_041262165.1 Streptacidiphilus sp. MAP12-16
CAGGCAGAGGCTGAGCCCACTGCAGAGGTCGAGGCCAAGCCCGTCGCAGACGTCGTGGTCGAGCCAGCAGTCGAGGCAGAGGCCGAGGTCATCGCCGACGTCCCGGTCGAAGCACAGGCAGAGGCTGAGCCCACTGCAGAGGTCGAGGCCAAGCCCGTCGCAGACGTCGTGGTCGAGCCAGCAGTCGAGGCAGAGGCCGAGGTCATCGCTGACGTCTCGGTCGAAGCAGAGCCGGAGGCTGAGGCCGTGGTCGAGGCTCAGGCCGAGGTCGTGACGGCGCCGGAAGCTGTGGCGGAGGTTGTGGCGGAGCCCGCCGTGGCGGAGCCCGCCGTGGCGGAGCCCGCCGTGGCGCCGCAGGCGGGCCGTCCGCGGAAGCCGTCGTTCACGCCTGGGCGTCCCGTCACCGCGTATTCACCCCAGGAACTCGTCTCCGTCGTCCGCTGGATCGACGGCGACGGGGTCGCCCGCACGGAGGACGAGCTCCTCCGCGCGGCCATGAAGGAGTTCGGGTTCGCCCGCCTCGGTCCCCGTATCAAGGAGTCCCTCGGCGCGGCAGTCACCGAGGTCCGAGGCTGACAGCCGCCCCACCGCACTACCCCAACGGCCCGGCGACCGGATCATCATCCGGTCGCCGGGCCGTTGGCGTGCACTCGTGTTCTGCTGGCTGGGGCGGCCCAGCCACCCCACGGCAGGGGACAATATTTGACATCATCAACTATTCAGGCATACCTTCAATTATTGCTTGATGTCGTCAACTATCCAGGAGCGCCACCGTGAAAGCCATCACCTACCGCACCTACGGCGGCCCCGACGTCCTGGAGTACGGCGACCGCCCCGACCCCAAGGCCGGCCCGGACTCCGTGCTGGTCAAGGTCAGGGCGGCCTCGGTCAACCCGGTCGACTGGAAGATCCAGGCCGGATACATGGACAGCATGGTGGACGCCATCTTCCCCGTCGTGCCCGGCTGGGACGTCGCAGGCGTCGTCGAGCAGGTCGGCGTCTCGATCACCGAGTTCGCTCCCGGTGACGAGGTCATCGGCTACGTCCGTGAGGACATGGTCGCGCGAGGCACCTTCGCCGAGTACGTCGCAGCCCCCATCCGCACGCTGGCCCGCAAGCCCGCGAACCTGTCCTTCGAGGAGGCCGCAGGCCTCCCCCTGGCAGGTCTCACCGCCTACCAGACCCTCACCAAGGCCCTCGGGATTCGCTCCGGCGAGACCGTACTCGTGCACGCCGCGGCCGGTGGCGTCGGCTCGCTGGCGGTCCAGATCGCCCGCGCCCTCGGCGCGCGGGTCATCGGCACCGCGAGCGAGCGCAACCATGACTACCTGCGCTCTCTCGGCGCGGAACCGGTCCGCTACGGCGACGGTCTGGCCGAGTGGGTCAAGGAGCTCGCGCCCGAGGGCGTCGACGGCGTCCTCGACCTGATCGGCGGCGAGGCCCTGGCGATGTCGCCCGCGCTGCTCGCCGAGGGCGGCCGCCTCGCCTCCGTCGCGGACGGCTCCGTGATCGGCCTCGGCGGACGCTACGTGTTCGTCCGCCCTGACGCCCAGGACCTGGCCGCACTCACCGCGCTCGCCGAGAGCGGCCGGCTTCGCGTCGAGGTCGCGGCGACCTTCCCGCTCGAGCGGGCCGCCGACGCCCAGCGACTCAACATGGACGGCCACACCCGCGGCAAGGTCGTCGTCACCGTCCCCTGACCGGACAGCCCTGACCGGACTAGCCCCGACCGGACACCGCACCGCCGCGAACCGGCGCCCTCACAACCCAACCGCACCGCCCTCAAGGGAGCACCCCATGACCGCCACCGCCGCCGCCGACTCGAGCCCCGACTCCCCCGCCGCAGTCGTCGCACGGCTTCGGGCCACCTTCGCCACCGGCCGCACCAAGCCGCTGTCCTGGCGGCTCGCGCAGCTGGCGGCCCTGCGCAGGATGCTCACCGAGCAGGCCGAGGCGCTGCAGCAGGCCCTGCTCACCGACCTGGGGAAGGGTCCCGCGGAGGCGTACCGCACCGAGATCGGCTTCACCCTCAACGAGCTCGAACACACCGTCACCCACCTGGAGGAGTGGCTGCGCCCCAAGCCGGCCGCCGTTCCCGACACCTTCCTGCCGGCCACGGCTCGGGTGGTCCGCGATCCCCTCGGCGTGGTCCTGATCATCGCCCCGTGGAACTACCCGGCACAGCTGGCGCTGGCACCGCTGGTCGGCGCGCTCGCGGCGGGCAACACCGCCGTCATCAAGCCCAGCGAGCTCGCCCCGGCGACCTCCGCCGCCCTTGCCGGTCTGCTGCCGCAGTACCTGGACACGGAGGCCGTCGCCGTCGTCGAGGGCGCGGTCCCGGAGACCACCGCCCTGCTGGAGCAGCGCTTCGACCACATCTTCTACACCGGCAACGGGGTGGTCGGACGCATCGTCATGGCAGCGGCGGCCAAGCACCTGACCCCGGTCACGCTGGAACTCGGCGGCAAGAGCCCGGTCGTGGTGGAGCCGGGAGTGGACCTGGCGGTCACCGCACAGCGCATCGCCCGGGGTAAGTTCCTGAACGCGGGCCAGACCTGCGTCGCCCCGGACTACGTCCTCGCCATCGGTGACACCGCCTCAGAACTCGCGGCGCAGCTGGCCGACGCCGTCGAGGCCGCGTTCGGAGCGGACCCGGCGGGCAACCCCGGCTACGGAAAGATCGTGAACGAGCGGCACTTCGACCGGCTGGCCGCGCTGCTGGGCGACGGGCGCGTCGTCACCGGCGGCGGGCGGGACCGTGCCGCCCGCCACATCGACCCGACCGTGCTGGCCGACGTGTCGCCGGACTCCCCGGTGATGCGCGATGAGATCTTCGGTCCGATCCTGCCGATCGTCAGCGTTCCGGATCTGGACGCGGCCATCGCCTTCATCAACGACCGCGACAAGCCGCTGGCGCTGTACGCGTTCACCGAGTCCGAGGAGACCAAGCGGCGGCTGACCCTGGAGACCTCGTCGGGGGCGCTCACCTTCGGGCTCCCCGTCTCGCACCTGGCGGTGCCTGAACTGCCCTTCGGCGGCGTCGGCGAGAGCGGCATGGGCCGCTACCACGGCGAGTACTCGATCGACACGTTCAGCCACGCGAAGGCGATCCTGGACAAGCCGCTCAGCTGATCCGGATCCATCCCAAGCGGAGCCGGGCGGTACCAGGCGCATCCGGGCGGATCGCGGACCGCGGTCGATCAGCGGCCCGCGACCGCCGGAGCGGCGAGGAGCCGGGCGCCGAGGGGCGTGCAGGTATGGCGAACGTGCTTGCCCTCCCGTTCGGTGGTGACCAAGCCTGCCGCGCGCAGGGTCTTGGCATGGACGGAGGCGGAGGCCGCACTGATACCCAGGTCGCGGGCGAGCGCGGTGGTGGTGTACGGGCGGGTGAGCAGTTGCAGGACCAGAGCGCGGGTCGGTCCCAACAGCGCGGCCAGCGGATCGGCCGTCTCCGGCTCGCCGACCAGCGGCAACGGCGTCAGCGCAGGATAGACCAGCAGCAGCGAGCCGTCCGGGTGGTCGCACCGCAGCGGGAAGCCCCGCCAGAAGGCGGACGGCATCAGCGTGAGACCGCGGCCCGCGAGCCGCACGTCGGTGCACCGCGGACTGGGGATGGAGAGGCACGTCCCGTCCCAACGGGAGTCGGCGAACAGGGCCGCGAGCATCGCCTTCAGCCCCTCCTCCAGTGCGACCCGACCGCGCCAGGCCAAATCGGCGGCGAAGCTGGCGCGGATCTGCGGCCAGTAGGGCGTGAGCAGCGCGGTGTGAGCTGCGGGCAGTGCCCGGGCGAGGACGTCCCAGGCACGGCGGTCGCGGCGGGCCAGGTCCGCGACCCAGGGGGCGACGGAACGTTCGGCGGCGAAGACGCGGCGCAGTTCCGCGGATGCCCGGGTCGGCCCGATGGACAGCACGGTGTCGAGCCCCTCGGCCAGGTTCCCGACGGGTGGGTCGAGGAAGGTGGGCGCGGCGCCGCCGAGCGGGACGAGTTGCAACAGGGGACGGGTCCGCTGGGTGAGCGCTCCGGCGGCGGTGCGGCGCCAGCGGCCCAGCAGCGGGTCGGCGTGGGGCTCGCGAAGCACGGAGAGAGCCAGTCCCAGTTCCACCAGCGGCGCGGGCTCCGTCGCGAAGCGGACACTCATCAAGTCCTGGGCAGTGAAGTGGAGGCGCAGCATCCGTCCCCTGTCCTGCGGGTCCGGCGGACCTGCGGCTGGTGTCCCGACGCGTCTCACCCTGCCACGTTTAGGGCAGGGCCGAAAGGATCGCTGCGTACGCGAAGAGCGGGGAGCCTGAGGGGAACCAGGAAGCGCAGAGACCCAAGGGAGCACTCATGAAGCCGAGCCGGACCGCCGCCGCCCACCTGCTGCCCGGGGGTGCTCTGATGAGCGCAGTGCCGTCGGCCGGCGCGGTCACCCCGCAGAGCGGGGGCGACCGCGGCGGCTGGCAGCCGTATCGCAGTTCGCCGTTCGTCGCGGCGGCGGGGACACAGTGCGCCTTCGCACTGAAGGGGGACGTCGTCCGGGACGAGGAACGGATCCGCACCCTGGCCGTGGACGCCGCGGGGAAGCCGACGGAACGGGAGGTCACCGGTCCGCTGGTGTTCCGCTTCACCAACGAGTCCAGCGGAGCGTCCGTGGTGCGGAACCTGGCGGGGACCGCCTGGCTGTACTACCACACGGACGGCAGCCAGACCTGGGTCGTCGTCGGGCATCTGGGGATGGGCATCAAAGCCGGGAATCCCTACCAGCCACCAGGCCACTACGTTCTGACGGGCCGTCTGATTCTGGATATCCACTCGAACGGGGTGCCGCAGCTGGTCGCGCACCAGGGCGCGACGGAGAACCTCTGCGACACGCTCGGCTGACGGCCTGGGGAGCGGTAGGGCTCGGGTGAGCACACGCCGTCGCAGTGACACTGTGCGACTGCGCCGCGCGCCGGCGACCGCAGGGGAGTCGCCGGAGCGCCGCACCCGCCCCGCACTGGTTCCTGAAAAACAAGCGATGATGATTGCTTTTTTACCGGCCCCCATGGGACGGTTGCCCGGTGACCGATCCCTCAGTGATCCGCATCGGCAACGCCTCCGGCTTCTACGGCGACCGCTTCTCCGCGATGCAGGAGATGCTGAGCGGTGGCGAGTTGGACGTGCTCACAGGTGACTACCTGGCCGAGCTGACCATGCTCATCCTGGGCCGGGACCGGCTCAAGGACGCCGACGGCGGCTACGCCAGGACCTTCCTGCGCCAGCTCGAGTCGGCCCTCGGACCGGCGCTCGACCAGGGCGTGAAGATCGTCACCAATGCGGGCGGGCTGAACCCGGCGGGCCTGTCGCTCGCCATCAGCGGTCTGGCGCGACGGCTGGGACTGGACGTCAGGGTCGCGCATGTGGAGGGCGACGATGTCCTCGCGCGGGCCGACGAGCTGAAGTTGGGCAGTCCGATCACGGCGAACGCCTACCTGGGGGCCTGGGGTATCGCCGAGTGCCTGAACAACGGCGCCGACGTGGTGGTCACCGGCCGGGTCACCGACGCCTCGCTGGTGGTCGGGCCAGCTGCCGCCCACTTCGGGTGGGGTCGGGAGGACTACGACGTGCTGGCCGGGGCTGTGGTCGCGGGCCATGTGATCGAGTGCGGTCCACAGGCCACCGGCGGCAACTACTCCTTCTTCACCGAGATCGCCGACCTGCGCCACCCCGGCTTCCCGATCGCCGAGGTACGCGCCGACGGCAGCAGTGTGATCACCAAACACGCCGGCACCGGCGGCGCGGTCACCCTCGGCACCGTCACCGCTCAGTTGCTCTACGAGATCGGCAGTCCCCGCTACGCGGGCCCCGACGTCACCGCCCGCTTCGACACGATCGAGCTCACCGAGGACGGCCCCGACCGCGTGCGGATCAGCGGAGTGCGAGGCGAGGCCCCGCCGCCGACGCTCAAGGTCGGGTGCACCAGCCTCGGCGGGTTCCGCAACCAGGTGGAGTTCGTGCTGACCGGCCTGGACATCGAGGCGAAGGCGGAGCTGGTGAAGCGCCAACTCGGCACCCTCACCGACCTCGACCTCGGCCTCGACCTCGAGTGGACGCTCGCGCGGACCGACCGTGCCGACGCAGCCGTCGAGGAGGAGGCGAGCGCCCTCCTGCGCTGCGTGGTGCGCAGCGGCGACCCCAGGAAGGTCGGGCGCGCCTTCACCGGCGCCGCTGTCGAGCTGGCCCTGTCCGGCTACCCGGGTTTCCATCTGACGGCTCCGCCCGGCGACGCCGCGCCCTACGGCGTGTTCGAGGCCGCCTTCGTCGACGCGCGTCTGGTGGAGCACATCGCGGTGTCGGCGGACGGGCAACGCCGCGCCATCGCACCGCCGTTGGACACGCTGGAGCTCGGGCAACTCGGCGTTCCACCCCTGCCGGAGCCGCTGCCACAGGGGCCGTGCCGCAGGACGCCGCTCGGCGCCGTCGCCGGTGCGCGCAGCGGTGACAAGGGCGGCTCGGCCAACGTCGGCGTCTGGGCACGCACCGACGACGCCTGGCGCTGGCTCGCCCACGCGCTGACGGTCGAGGAGTTCCGACGGCTGCTGCCCGAGACCGCCGATCTGCCGGTGACCCGGCACGTGCTCGGCAACCTGCGCGCGCTGAACTTCGTGGTGGACGGCCTGCTCGGTGCGGGCGTCGCCTCCCAGGCCCGCTTCGACCCGCAGGGCAAGGCGGTCGGCGAGTGGCTGCGCTCCCGCTGCATCGACATCCCGGAGGTTCTGCTGTGACCGATCCGACGAGTTGGGGAGTCGCGCCGTGACCGCGCTGCGGTCCGCGCTGAACGCGGCCTCGCCCGACTACGCCGACAACAGGTCCGCGACTCTCGCCAAGCTGGCCGAACTCGACGCCGAGCATGCCAAGGCGATAGCCGGCGGCGGCGCCAAGTACACCGAGCGGCACCGCAAGCGCGGCAAGCTGCTGCCCCGCGAGCGCATCGAGCTGCTGGTCGACCCTGATTCGGCGTTCCTGGAACTGTCGACCCTCGCCGCCTGGGGCAGCGACTTCCCGGTCGGGGCCAGCCTGGTCACCGGCATCGGCGTGGTCGAGGGCGTCGAATGCCTGATCACCGCCAACGACCCGACCGTGCGCGGCGGGGCGAGCAACCCGTGGACCCTGCAGAAGGCCTTCCGCGCTGCCGAGATCGCGGCGGAGAACCGCCTGCCGACCATCAACCTGGTCGAGTCCGGGGGCGCCGATCTGCCCACCCAGAAGGAGATCTTCGTCCCGGGCGGCCGGATGTTCCGCGACCTGACCCGCGCCTCGGCGGCGGGCGTTCCGACGATCGCCCTGGTCTTCGGCAACTCGACCGCCGGCGGCGCCTACATCCCCGGCATGTCGGACCACGTGGTGATGGTGAAGGAGCGCGCCAAGGTGTTCCTAGCCGGCCCGCCGTTGGTGAAGATGGCCACCGGCGAGGAAGCTGACGACGAGTCACTCGGCGGCGCCGAGATGCACGCACGCACCTCCGGGCTCGCCGACCACCTGGCCGTCGACGAGCTGGACGCCCTGCGCATCGGCCGGAGTATCGTCGCTCGTCTCAACTGGCGTAAGGCGGGCCCCGATCCGCACCCCGAGGTGCTGCCGCCCCGCTACGACGAGGAGGAGCTCGCCGGCATCGTCCCCGCCGACCTCAGGATCCCGTTCGACCCACGCGAGGTGATCGCCAGGATCGTCGACGACTCCGACTTCGACGAGTTCAAGCCGCTCTACGGCTCCAGTCTCGTCACCGGCTGGGCCCGGCTGCACGGCTTCCCGGTCGGCATCCTGGCCAACGCGCGGGGCGTGCTGTTCAGCCAGGAGGCCCAGAAGGCAACACAGTTCATCCAGCTGGCCAACCAGGCGAACACCCCGTTGCTCTTCCTTCAGAACACCACCGGCTACATGGTCGGCAAGGAGTTCGAGCAGGGCGGCATCATCAAGCACGGCGCGATGATGATCAACGCGGTATCCAACTCCAAGGTCCCGCACCTCACCGTCGTGATGGGTGCCTCCTACGGCGCCGGGAACTACGGGATGTGCGGACGGGCATACGGGCCGCGCTTCCTGTTCAGCTGGCCCGGCGCGAAATCGGCGGTGATGGGCCCGGCCCAGCTGTCCGGAGTCATCTCGATCGTCGCCCGCCAGGCTGCCCAGGCGCGCGGCGAGGCGTACGACGAGGCCGCTGACGCGCAGATGAGGGCCTACGTGGAGAACCAGATCGAGAGCGAGTCGCTGGCCCAGTTCATGTCCGGGCGGCTGTACGACGACGGCGTCATCGACCCGCGCGACACCCGCACGGTGCTCGGCCTGGCCCTGTCCGCCGTCCACTCCGCGCCCGTGCGGGGTGCAACCGGATTCGGGGTGTTCCGCACATGACCGACGCGACGACCAGCGCGACCGGCAGCACCGTCACCATTGGCAACACCGTCGGCAACGGAACGACCGCCGCAGAGACCCTCCGCCCGATCACCTCGGTGCTGGTGGCCAACCGCGGCGAGATCGCCCGCCGCGTCTTCCGTACGGCCCGGGACATGGGGCTCTCCACGGTCGCGGTCCACTCCGACGCCGATGCCGGCGCCCCCTACCTGGCCGAGGCCGACGCCGCCGTACGCCTGCCCGGCAGCGCTCCGGCCGACACCTACCTGCGTGCCGACCTGATCATCGAGGCGGCGAAGCGCGCGGGCGCCGACGCGGTGCATCCCGGCTACGGCTTCCTGTCGGAGAACGCCGCCTTCGCCCGCGCGGTGACCGACGCCGGTCTGACCTGGATCGGTCCGCCGGCACGGGCCGTCGAGTCGATGGGCAGCAAGATCGAGGCCAAGCGACTGATGGCGGCGGCCGGCGTCCCGGTCCTCGCCGAGACCGATCCGGACACGGTCACCGAGGCGGACCTGCCGGTACTGGTCAAGGCCTCCGCCGGGGGCGGCGGGCGGGGCATGCGGGTGGTGCGGACCCTGGCCGAGCTGCCGGGCGAGCTGGCGGCGGCCCGCGCCGAGGCTCAGTCCGCGTTCGGCGACCCGACCGTCTTCTGCGAGCCCTACCTCGCGACCGGCCGCCACATCGAGGTACAGGTCCTCGCCGACCTGCACGGCGGGGTGTGGGCGGTGGGCGAGCGCGAGTGCTCGATCCAGAGGCGGCACCAGAAGGTCGTCGAAGAGGCGCCGTCGCCCCTGGTCGAGCGGCTGCCGCAGATGCGTGAGGCCCTGTTCGAGGCGTCCCGGAAGGCCGCCCTCGCTATCGGCTACGTCGGCGCCGGAACCGTCGAGTTCCTGGCGGACGAGTCGGGACGCTTCTACTTCCTTGAGATGAACACCCGCCTGCAGGTGGAACACCCGGTCACCGAGTGCACCACCGGGCTCGACCTCGTCCGCTGGCAGCTGCGCATCGCCGAGGGGCTGCCGCTGCCGGCCGCTCCCCCGCCGCGTGACGGGCACGCCATCGAGGTACGCCTTTACGCGGAGGACCCAGCCGCCGGCTGGCAGCCGCAGAGCGGAACCATGCACCGGTTCCATGTCCCGGGCGTCGCCGCCGAGTTCGCGAACCCGACCGGCTACGGGCTGCGGCTCGACTCCGGTGTCACCGACGGATCCGCCGTCGGCATCCACTACGACCCGATGCTCGCCAAGGTCATCGCCTGGGGGCCGACCCGCGCCGACGCGGCCGGGTTGCTCGCCGGTGCGCTCACCCGTGCCGAGTTGCACGGCCTGACCACCAACCGCGACCTGCTGGTCCGCGTGCTGCGGCACCCGGCGTTCCTGGCCGGCGACACCGACACCGCCTTCTTCGACCGGCATGGTCTGTCCGCCCTCGCGGAACCGCTCGCCGACCGGGACGCCCGGCGGCTGTCCGCCCTGGCGGCGGCCCTGGCCGAGGCCGCGCGGCGGCGCAGCACGGCCCGGGTCCAGCGCGGGATCCCGTCCGGGTGGCGCAATGTCGCGTCGCAGCCCCAGCGCGCGGTGTTCGGCGGCATGGACGGCGAGGTCACCGTCGCCTACCGGCTCCCCCGGACGGGGCTGGTCGCCGACGGATACGACGGCGTGGAGCTCGTCGAGGCTGCTCCGGACCAGGTCGTGCTCGACGTCGTCGGCATCCGCCGCACCTTCACCGTCGCCCGGGACGGACGCGACGGACGCGAGCTGTACGTCGACTCGCCGCTCGGCGCGGTCACGTTGACCACCGTGGACCGCTTCCCCGACCCGATCGCGCAGACCCTCCCCGGCTCCCTGCTCGCGCCCATGCCCGGCACCGTCGTGCGGATCGACGTCAAGGAGGGCGACACCGTGACGGCCGGTCAGCCACTGCTCTGGCTGGAGGCCATGAAGATGCAGCACCGGATCGACGCCCCTGCCGACGGCGTGCTCACCGAACTGTCCGTGAGCGTCGGCCGCCAGGTCGACGTGGGCGCCGTGCTCGGCGTCGTCCTGCGCAATGCATCCGAGGAGTGAGCGTGAACTTCACCGAGACCGAGGAACAGCAGGCCCTCCGCGCCGCAGTCGCCCAGCTGGGCACCCGCTACGGCTTCGCCTACGCCAACGAGAGGGCCCGGCGCCACGAGCCGCTGCGCGAGCTGTGGCAGGAGGCCGGCAAGCTCGGCTACATAGGCGTCAACCTGCCGGAGGAGTACGGCGGTGGCGGCAGCGGTATGTACGAACTCGCCATCGTCCAGGAGGAGCTGGGCGCGGCCGGCTCCGGCCTGCTGATGCTGGTGGTCTCCCCCGCGATCTGCGGCACCGTCATCGCGCGCTTCGGCACCGAGGAGCAGAAGCGGCGCTGGCTGCCGGGGATCGCGGACGGCTCCAGCATCATGGCCTTCGGCATCACCGAGCCCGAAGCCGGCTCCAACGCGCACCGGATCACCACGACCGCCCGGCGCGACGGCGACGACTGGCTGCTCTCCGGCGGCAAGGTCTTCATCTCCGGCGTCGACCACGCCGACCACGTGCTGATCGTCGCCCGGACCGAGGACACCCGCACCGGCAGGCTCAAGCCGGTGCTGTTCGCCGTCCCCACCGGCGCGCCCGGCTTCGAGTTCCGGCCGATCGACATGGACATCGTGATGCCGGAGCGGCAGTTCACGCTGTTCCTGGACGACGTCCGGCTGCCCGCCGAGGCGCTCATCGGCGAGGAAGACGCCGCCATCGGGCAGCTGTTCGCCGGGCTGAACCCCGAACGGATCATGGCAGCCGCGCTCGCCTGCGGCACGGGGCGCTTCGCCCTGGACCGGGCCGTCCGCTACGCCAACCAGCGCACCGTGTTCCGGGGCGCGCCGATCGCCACCCACCAGGGCCTCGCGCACCCGCTCGCGCAGATCAAGATCGAGCTGGAGCTCGCTCGGCTGATGACGCAGAAGGCCGCTGCGCGCTACGACGCGGGCGACGACATGGGCGCAGCCGAGGCGGCCAACATGGCCAAGTACGCCGCCGCGGAGGCGAGCATCAGGGCCGTCGACCAGGCGGTGCAGACCCACGGCGGCAACGGCCTGGCCAGCGAGTACGGACTCGCCTCGCTGCTCGCCTCCTCGCGGGTGGCGAGGATCGCGCCGGTGAGCCGGGAGATGGTCCTGAACTTCGTCGCGCAGTACAGCCTCGGCATGCCGAAGTCGTACTGAGATGGCGTCCCGCACCCTGCCGAGCGGGCGACCGCCCAGGTGGACGCCATAATGGTCCGATGCTGAACCGCCGGACCGCCGAGCCGACCGTGACCACCGCCCGCCGCGCGCCTCAGCAGGACCGCAGCCGGGCGACCCGGCAGCGGCTGCTGGACGCTGCGGTCGAGTGCCTGGTCGAGCTCGGCTGGACCGGCAGCACCATGACCGTCGTCGCCGAGCGGGCCGGGGTCTCGAGAGGCGCCGCGCAGCACCACTTCCCGACCCGCGAGGCGCTGGTCACGGCGGCGGTCGAGCACGTCACCGAGGTGCGCACGGCGGACATCCAACGCGAACTGGACGCACTGCCGGCCGGCCCGATGCGCACCGAGGCCGTGGTGGAACTGATCGTCAACTGGTTCACCGGCCTGCCGTTCCGCGCCGCCCTGGAGCTGTGGGTGGCGGCGTCGGCCGACCCGTACCTGCGCGAGCTCGTCGTGCCCCTGGAGGCCAGAACCGGCCGCAAGGTGCACCGGGCCGCGGTCGAGCTGCTCGGGGTGGACGAGTCCGTGCCGGGCGTCCGCGAGATCATCCAGGCGACCCTCGACATGGCTCGCGGTCTGGGCCTGGCCAACCTGCTCACAGACGACAGCCGTCGCCGCCGCCGGATCGTCCGGCAGTGGGCCGGCGTCCTGGACACGGTGCTCGCCCCGACCGGCGCCGGCCCGCAGCCGACGTCCGCCGGACCGCCCCGGGGGTGACCCGGGGGTGACCCACCCGGCCGTATCGGGGCCGACCTCACGCCCGGCCGCTTGCGTACCGCCCTACGCGGCGCGCCGCCGCTTTGCGAGATGCTTGTCAGTTCCAGCGGATGGCAAAAGGCAAAGGCAAAGAGAACTCTCTCCTTGCCACTCCTAACGTATAGCGCACCGGGGGGCTTGCGGCAAGACCCGGGTCGTGCCGCAGAATCGTCGGCCGAGGCCACAACCTGCGGAAATGGGGGCACGACGTGCGTGTGTTGTCGTCGACGTATGAGGGACGCGGTGACGTCGAACCAGTGATGGCACCGGCGGCGCGGTTGCGTTCGACAGAGCTGGAGGCGCCGGTGATTCGACCGGCCAGTGCAGTGCGACGGAGCAAGGCTGCCTCAGAGGTATCGCAATGATCGAGCAGTACGTGTTGGGTCTTCACGAGGTTGACGAGACGCAGGTCGCGGTCGTTGGCGGTAAGGGCGCGCACCTGGGCGGGCTGTCGCGGATCGAAGGCATCCGCGTACCGGCCGGCTTTTGCGTGACGACGGACGCCTTCCGTCGGATCATGGCGGAAGCGCCGTCGATCGACGATCAACTGGATCGGCTGTCGCGCCTGACTCGCTTTGACGGAGATTTGGGAGAGGGGGATGACCGGGAGGCGATCCGCGCGCTCAGCGCGGAGATCCGCCAGACGCTCGAAGGGGTCGCCATCCCCGACGATCTGGCGGCGGCGATCACTGACGCGCTCGCACGGCTCGGCGAGCAGGCTGCCTACGCCGTCCGATCCAGCGCGACCGCGGAGGACCTGCCGACGGCCTCCTTCGCCGGCCAGCAGGACACGTACCTCAACGTCGCGGGGCCGGCGGCGATCCTCCAGCACGTCGGCCGGTGCTGGGCGTCGCTGTTCACCGAGCGGGCCGTGACCTACCGCCTGCGGAACGGCGTCGACCACCGTACGGTCCACATGGCCGTGGTCGTGCAGCAGATGGTGTTCGCGGATGCGGCCGGCATCCTGTTCACGGCCGACCCCGTCACGGGCAACCGGAAGGTCGCCGCCGTGGACGCCGGCTTCGGCCTCGGCGAGGCCCTGGTCTCCGGCCTGGTGAACCCGGACGTCTTCAAGGTGCGCGACGGCGAAGTCGTCGCCAAGGCGGTCGCCACCAAGCAGCGTGCCATCCACGCCCTGCCGGCGGGCGGAACGCAGGAAGTGGCGATCGACCCGGAGCGGCAGGAGCAGCCGGCGCTGACGGATGCGCAGGTCGTGCGGCTCGTGCAGCTCGGGCGACGGATCGAAGCGCACTTCGGCCGCCCGCAGGACATCGAATGGTGCCTGGTCGACGATGACTTCCAAATCGTCCAGAGCCGGCCGATCACCACGCTGTTCCCCATCCCCGAGAGCGGTGACGGAGAGAACCACGTCTACGTCTCTGTCGGCCATCAGCAGATGATGACCGACCCCATGAAGCCCCTGGGCGTCTCCATGTGGCAGCTGACGGCGATGGTGCCGATGCACGAGGCCGGCGGGCGGCTGTTCGTCGACGTCTCCCGGCGCCTGGCCTCGCCCGCGAGCCGCGCCGGCCTCCTGAACGTCATGGGCAGAGGCGATCCGCTCACCAGAGACGCGCTGGCGACCGTCCTCGACCGCGGCGACTTCATCCCGACGCTCCCGGACGCCCCTCCCGACAGGTCGCAGTCCGGCAGGCCGCCGGCCCGCGGCGGGTCCGCCCCGATCGAGGCTGATCCGGCCATCGTCACCGCGCTGATCGAGCGCAGCCAGGCGTCCCTCGCCGCCCTGCGGCGCGACATCCGGACGAAGACCGGACCGGCGCTGTTCGACTTCCTGCTGGAGGCCTTCGACGAGCACAAGCGAGTCCTCACTGATCCGCTGAACCTTCCGGCGATCATGGCGGGGATGGAGGCCACGTGGTGGCTCAACGACACGCTGCAGGAGTGGCTGGGCGAGAAGAACGCGGCCGACACACTCACGCTGTCCGCCCCCAACAACGTCACCTCGGAGATGGGACTGGCGCTGCTCGACGTCGCCGACGTGATCCGCCCGTACCCGGAGGTGGTGGCGTTCCTGCAGGGAGTCGAGAACGAAAGCTTCCTGGACGAGCTGCCGAAGCTCGCGGGCGGGACCGAAGTGCGCGACGCCATCGATGCCTACCTCGACCGATACGGCATGCGCTGCGTCGGCGAGATCGACATCACGAGGGCGCGCTGGAGCGAACGCCCCACCACGCTCGTTCCCGTGATCCTCGACAACATCAAGCTCTTCGAGCCGGGCGCCGCCGAGCGGCGCTTCGAGCACGGGCGGCAGGAGGCGCAGAAGAAGGAACGGGACGTGCTGTCACGCTTGCGGGCCCTGCCGGACGGGGAGCAGAAAGCCGACGAGGCCAAGCGGATGATCGACCAGGTCCGGACCTTCATCGGCTACCGGGAGTACCCGAAGTACAACATCGTCAGCCGCTACTTCGTCTACAAGCAGGCCCTGCTGGAAGAGGCCGAGCGCCTCGTGCAGGCCAACGTGCTCCCTGAGCAGGAAGACATCTTCTACCTCACGTTCCAGGAGCTGCACGACGTCGTGCGCTCGAACCAGGTGGACGACCAGCTCATCCAGCAGCGCAAGGACGCGTTCCAGTCGTACCACGCGCTCACACCGCCCCGGGTGCTCACATCGGATGGCGAGGCCGTTGCCGGGGCGTACCGGCGCGACGACGTGCCGGCCGGCGCCCTGATCGGCTTGCCGGTTTCCGCCGGGACCATCGAGGGGAGGGCCCGCGTCATCCTGGACATGGCGGAGGCCGATCTGGAGGTGGGCGACATCCTGGTCACGGTCCACACGGACCCCAGCTGGTCGCCCCTTTTCGTCGGAATCACGGGCCTGGTGACGGAGGTGGGCGGCCTGATGACCCATGGCGCAGTGATCGCCCGGGAGTACGGCTTGCCGGCCGTGGTCGGTGTGGCCGATGCCACCCGGCTTATCCGGGACGGGCAGCGGATCCGCGTGCACGGAACCGACGGGTACGTCGAGATCCTGCCTTGACCGACCACACCGAAAAGGCCCGTGCGTCGCTTCCGGCTGAAAAGGCCCTAGAACCGCTGGCGCGCGCCGGCGAGCGCTGAACCGGGCCAGGTGGCCTCACGCAGGACCGCAAGTGCCGGCAGCAGGTCGCCGGTGCGCAGCAGCGCGCGGCCACGCGGAGAGCGGACCTCCCAGAGGTCCTCCGCAGCGCGGCGGGCGGTACCCAGCGCGAGCGGGCGGGTGACGTCGGTGACGTCGGCCAGGGCCACCTCGCTGTCGTCGAGAGCCGTGGCCGTGTACATGCGCCCCATGCACTTGACGAAGGTGGTCCGTGTGGTCACGTCCCTGAGCGCGAGAACCCGCGAATCCCCCTCCGGGGCGGAGCCCATGACCACGTCCATCACCTCATGTATTGACTGCGTTACATGGCGTGCCACAACCCTGACACATTCCAGCCCACCGCTCAAATGGCGGACTGCGCATGGTCCGGCCCGGACATACCCTGAATGTCCGGCAGCGAAAGGACTCTCCGCATGCTCGGCTCATCGCCGGTGATGGCCTTCGTACCCTCCACGGATCTGGCCCGCTCCAGGGTCTTCTACGAAGACCTGCTCGGCCTGACCGTCTCGGAGCTCACCCCCTACGCCCTCGTCCTCCGGGGCGCGGGCACCACGATCCGCGTCGCCAGGGTCGAGGAACTGACCCCGCAGCCGTTCACCGTCCTGGGCTGGGTCGTCACCGATCTTGCCGCGGCGATGGGCCCGCTCACCGCAGGCTCGGTCGAGTTCACCGTCTACGAGGGCGTGGGCCAGGACTGCAACGGAGTCTGGACCACCCCGAACGGCGACCGCATCGCCTGATTCAAGGACCCCGACGGCAACACCCTGTCACTGACTCAGTTCGCCTGACTCTCGCGGCGCCCCTGGCGGCCCCTGCCGAATAATCCCCGTCCCCCGCACGCGTTCTCTGCATACTGCGGGGATGGGTGACTACTCTCCGCCATAAATGACGGGGCTTCTCGCTATGCCGGGTTGGCGTTGCGACGGGCCAGCCCGGCCCGTAGAACGTTGGTGGCTCCCACTGTGTCGGCGTGTGCGTTGTGGCCGCACGACTGACAGTGGAAGGTCTCCTGTGTGGGCCGGTTCTCCTTGGAGACGTGCCCGCATTGCGGGCACGTCCGGGAGGCATTACGGGGGTCCACGGCGATCACTTCCCGACCGGCGCTTTCAGCCTTGCTGGTGAGGATCGCGAGGAACACCCCCCAACCGGCATCCATGATCGAACGGTTGAGTCCGGCCTTCGCTGCTGCGCCGTTGGGCAGGAACACGTCCCTCTGGTCGGGGTCGGGCTTCGCGGCGGGGGCCTTGCTCATGTTGCGGATCTTGAGGTCTTCGTGCGCGATGAAGTCGTGCTCAAGGACTAGGGCCAGGGCGGTCTTGTGCGCGTGGTCCAGGCGCTGGCGTCGCACCTTGCGGTGGAGGTCGGCGACTTTGCGCACGACTTCCTTGCGCCGGTTACTGCGGCGCTTGCAGCGGCTGAGTGCCCGCTGCGCGGCCTCGAGCTTCACGGCTGCGGCGCGGGCATGTCGCGGGTGGGCGACGAAACGCGCCGTTGGAGTCGGCAAGGAAGTTGGCGATACCCAGGTCGATGCCGACCAAGCTGCCGGTCGCGGGCAGTGGTTCGGGCCGATCCTGCTCGGCGGTCAGTACAACGTACCAACGCCGCCCCTCCCGTTTCACCGAGACGGTCTTGACCCTGCCGACCACCGGCCGGTGCTGTTTGACCTTTACCTGCCCGACACCCTGGAGCCGCACTCGCGTCTGCGGGTCGTGCGGGGCGCAGTCCCACTGGCAGCCGTCCCCATCCTTGGGGAAGTCCACGGTGTCGAACCAGTTCACCCCACGAAAGCGCGGATAGCCGGGCGTGCCACCGGACTTGACCCGTCGAAAGAACGCAGCGAAAGCCTTGTCCAACCGCCGCAAGGTCGCCTGCTGCGAGGAGAACGACCAACGCCCCTGACACTCCAGATCGAACGCCCGGATCTCCTTGAGCTGCGCGGACTGCTGCCCGTACGTGATGCTCGTCCTCGACACGTGCCAGTGAACCCTCAAGGATGTATCCACACCGTCCGACATCCGCGCCAGCGTTTCATGAACATTCATGTCACATGGTCTAGTTCTCGGCCGACTGCTGCTTCGCTCGCCACTCCGCCCCCGCGCGCTGGATGCGGTCCCACAGAGCAGCGCGGTCGGCGTCGTCGATGGCCGACAGGTCCAGGTGGAACACGTCCGTTGCGATCTTGAACAGCTCCTCAGCGGACTCGAGGGTGCGTGTCGTGCGCCGTCCGGCCCCCTCATCGCGCGTGAACTCGTCATCCAGCACGAACTCGGCGCAGCCCGCGTCGCGGCGGAAGAGCTCGAACCACCTGACGTAGGGAGACTGCGGCGACGTCGACAACTCGGTGTGGTAGCTCCTGAAGTCCTCCCACGTGGCCGGCGCCAGCGTGAAGTCCATGCTGTGGAAGGTCGTCTGCGCCGGATCGGTGAAGAACCGCCAGGCATCCGGGCCGATCTCCGGCAGCGGCCGCAGCTCGAAGCGGAAGGGACCCTGGACGTGGACGCCCTCCCGAAGCGGGATGGGCTCGTGGTGCGAGTTGGCCAGGCCGACGTCGACAGACCAGCGTTCGCCGTCGATCACGACGGTGAGGGCCATGTGCGTGTCGTATTCGTCGGCGGTCGCTTTGGCGGTCGCGACGGAGCCGTTTATCTGGCCGCGGTGCACGGTGACGTCGTACCCGAGGACGGTCAGCAGCTCGCAGAAGGCGTTGTTCAGGTTGAAGCAGTAGCCGCCCCGGCCGGCCAGGATGCGGGCTATGGACTCGGCCGGGTCGATGCCCTGCGGGCGTCCGAGCTGGATGTCGAAGTTCTCGAAGGCGATGAGCTCGACGTGTGCGCGATGAAGCCTGCGCAGGGTGTCGAGCGACGGGGCGCCGAGGGACTGCGGGTCGTCGACGCCGAGCTTGGCCAGGTAGGGCGCGGTCCAGGCGGGATGATCGTTCGTCTTCGAGGTCATGGCTCCGAACACTAGTGCAGCCCCGCGAAAATCCGCTCAGGGATTAACGCGGCGCTGCACCAGTGCAGGCCACCGACAGGCCGCTCACCGCGACGGCGCGAGTTCCCTCCCTGCTCGACGGGACGGGCCAACTGTTCACGCCCGCGCAGGTTCCCGAGCTGCTCGCCCAGGCTCGTCTCGACGAAGTCGAACGTGAATTCCGGGCCCAGATCGACGCCGTGGCCGATTCCGGGCTGACGCCGACCCATCTGGACTGGCACTGTCTCGCCGACGGCGGACGCGAGGACATCCTCGACCTGACCGTGGACCTGGCCGGCGAGTACGGCCTGGCGGCCAGGGTGTGGCTCGAGCCCGGACGCCGGAAGCTGCGGCGGCGGGGCTTGCCGGTCACCGACAACCCGTTCCTGGACAGCTTCTCCCTCGACCTCGACGGCAAGCCGGCCCGATACGCCCAGTTGCTGCGCGACCTACCGACCGGCCTGAGCGAGTGGGCAGTACACCCCAGCCTCGGCGACGCGGAGTCGCAGGCAATCGACGACAGCTGGCGGGTGCGCAGGACCGACTACGAGTTCCTGACCTCGCGACAGGCCCGCGAACTCCTCCAGCAGGAGGGCATCGTCGTGATCGACTACCGAGCCCTCCAGCAAGCCTGGTCCCGTGCCTAGTCGTGCCCGTGCCTAGTCCCCGGCTGCCAGTCGGAGGCCGAAGCCGAGGATGGCCGTTCCGGTGATCCGGTCCAGGAGCCGCCGGGCGACGGGACGTTGGAGCCATCCCCGCAGGGCATGCGCGAAGAGGACCAGCACGGTCGACCAGGCCAGGCCGAGCAGGACGTGCACGCAGGTCAGCAGGACGCCGGTGGCGAAGTGCGGTGCGGACGGCGGAATGAACTGCGGCAGCACGGCTACGTAGAAGACGCCGATCTTGGGGTTGAGCACGTTGGTGAGAACGCCCTGACGCCAGCCTCCGGACAACCTGTCCGCACGGTCGACGCCCTCCTCGGCATCGGCGAGCGGCTGGACCGTATCGCTGCGCCGGGAGTTCCAGAGCATCCTGGCTCCCAGCCAGATCAGGTAGCCGGCCCCGGTCAGCCGCACGGCGTCGTACGCCAGGTGGGAAGCGGTGAGCAGCACGGTGACACCGAGCGAGCTGAGCGTGCCCCAGAGCAAAGTACCGGTCTGGATGCCCAGGACGACCCCGAGGGCCCGGCGGCGCCGGCCGAGCGCGGCGGTGCGAAGGATGAGCGCTGTGTCCAGACCCGGTGTGAGCGTGAGCAGTCCCACGACCAGGGTGAAGGACCACAGTGCGGTGGCGAGCGTCATGGCAGCCACGTTAGGCCGGGGGTGGACCGGCCGAGCAGCCGGGCCACCCGCTTACCCGGAACCGGGCAGGCTCTCGAGCGAGAGGGGCACGGCCCACCTGCCCAGGCTGCGGGGCGGAGACCGAAACCTCCGCCCCGCAGACGAATCACCCCTGTGTCGTTCGAGCGCCGTCAGTTGCGCAGGATCGGCGGGTTGAGTTGGACGTGGCTCGGCACGGTGTAGAGCACGGGTCCGGTGCTGGACGGGTTGCTTCCGCCGAGCAGCGCGAGGCCGCCGGCCACGGTGTACATGGCTTCGTCGAAGGCTTGGCCGTTGGTTGGCGCCTTGCCGACGGGGAGCAGGGCGACGCTCCTGCCGTTGACGACGGAGGTGGAGATGTAGTCGCCGACCATCGCGCCCTGGGAGGTGGAGGCGATCTGTGCCAGGGACATCGGTCCGGCGATGGTCTGGGCGGTGCTCCAGGTGGAGCCGCCATTGGCGGAGGAGGTGAAGCCGACCTCCAACTGGCAGGTGGAGGCAGTGCAGTTGGCGTTGGGGTAGAAGTAGTAGTAGAGGCCGAGTTTGGCCGTCGCCCCGGAGGTGGCGTGGTCGACGCCCAGGCCCGGGGTGAAGTGGTCGACGCTGCTGGTGACCGCGTCGATGGGTATCCGGGTCACCGCGGACCAGGAACTGCCGTCGGTGGACGTGGAGTAGACGATGTCGTTGGAGGGGCAGCCGGAGCGGAAGCGGCAGTCCTGCCAGGCGACGTAGATCTTGCCGGACGCGTCGATCTCGGCCGAGGGCAGACCGTCGCCGGCCCGCAGGCCGCCGGAGACCGTGGCGGAGGAGATGGTGGCGATCTGGACCGAAGAGCCCCAGGAGGAGCCGCCGTTGGTCGAGGTGAAGGCGCGGATCGCGGCACCGTTGGTGGAGAAGGGCACCACGACGTTGCCGTTGGGCTGCACCAGGGGCTGGCCGCCGAGGCCGGAGTCCCCGCTGGCGGGCGAGGCGGGGGCGGACCAGGTCGCGCCGCCGTCGGTGGAGGTGGACATGATCTCCTGGTTACCCGAAGAGGTGATGTCGGCCTCGATGTAGCAGTTGCCGTAGTGGGGACTGGTGCTGGTGTTGTCGCAGACGATCCATTCCTTGTCGTAGCCCTGGCCGTCGTTGCCGACCGCCATGACCGGGTTCTGCCAGCTGATGCCGTCGGCGGAGCGGCTGACGGTGACCCCGGCGCCGTTGACGTTGGTGTCGATGACCAGGCCCACGATCATCCAGGTGCCGTGCCTGGCGTCGTAGGCCACCGAGGCGTCACTGACGCGGGCCCAACTGCCGCCGCCCTGATAGGTGGTGATGCCGGGCAGCATGCCGTGCTGCCAGGTGGTGCCACCGTCGGTGGAGGTGTTCCAGCTGATGTCCGAGGCCCCGCCGTCGTAGAACCGGCCCACCTGGGAGGAGGAGACGATGGTGTTCCCGTAGGCGAAGGTGTCCGGCTCCACCTCGGTGGCGTGCTGGCTGGTGCTGTTGGTGAACGGGTCCGTGCTGATCTGGACCAGACTCGGGCCGGACCCGTTCACCGTCAGCGTGTAGCCGACCGTGTGGGTGGCCGAGGTGCCCGTACCCGTCACTGTGATCGGGTACGACCCCGGCGGGGTGCTGGAACTGGTGGACACCGTGAGGGTGGAGGACGCTCCGGCGGTGACCGAGGTGGGGTTGAAGGCGGCGGTCGCTCCGGTCGGCAGGCCGCTCGCGGAGAAGGTGACCGTCTGCGCCGAGCCGGAGGTGACGGCGGTGGACAGCGTCGAGGTCGCGGCCGAACCTGGGTTGACCGCCCCGGCGGTGGGGTTGTCGGTCAGCGAGAAGTCATTGGTGCTGGTTCCGCCCGACAGGGCGACGTCGTCGTAGAGGGTGTAGGTGGGATCCCCTGCGTAGTTGTCGTCCTTGCTGGTCAGCGTGAGCGTGTAGCCGTGGCCGGCAGTGAGAGCTTTGCTGACCTGCTTCCAGCCGGAGTTGGCGACACAGGTCTTGGCCAGCACCGTGGTGGTGGTGTTGGTCGTGGTGTCCTTCAGCGTGGCCGTGGCCCAGTCGTAGGTGACGGTGTCCGGGCAGGTCACGTCGTACCAGAAGCTCAGCACCGGGCTGCCGGTGGGCGCAGTGAAGGACTGGGCGATCGAGGAGGCACCGTTGGTGGGCGAAGTCGAGCCCAGCATCGCCGCGTACGTGCCACTGTGCGGATTGTTGGTGGTGACACTCGTCGCAGGGCCGGTCGCGGTCCACCCGGACAGGCTGCCGGTCTCGAACCCGCCGTTGGTGATCGAGGTGGCCGCGGACGCGGGTCCTGCCGCGACAGCAAGGCCCGCCGCTAGCAGTGCAGTTGAGGCTGTCGCGGCGAGGCCTCGCCACCAGCTTCGTGTGGTCGGGCGTGGGGAGCGTGGCACTGAACGTCCTTTCGGCAGCCGGGAACAGCCCGGGTGGCAGAAGAGAAGGAGGTTCACGCAAGGTTCACGCGAGTATGCAACACGTGAGTCTGGACCGGGACATGACACCACGCAAGGGGAGTGACAGGAAATCGACAGCGGGCAACACGGTATTTACTCAGGGGGTGCACAGATCCGGCTGCCCGCCGACGGACCGTCAGGAGACGTTGAGCGCAGTGTCGTCCAGAACGAAGGAGGTCTGGAGTTGGGAGTCCTCGGCGCCGGTGAACTTCAGCGTGACGCTCTGGCCCTTGTAGGGGGACAGGTCGAAGCTGCGCTGGGTGTAGCCGGTGGCGGCGTTGAGATTGGAGTAGGTCGCCAGGGTGGCGAGCACGGTGCCGGAGCCGTTCAGGACCTGGACCTTGAGAGTGTCGTAGGCGGTGGTGGTGCTCGTCTCGGCGGTGTCGATGTGCAGCCAGAAGCTCAGCGCGTAGCTGCCGCAGCCGGACGGCAGGGTCACCGCCTGGGCGAGGGTGTCGGTGTGGGTGCTGCCGTAGCCGTCGAGCCAGGCGTCCCAGGAGCCTGAGCGGGCAGGCTCGCTGGTGTCACTGCTGACCACCCCGGAGGTGCCGGTCCACGGAGACAGCGAGCCGGTCTCGAAGCCGGGGTTGCCCAGGAGTTGAGACGGCGTGCAGCTACCGCCGCCGGCGACGGTCCAGTTGAACGCGGTACTGCCGGCGGCTCCGGTGGAGTCCTGCGCCGTCACCGTCACGCTGGACGTCCCTGCGGCAGTGGGAGTCCCGGTGATCAGGCCGGTGGCGCTGTTGAGGGTCAGGCCGCCGGGCAGCCCGTTGGCGCTGTAGGAGAGGGTCTGCCCGGAGGCCGAATCACTGGCGTGGATCTGCAGGTTGACGGCCGAGCCGACGGTACCGGACTGGCTCCCCGGGTTGGTGACGGTGACCGTGTTGCCTGTGGCGGCGTTCACCGTCCAGGTGAAGCTGGTGCTGCCGGACGGTCCGGTGGAGTCCGTCGCGGTCACGGTCACGCTGGAACTGCCTGCCGTCGTGGGCGTACCGGTGATCAGGCCGGTGGTGGCGTTCAGGGCGAGCCCCGGAGGAAGACCGGTCGCGGAGTAGGCGAGCGTGCCGCCTGCGGTGTCGGTCGCGGAGAGTTGCAGGCTGGTGGACTTGCCGACGGTGCCGGTCTGGGTCCCCGGGTTGGCGACGGTCACGGATCCGCCCGTCCCGCTTCCGAACTGGATGTCAAGGACGGAGTGCAGCTCGATGCCGTTCGGAGCGACGCCGGTCTGGCCGTGCAGGAAGTCGAAGAAGCCGACCCCGGTCACGGTGACGGGAACGTTCGCCGTCTGGAAACTCCCGGTCGGGCTGTACTTGGCGTCGAACTCGGCGCGGGACTTCTGGATGCCCGACAGCAGCGGGCTGCCCGCACCGACGCAGGCAGGATCGGGGATCTCCCCGATCATCGTGTGCCCGGCCTTGTCGTCCAGGACCAGGTGATAGTCGGAGTCGGCCTCCAGCTTGTACTGGTCCAGGGTGGCGCTCAGCCTGAAGACGGTCGTCTCGGTGGGCTGGACCCGGTTGTTGGCGGGGAGGCTGCCCGGGGCGGCCAGTGAGGCCAGCGCTGGGATCGTCGT
The DNA here is from genome assembly GCF_041262165.1 of Streptacidiphilus sp. MAP12-16. Classification (NCBI taxonomy): domain Bacteria; kingdom Bacillati; phylum Actinomycetota; class Actinomycetes; order Kitasatosporales; family Streptomycetaceae; genus Streptacidiphilus; species Streptacidiphilus sp. MAP12-16. Next base: position 23,798 of record NZ_JBGCBY010000029.1, read on the forward strand.
GGCCGTCGTGGACTGGACGGTGATCTTTGCGGCATCGGCGTCGGTTCCGGTCTTCACGGACCAGCGCTCGACACCGCAACTTCCGGTCACTGCGGCGGCGTGGGCGACGACCTCCTCGTGCTCCTCCGCGTCCGGGCTCGCGCTGTGGCGCGGTCCGGCGCTCACGGTGGTGATGGTCAGGGTCACGGCTATCGCGGCCACGACGAACGCGGCCAGGTACTTCCACCAACGGCGATGCACGAGCGCCTCCCAGGCAGTGGGGACGGGACTGGTCGTGCTGTGGGGATGTGCGGAGGAACTACTCGGGAGTGTGACGGACCGGAGGTTGACGCGCATAGACCCGCAAGGTGAACGATTGGCAATGCTCACTCAATTAGCCTCGGACGTTCGTTTTCGTCCGCCGGTCACCTTCCTTCGTCGCCCGGGGTCATAGCAGTGACCGACGAAGTCCGGCGGATATGACGGGCAGTCACAGACCAGTTGGAGATCCCTTCGAGGCGCCGAAATTCACCCACGCCGAACGCGTGCCGCCGTCGCTGACCGAGGCCGCCACCCGGCCGGGCCGCCCCGGTGCCGGACGGGATCCGGTACGAGGCCGCGGACCACTACGACGAGGAGGGTCTCGCGGCGCTGATCCTCATGGTCGGCGTGACCAACCTCTTCAACCGGCTCAACGCCACCACCGGGTAGGTCGTCGGCGCAGCCCGGAGGCCGGCCGCGCCGGCCGGCGCGGGCGCCGCGACCGGGGGCCGGACAGCACCCTCCTAGCGTCGCGACCCACCCCGGCCGGCGCGTGCGGCAGCACGGTCGAGGCTGGCGATGACGTCCTCGTCCGGGGTCTGCGAGAAGTCGACGTAGGACCATCCGATGCCGAAGAAGTTGCCCGGAGTCTCCAGGCACACGAACTCGTCGGCGACGCCCTCCATCCGACCGCTCCAGCCGGGCGACGCCACCGGGGTCGCGAGCACCACGCGAGCGGCGCCCTGGGCGCGGGCCATCCGGCAGGCGGCCCTGGCGGTGGCCCCGGTGGCGATGCCGTCGTCGACGACCACCGCCGTGCGGCCGTGGAGGTCGACCCGGCGTCGGTTCCCCCGGTAGAGCGCGGCTCGACGTTCCAACTCGGCGCGTTCCGCCGACTCCACAGCGGTCAACGCCGCCTCGGAGGCGCCCACCATGCGCACCACGTCGTCGTTGATGACCCGCACCGAACCCTCGCCGATCGCGCCCATGGCCAGCTCGGGCTGGGAGGGGACGCCGAGCTTGCGCACCACCAGGACGTCCAGCGGCGCGCCGAGGGCCGCGGCGACCTCCTCGGCGACCAGGACGCCGCCCCTGGGAAGTCCGAGTACGACCGGGTCGTCCTCTCTCAGGTGCTCCAGCCGCTCGGCGAGTCGCCGCCCCGCATCGGGCCGATCCGCAAAGAACATGGGGGACCTCCTCAAGCAGTCGTCGCCGACGGCCGTCCCCGCACACTCCGATTCTCCCAGACCTGGCCCGATACGGGGTTTCCGAGTTCCGAACGACTCCGGAGGACGACGTCAGCGGGCGGCCCGCTTGAGCGGCGACGCGTGGAGGGCGAGGTCGAAGGAGAGCGCCGGGGTCGCGTTCTGGGCGAGGCTGAGCGCCTGCGCGGGCCACCAGGCGCCGGCGGAGGGGTCGACGCTGCCGTACTCCGGGTCGGCCGGCCCCGCCGTACCGCGGGTGCAGCTGCCGTCGGACTCGCCCGGGACCTTGATCCACAGGAATGCGTCGAGCAGGGCGGTACCCGTGTCAGCAGTGGGGCGCACTCCCAGGCCACGGCCGGGCGGGTTGCACCAGGTCTGCGGGTCGCCGGTGTACTTGCCCGCGGGTGGGGTCCACGGGCCCTGGCCGTTCCGGCTGCTGTCGATGACGAAGTGGGCGAGCTGGGCGGACGCCGGAACGTGCGCTGCGTACCAGGCGTCCGCGTCGGCGGCGGGCCAGTACTGGTTGGCGCAGTCGGCGGAGCTGGCGCCCGGCGTGTTCTGCACGTACCAGACGCACTTCGAGACCTCGGTGCCGTAGCGGGTCAGGTCCGCGTCGGTCTGGTAGTTGGAGACGTTGAGGAAGAAGCCCTGGGCCCGGGCCACTCCCCCGTCGACGAGCAGCTGCGCCTGGGTGCCGACGTTCTGCCAGGCGCTGTGGCCGCCGTCGAGGTAGACGACGGCGCCGGGCTGGCGCTCCAGGCGGTCCACCGCTGCGTTGAGCTGCGCGAGCCGGTCGGCCTGCTGCTGTGCTGTGCCGCCGCAGTAGGCGGGCGAGAGTGCCAGGCCGTCGGGCTCCAGGATGACGACCGTCCTGCGGTTGCCGATTCCCTGGGCCAGGGCGTCGATCCAGGTGGCGTAGTCGGCGCTGGTGGCCGCGCCGCCTGCGGAGTACTGCGAGCAGTCGCGGCCGGGGATGTTGTAGGCCACGGCGACCGGGACCTGGCGCTGCAACGCTGCTCTGGCCTCCAGTACGGCCATGTCGTGGGTGGTCTGCTGGACGGTGCTGGTGCCGTCGAACCACTGGGCCACCGGCCAGGAGGCCAGTTCCGCCATGGTCGCGGCGTCCGTGAGGTCGCCCGCCTTGAGGTCGGTCAGTGCCTGGTGGGCAGCTTTGCTGGAGATGTCGACATAGAAGTGGGTGTCGGTGGCGAGGGTGCGGGCGGCGGGTGCGGGGGCTGCGGTCGCGGGGGCTGCGGTCGCGGCCGAGGCGAACACGCCGGCACAGGTGGCGAGGGCCGCCGTGAGGGCGACGAGCGGTCTGATGGCACGGGCGATGCGCACGGAGCGGTCTCCTTGGATGAACGTGATCATGGCGGGGCGGGGCTGAGCGGTCCCCGGGCGGCGGCGGGTGGAACCGCGCCCGGGGGACCGCCGACTGCGGGTCAGCTCGCGGCGCACCTGAGCGTGGGCGTGCCGTTGGTGCCGGTCCAGGTGCCCTGGACGCCGAAGGTGGTGGTGCCGCCTGCGGCGATGGCGCCGTTGTAGCTGAGGTTGGTCGCGGTGACCGCGCTGCCGGACTGGGTGACCGCGGCGTTCCAGGAGCTGGTCTCCTGCTGCCCGTTGGGCCAGGTCCACTTCACCGTCCAGCCGTGGGTGGCCGAACTGCCGTTGTTGGTCACGGTGACGGTGTCGGTGAAGCCGGGGGTCCACTGGTTGGTGACGGCGAGCACGGCCGAGCACCCGCCACCACCGCCACCACCGGAGGCGGCCTGGGTGGTCGCGGTCGCGCTGCCCGACGCCGCCGAGAGGTTTCCGGCCGCGTCGAACGCCTTCACGGTGTACGTGTACGCGGTGGAGGCGCTGAGGCCGGCGTCGGTGTAGGAGGTGCCGCTGGTGGTGCCGACCTGGGTGCCGCCCCGGTACACGTCGTAGCCGGTGACGCCGACGTTGTCGGTCGCGGCGCTCCAGGCGAGCGAGGCGGAGTTGCTGGTGGTGCCGGTGACCGTGAGGTTGGCGGGCGCGCTCGGAGGCGTGGTGTCACCACCGCCGCCGCTGCCCGCCGTGGCGGCGGTGAAGGAGAAGCTGTTGGTGCCGAGTCCCTGGCCGCCCTGCCAGACCTCGAATCCGGCCTCCGCGTCGATCAGGTAGTGGGCGGGGTTGACCGAGCCGCGCGAGACCGCGTCGCTGATCAGGGACTTGACGTCGAGGTTGGCGAAGGAGGTCCCGCCGCCCTGCAGCACATAGGAGATGATCTTCCAGGAGGTCTGCTGGCCGGTCCACACGTTCCAGCTGTGCCCGGCGGCGGTGGAGGTCCCGGTCTGCGACCCGAAGGGCTGGACGCCGCCACGGCTGTTGAGCCAGATCATGATCTCGGTACCGTCGGGCTGACCCGTCGTGGTGGGAGTGGAGTTGATCCACAGGTCGTAGGCCACGTCGTAGGCGCCGGACGCGGGCTGGACCGTACTCCAGGACGAGGTAGCGCTGCCGAGCTGGCTGATCTGGATCGGCAGCCCGCTGCCGGTGGTGCAGGCCCCCCAGTGGCAGCCCTTGTAGAGGGAGGGGTACGTGGCCGGCGCTCCGTTGGTCGCGAGGTTGAAGTTCGCGGTGGTCAGCGACCAGGCGGTGCCACCGGTGGCGGTGACGCACTGGGCGGCGCTGGAGTTCCACTCGTTGGCCTGGAGCGTGTACTCGCCGTTGTTGATCGGCAGGGTGCCGGTCGCAGTGCAGATGGACGTACCCGTGGCGGCCTGGGCCGCGGGGCTTGCGGCGATCGGCGTGACGAGAGCGGCGAGAGCGACGACCAGGAGGGACGCCCTGAGGCGTCGCATCAAGGGGACGGGGAGGCGGAACTGCATGGAGGTGGTCCTTCCCGGGTGGGGGGCGGTCCGGTGGGGCGCGGTCCGGTGGGGCGCTCCGGTGCGGGTGGTGCTCCGGGCGCACGCGCGAGAAGCCGACGGCGTGCGCCCGGAGGTCAGGTTCTTGCGTGCTGTGCGCTCAGTGCGGTCCCGATGGCGACGAAGGCCAGTCCGATCCGGAGGGGCGTGCGACCTGCCTTTTCTGGGAGCGCTCCCAGTTTCATCCGCGTCAGACCCTTCATTGAGTGGACGAAAGGTGGTGACGGCGCTCGGGTGGTGAAGCCTTCGGTTCAAGTTCCGCAGCCTCACCGCACTCGTTGCGCCGTGTCATATGAAGTCAGTAGTGTGAATGGGCGTCAAGAGGTCTCGCAGTGTTCATTTGTCGAACGAATGACAGCCGGGCACCGACCTCGGAAAAATGGGAGCGGTCCCATTCCCTCCGAGCCAGCTTCTACCTGGTCCCTGTACAAGCCGCCGACGAAGTCGTTGGATGAAGCCCGCCATCGCCCAGCCGGAACGTAGAGGGAACGACATGACCACCGACGAACCCGTGAAGCGGACCTCCCTGCGAAGATGGGAGCCCATCGCCGCACCCATTCCGCTGACCGTCCTGCCCGAGCGCACCTGGACCGACGAGGAGTGGCAGCGCATCCGGCTCGGCCACCGGTCCCGCGGCGACGACAAGTGGAACGTCTTCGTGGAGGACCACCGGCTCTACGCTCAGCGGGCCCGGACCGGCCGGGGGATCTACGAGGTGGAGTTCGGCCCCGCGTCCGAGGGCGGCTGGCGGATCACCGAGGCCCTGGTCGAGTCCGACTCCGAGTTCCATCCCCACGCCTCGGACGAACGCGACTCCACCATGCTGCAGATCATCGTCAGCGGCATCGTCCTCGGCATCCGGGACCCCGGTCTGTGGGCCCGCTGGCGCGAGGCCGGCGGCGTACCGCGCCTGGCGTAGGCGCCCCGTACCGTCCGGGGACGACGCCGGGGCGGCGGACGGTTTTGTACCGTAGCGCCATGAGAGTCATGCAGTGATCGAGTCCTGGCGGCGCCGCCTGTCCCGTCGGCCTGCGCTGACGGACGTCCTGACGGCGCTGGTGGTCCTCGGGCTCTCCCTCGCCGCCTCGGCCGCCCAGCGGGGCCCGCACCGGCATTCGCTGCCGTCCCTGACCTCGCTCGAACCGTCCTTCCTCATCGTCGCGGCGGTCTCCTGCGGTGCCCTGCTGTACCGGCGGCAGCAACCGAGGGCGGCTCTGGCTGTGGCCCTCGGCGGCGGCGTCGCCTACGTCGCGCTGGGCTACGAGCTGAACCCGGTGCTGCTCGGCCCGGTCGTGATCACCACCTACACCGTGGCCGTCAGCACCGACCGGCGCACCGCCTGGGTGACGGCCGGAGTCGCGGCGATCGTGCTGTCCGGGTCGGCGATGGCCCTCGGTACGGGGTCGTGGCTGGAGCCGTCGAAGCTGAGCATGCTGGCCTGGTCCGGGATGGCCGCAGCGGTCGGGGACGCCGTGCGCTCGCGGCGCGCCTACATCGCCGCGATCGAGGAGCGCGCCGAGCGCGCCGAGCGCACCCGCGAGGAGGAGGCCCGGCGCCGGGTCGCCGAGGACCGCATCCGCATCGCCCGCGAGCTGCACGACGTGGTCGCCCACCACATCGCGCTGATCAACGCCCAGGCGGGCGTCGCCGTCCACCTGGTCGACCAGATCCCCCCGCAGGTCAGGGAGGCGCTGGAGCACATCCGCGACACCAGCCACGAGGCGCTGCAGGAGCTGAAGGCCACCGTCGGCCTGCTGCGGCAGTCCGACGACCCGGCCGCGCCGCTCGAACCGGCCCCCGGCCTCGCGCAGCTTCCCGAATTGCTCGCCTCGTTCGCCCGCGCGGGCCTCGACGTGCAGATGGACCAGGTCGGCGAGGTACGTCCGCTGCCACCCGCCGTGGACCTGACGGCCTACCGGATCGTCCAGGAGTCCCTGACCAACGTCAGCAAGCACGCCGGCGTGCCGACCGCTCGCCTCCAGCTCTTCTTCAGCGGCGAGCAGTTGGCGATCCGGGTGGAGGACGAGGGCCGCAGCGCGCCGATGCGCCCCTACACCGGCACCGGGCACGGCCTGGTCGGGATGAACGAACGCGCCGCCGTGGTCGGCGGCACCCTCACCGCGGGACGTGACCCATGGGGCGGCTTCCGGGTGGCGGCCGACCTCCCGCTGCGCCCCGTCGCCATGACCAGCGCCACCGAAGGAGCCGACGCGTGACCATCCGGGTCCTGCTGGCCGACGACCAGGCACTGCTGCGCGGCACCTTCCGCATGCTCATCGACTCGACCGCCGACATGGAGGTCGTCGGCGAGGCGGCCAACGGGCGCGAGGCCGTGGAGCTGGCCCGTTCGTCACGCGCGGACGTGCTGCTGATGGACATCCGCATGCCCGAGCTGGACGGGCTCGCCGCCACCCGGCTGATCTGCGCGGACGAGAACCTGGCCGGGGTGCGGGTGCTGATCCTGACCACCTTCGAGTTCGACGAGTACGTCGCCGAGGCCCTGCGGGCCGGGGCCAGCGGGTTCCTGGGCAAGGGCATGCGCCCGGAGGAGCTGCTGGACGCGGTGCGCACCGTCGCGGCGGGCGACTCCCTGCTGTCGCCGACCGCCACCCGCAGCCTGATCACCCGCTTCCTCGCCCAGCCGGAACGCTCCACGCCCATCGCTCCGGGCCGGCTTGACGCGCTGACTCCGCGTGAGCGGGACGTGATGGGGCTGGTCGCGTTGGGCCTGTCGAACGACGACATCGCCGAGCGCCTGTTCCTCAGCCCGCTGACGGTCAAGACTCACGTCAACCGCGCGATGACCAAGCTCGGCGCGCGCGACCGGGCCCAGCTCGTCGTCGTCGCCTACCAGTGCGGGCTCGTGCTGCCTGGTACCGTCTGATCCGCCACTGGCCGCGTCAGCAACGGCCTGACACACCACCAGGAGGAGCACGACGAGCGCGACCGTACTGCGACCGCAGTAGGTCGCGATCACCGCAGCAGGCGGACGCGGCGGGGTCCTCGGTCAGGCCAGGGTGGGACCATGAACGGACACCCGCGATGATCGTAGCCAGCAACCTGACCAAGAAGTACGGCGAGAAGACCGCCGTCGACGACCTCTCGTTCACGATCAAGCCCGGCATCGTCACCGGCTTCCTCGGCCCCAACGGCGCCGGCAAGTCGACCACGATGCGCATGATCATGGGCCTGGACGCGCCCACCTCCGGCAGCGTCACCGTCAACGGCCGCCACTACGCGGAGCACCCCGCGCCGCTGCACGAGGTCGGCGCGCTGCTCGAGGCCCGTGCCATCCACACCGGCCGCAGCGCCCGCAACCACCTGCTCGCGCTCGCCGCCACCACCGGCATCAGCGCGCGCCGGGTCGACGAGGTCATCGACCTGGTCGGCCTGCGCGACGTCGCCCGCAAGCGCGCCGGCGGCTTTTCGCTCGGCATGGGCCAGCGTCTCGGCATCGCGTCCGCGCTGCTCGGCGACCCGGCCACGGTCATCCTGGACGAGCCGGTCAACGGCCTGGACCCGGAGGGCATCCTCTGGATCCGCAACCTCCTCAAGGGCCTTGCCGCCGAGGGCCGCACGGTCTTCGTCTCCTCGCACCTGATGAGCGAGATGGCGGTCACCGCCGAGCACCTCATCGTGGTGGGACGCGGAAAGCTGATCGCGGACACCTCCGTCGAGGAGTTCACCCGCAGCGCCTCCCGCAATGTCGTGCGGGTCCGTTCCCCGCACGCCGACGAGCTGCGCAGCCTGCTGCTCGGACCGGACGTGAGCGTGGAGAGCGTCGAGCCCGGGACCCTTGAGGTCACCGGTCTGGACAGCGACCGGATCGGCACCGTCGCCGCCGAGAACAGCCTCACCCTGTTCGAACTCGCGCCGCAGCAAGCGTCCCTGGAGGAGGCGTTCATGGAGCTCACCCGTGACGCCGTCGAGTACCACGCCAGCACGACCACCGCCGTCGCCGGCGAGCCGGTCGGCGCCGGAAGGAGCACCACATGAGCACCGCCACCGCCACCGCACCGAGCCCGACCAGCGCACCGGTCGCGCAGGGCAAGGTAACCCAGCTGCGGGTGCTCAACTCCGAGTGGATCAAGCTCCGGACGCTGCGCTCCACCCCGATCACGCTGCTGGTCGCCGTCGCCGCCGAGGTCGGCCTGGGCATCCTGGTCACCTACCTGAGGGCCAGTCACCCGCGCCACGGCGGGGTCGAGCACATCAACGGCGCCGAGCTCAGCCTGGCCATGTACCGGCTGGCGCAGCTCGCGGTCGGTGTCCTCGGCGTGCTGATCATCAGCGGCGAGTACACCACCGGTATGATCCGCGCGAGCCTGTCCGCCGTCCCCAAGCGGCTGCCGGTGCTGTGGGCCAAGGCCGCCGTGTACGGCGCCGTCCTGCTGGTCCTGATGACCATCGCGTCCCTCGCGGCGTTCTACGGCGGCCAGGCGGTGCTGTCCTCGTACGGCCAGGCTGCACACATGTCCGACCCCGGTGTGACCCGCGTGGTCTTCGGGACGGCGCTCTACCTGACCGTCATCGGCCTGCTCGGTGTCGCCACCGGTGCGCTGATCCGCAACTCGGCGGGTGCCATCGCCGCGCTCTTCGGCGTGCTGCTGGTCCTGCCGGGCCTGGCCGACCTGCTTCCCGCCACCTGGGTTCCCAACGTCGTTCCCTACCTGCCCAGCAAGGCCGGGGAGGCTCTGCTCAACGTCGTCCCCGACCCGTCGCTGATGTCGCCGTGGAACGGCTTCGCGCTGTTCGTCGGCTATGCGGTGGTCCTGCTGGCGGCGGCCGCCGTGCTGCTGAAGCGCCGGGACGCCTGACGTTTCCGTCCTCCGATGCCCCCTGCCTGCCGACGCGGCAAGCAGGGGGCATCAGCGTGTCCGGGGCCCTGCCGATTGAAGCTACTCGCTGGTAACATTCCGGCATGACTGAGATGCTGCCCTCCATCGGCGAGATGCTCACCGCCACCGTCCCCATGGCCGCGACACTGAACCTGGAGTTCCTCGAGACTTCGGTGGAGCGTGCCGTCGTACGCCTGCCCGACCAGCCCGACTTCCACAACCACGTGGGCGGACCGCACGCCGGGGCGATGTTCACGCTCGCCGAGTCGGCCAGCGGTGCCATCGTGCTCGCCGCGTTCGGCGACCAGCTGAACCGCGCCGTGCCGCTTGCCGTGCGGGCCGAGATCGGCTACCGCAAGCTCGCCATGGGTCCGGTCACCGCGACCGCGACGCTGGGCCGTCCGCTCGCCGAGGTCGTCGCCGCACTCGACGCGGGCGAACGCCCGGAGTTCCCGGTCGCCATCGAGATCACCCGCGAGGACGGCGCCGTCACCGGCGAGATGACGGTCGTCTGGACGCTGCGCCCGCACTCCTGACGGGGCGGCCTCGTCGGCGGCGACCCTCCGGAGCTTCGGGACCGATCGGTTCCCTGAGCTCCTGAGGTCGGGCAAGATGTTCGGGTGATCATACGGAGATCGACGACGACGCCGCCATCGACCAGCCCGGATCCCGAACTGGCCTACGCCCTCACGGACTTGGCCTGGTACGCGCGCACCCGTGACAGCGCCCGCACCTGGTACTGGGTCACCGAATTGGGCGCACTGTTCACCGGGGCCACCACCGTGGTCGCGGCGGGTCTGCAGGCGCCCGCCGCTGTCACGGCGTCCGTCGCCGGAGCGACCGTGTTCATCGGCGGGTTCCGGCAGGTATTCAACCACGCGGAGCGCTACGTTCTGGCCGCGGAGTCGTGGTCGAGGCTCCGGCCCGCGATCGAGCGCTACAAGCTGGTCCCGGAGGCCGACCGGGACGCCGACGTCCGCCGGCGCCTGGTCGAGGACGTGGAGGCCGTCGCGGCCTCCGAGATCCAGAACTGGGCCTCCTACCGACGCGGACTGCGGTCCGGGCCCGGCCCGGCCTCCTGACTGGCCGGGTGGCGCTCCGTCAGTTGGAGAAGTCCTGGGTGAGCCAGACGGTGCCGGAAGCGTCCCGGTAGACGGCGATGCCTATGTGCGTGAAGCTCGAACTCAGGATGTTCTGGCGGTGACCGTCGTTCGGCGGCTTCTCGTCCAGCATGCTCTGGGTCAGCCCGACCGCCATGGAGGCAATCGAGGAGTCCGAGCTGCCGGTGGGGCCGCCCTCGCCGATGTTCTCCCCGGCCGACGTCCAGTGCACCCCCTGGGCCTGCTCCCGATCCCCGAACGGGCTCTCGCCCGGGCATTGGTGGCTGAGCCCGCACCCGCCCGCCATCACCTGGTTGTGCCCGGCAGCGCTTCGGTTCAGCCCGTCCAGGATGGTGTAGGCCGGCAGTCCCTGGGCGCTGCGCGCCTGGTTGATCAGTGCCAGTACCTGCTGGACCTCGGGCGCCCCGACCGGCGCGGCCGGGGCGCCCGAGGTGGCGCCCGACGTGGCGGGGGCGTGCGGCGCGGCGGAGGGGGAGGTGTGCGCGGTGGTGGCCCTCGCGGGTCGCGGCGTCGGGTGCGCGGTGGCGCTCGCCGACCGGTGCGGTTGCGCTGTCGTCGGTGTCACTGTGGGGGTGGCGGCCAGGGCGGCCGGTGACGGCTGCTCGGAGGTCTGAGCGATCGGCCGGGCGACCGGCTGAGACACCGGGTGGGAGGAGCCGCCCATGCAGGCGAAGGCGGTCCCACCGCCGAGTGCGGCGAGTACCGCCGCACCGCCGACTGCGAGCCGAAGGCGCGGAGTACGCGGCCCTTGGCGCTGCCGGCGGCGAGTAGCGGGCGCAGCGGCGCGGCGATGGGAGCTCATACGTGGGACACCTCTGGGATCGACGGCAGGTCACCCCGTCCGCGCGCCGCGAGCCGGAGGTGGCACGCCGCGAGCTGCGGGAACGTTCCGGGAGCGGGACCTTCCCACGACCGGACTGGACCGACCCTAAGCGGCTCCGGCCCTCGGGAACACCGGGGACGGGCAACTTTAGGTTCCGCTAAGAGAGGCCTCACGTCCCACTGCGGTACCGCCGGTCGGCCTTACGGCCCCAGGCCGTAAGCCCCTACCAGGACGTCTCTCGGGTGGACGCCTGCGCCTGGGGATGGATCGTGGCGGTGAGCTGCGAGCGGTGGTTGGAGCTGGAGAAGGTGACCGTCAGGGTGTCCGGTGCGGACTGGGTGGTGCTGGTGGTGAACCCCAGCGCGGGCACCGCGGAGACCAGGCAGACGGCGTCGGCTCCGAAGCTCACCGTGGCCTGTCCGCCCACGGATTGGATGGTGTGCGTCCCGACACCCCCTTGGCAGCCGCTGCTGGAGCCGCCGGAGTCGGGAGCGGCGGAGGTCGCCGCGACCTGGACGGGTGGTGCGCTCGAGTGGGAGGGGCGCGGGACCGGTGCCGTGCGGCGGGGGGAGGGAGTAGGCGACGCGCTGGGCAGGGCGGACGGGGTGCTGACCGCGGGAGGGAGGGAGGCCGAGACGAACACCGTCGGCACCGTGTGCGCGGTCGGCGGCATGGGGGCGGTGGAGCCCACCACGAAGCGCACAGTCAGGGAGACCGCGGTGACGGTGAGAGCCGTGCAGGACAGCCAGACCAGGAGGTAGCGCAGGAACCGGGGCACGGCACCATCATGGCCGATCCGCTACGGTGTGCCCCATGGCCTGCGTCCTTGTCGTGGAAGACGATCCCGGCATACGCGCCTCCCTGATCGATGTACTGACCACCCATGGGCACGTGGTGCGCAGCGCGGCCGACGGATTCGGCGGCCTGCGCGAGGTGACCCAGTCACCGCTCGACGCCGTGATCCTGGACCTGGGGCTGCCCGACCTGGACGGCAGCGACGTCCTCCGTATGATCCGCGGCATCTCCAAGGTTCCGGTCCTGGTGGTCACGGCCAGGGACGACGACACCGAGATCATCCGCCTGCTCAACGCCGGTGCCGACGACTACCTGGTCAAGCCGTTCTCCGGCGGGCAGTTGGCGGCACGCCTGTCGGCGGTGCTGCGCCGGGCCGGTGGACCGGAATCCCCCGGCGGCACGGGGTCGGCGGGCCTGCACGAGAGGCCGTCGGCGCTCCAGGGACCGTTCTCGGTCGGCGAGCTGCGCGTTGACCCGCTCGCCCGTACCGCGCACCTGGGCGAACGGGAACTCCAGCTGACCCGCCGGGAGTTCGACCTGCTCGCCTACCTGGCCGGGAACGCGGACCGGGTGGTGTCCAAGCGCCGGATCCTGACCGACGTGTGGCGCGAGCCGTATCTGGAGGACCAGACCATAGACGTCCACCTGTCGTCGCTGCGCCGCAAGTTGGGCGAGCGCGCGGCCCATCCCCGCTATCTGCGTACCGTGCGCGGCGTGGGGATCAAACTGGTGACACCGCGTTGAGAAGGACCCTGGCAGGGGTGGCCCTGGCCGTCACCACCATGGTGGCCCTGTCGTTCCTGATACCGCTCGCGCTCCTGGTGCGCTCGGAGGCCCGCACCCAGACCATCACCGCTGCCGAGCAACGAGCCGCGGCGCTCGCGCCCACGCTGACCCTGACCAGCAACCCTTCGGACCTGCGCCAGGCCGTGGCCGCGCTGGACTCGGCCGACCGCCTGAGTGTCCATCTGCCGGACGGCCAGCTGATCGGAGTCACCCACGCTCCGCACGCGGTACTGCTGCGCGCCGAGCAGGCCGGTGAGTCCATCGCCCAGAACCTGCCGGACGGTTGGGTCTACCTCCAGCCGGTGGTGCTGGGTCGGGGACGGGTGGCGGTGGTCGAGGAGTTCGTTCCGCAGGCCGAGTTGACCCACGGTGTGGCCGCGTCCTGGTGGGTGATGTCGCTGCTGGCGCTCGGTCTGGTGATCGGCTCGGTGCTCGTGGCCGACCGCCTCGCCGCCCGCGTGGTGCGCTCCTCGCTCGGCCTCTCCCGAGCCTCGCACGCGCTGGGCAGAGGGGACCTGGACACCCGGGTGGACCCGATGGGCCCGCCCGAGCTGTACGAAGCCGGGCTTGCCTTCAACGCGATGGCGGAGCGGATGCTGGAACTGCTCGCCATCGAACGCGAACTGGTCGCAGATCTCTCGCACCGGCTCAGAACGCCGCTGACCGCGCTGCACCTGGCGACCGAGCGGATGGGGCCCACGCCGGACTCGGAGCGCATCACCGCCGCAGTCCACCAGCTCGAGTCGGAGCTCCACACGATCATCACCACCGCGCGCACACCGCTCGCCGTCGGGCCGATGGGCCTGGCCCTCCGCTCCCCCGCCGCGCAGCGCCGGTCCCTGCGCCCTGCACGTTCGGCGCGCCCAGCCGACGGGTGCACCGCCGCCGAGGTGATCAGCCGCAGAGCCGGGTTCTGGGCCGTCCTCGCCGAGCAGCAGGCGCGTCCCTGCCAGGTGGCCGTGACCAGCGAGGACACCGCGATCGAGCTGCCCGAGGACGACCTGGCCGCGGTGATCGACGCGCTGGTCGGCAACGTCTTCCGCTATACGGCGCCCGGGACCGCTTTCGAGGTACGGCTGGAGCGCACCGCCCAGGCGGTGACCCTCACCGTCGAGGACGCAGGGCCCGGCATCCCGGACCCGGACGGCGCCCTCGCCAGAGGCGCGAGCTCCGCCTCCACCGGCCTCGGTCTGGACATCGCCCACCGCGCGGCGGCGGCGACCCGAGGCGCGGTGCAGATCACCCGCGGGGCGATGGGCGGCGCCCGGGTCGCGGTGACCTTCGGACTCGCGGCCGCCCCGAGCCGCGGCGCGCAGGCCCGACGCCGCGGCCGGACCCGGGCCACGCGGAGCTAGGAGGGTGCTGAAGATCTAGGCCGGGCTCGCAACGCCCTGCGCTCGCGACGACAGCGGCTCCGCGGGCGCTTGCCGCGTTGTCGTCGGTCCCCAACCAACCACGGTTGGCTCCCTCCTCCGCCTTGCAATCGAAGCCGCATGACGCCGCTCCCTGATCCGGCCTAGATCTCCAGCACCCTCCTAGGGTCTTCCTTGGCGGTCAGGACGGGGTGGTTCTGCGGGCGGCGGCCTTGGCGTAGCGGGTGGCGAGGCAGGCGAAGGCCGCGTTGAGTTCGGGCGGGCCAATGACTTCGATGTCGGCGTCGAAGCGGCCGATGGTGGCTGCCAGGCCGGTCCATGACCAGGAGCCGAGGGCGAGTCGGCAGCGGTCCGGGCCAAGGGCCTCGACGATTCCGTCCTGGGCGAAGTGGGCGACGGCGGTGGCGGGAAGGTCGAGGACGACTTCGCCGTGGCAGGGCCAGTCGGTGGTGGTGCCGTCGGAGCCGCGGAATCGGCCGGTGATAAAGGCGGACACGTCGCCTCCGGGCACTTCGCGCGGGGTGAAGCGGGGTCCGTTCGGTGTGCGCGGGTGTATGCGGTCGACGCGGAAGGTCCTCCAGTCGTCGCGGTCGAGGTCCCAGGCCAGGAGGTACCAGCGGCCGCGCCAGGTGACCAGGTGGTGGGGCTGTACCCGTCGACGCTGCTGCCCGGTTGCGGCCTTCTGGTCCTGCGCGTAGTCGAAACGGAGTTCCTCACGGGCGTGGATGGCGGTGCTCAGGTCGGTGAAGACCTGGGTGTCGACCTGTGGGGCGTCGCCGTTCTCGGGAGGCTGGACAGCCGTGATGCGCAGCATGTCGATGCGGTGGCGAAGGCGCGACGGCATGACCTGGCGGATCACGGTGAGGGCGCGTGCGGCGTCCTCGGCCATCGTGGTGCCCGTGGCGGCGGTTTGCAGGGCGACGGCCAGGGCGACGGCCTGGCCGTCGTCGAACAGCAGTGGGGGCAGGTGCCCGCCGGCGTCGAGGCGGTATCCCCCGGCGGGCCCCTTGAAGGCCGTGATCGGATAGCCGAGTTCCCGCAGGCGGCCGATGTCGCGGCGGACCGTGCGCGGGGTGATGTCGAGCCGCTCGGCGAGGTCCTCGCCGGACCACCCACGGCGCGTCTGGAGCAGCGCGAGCAGGGCGAGCAGGCGCGAGGAGGTCTTCTGCATGTCCACCATTCTGCCTCCAGTACAGGACACAACCTGTCCGCTACCTCTGCCATGGTGGTCCACAAGCCACCGAGGGGACACAGCCCCAGGTCACGGTGGCCGCGCCGCGGCTCTTCCGTCGCAGCGGCGTACATCCGAGGAACACAAGTACGAGGAGCGGGCCATGTCCGTCACGACCACCACCCACCTGAACTTCCGGGGGGCCGCGCGCGAGGCGCTGGACTTCTACCAGTCCGTCTTCGGCGGGCGGGCCGTCGCCGTCACCTACAAGGACGCCGGCAACGTGCGACACGAGAACGAGGCGGACTGGGTGATGTGGGGCGAAGTGGTCGGGGACAACGGCTTCCACGTCATGGCCTACGACGTGCCGTCCCAACTGCCGTGGAACCAGGGCGAGAACCCCTTCTTCGTCTCCGTGCGGGGCGACGACGCCGACGAGATCAGCGTCCTGTGGCAGAGGCTGTCGGACGGCTCGACGGTGGTGCGGCCCTTGGAGGCCGCGCCGTGGGCGCCGCTGTACGGCATGCTCAGCGACCGCTTCGGTGTGACCTGGGTCCTGGACGTCACCGCCCCCTACAACGGCTGACCCGCCCGGCCGGTGCGACGGAGGGCGCGCCGCCGCGCCGCCGCACCGGCCCCGCGGGCTCGGCACGAGAACGACAGGGAGCCGCCGCCGGGACGCGGCGGCCCGGTGGAGAGAAGCGAAGGAAGCGGGTCACCGTGCGACTGCAACACAGGCGACGAGCGGGCCGCGGCCTGAGAACGCCATGACCGTCCTCGACACCCGCACCCTCAACCGCGCGACCCTCGCCCGCCAGTACCTGCTCGAGCGCGCCCGCACACCGACCCGCGACGCCGTGGCCCATCTGTGCGGAATGCAGGCACAACAACCACAGGAGCCGTTCATCGGCCTGTGGTCCCGGCTCCACGCCTTCACGACGAACACCCTGGACGACCTGCTGACAGGGCGGGAGGTCGTGCGCACACACCTGATGCGCCGCACCGTCCACCTCGTCACCGCCAACGACGCGCTGGCCTGGCGGGCCCGCCACGACACCATGCTGCGCAAACGAGTGCTGGCCACCTACCGACGTGAACTCGCCGGTATCGACCCCGACGAGGTCGCCGCAGCGGGCAGAGCGGTCATGGCCGACCACCGGCCCCGCACCATGGCCGAACTCGTCCAGGCACTCCAGGACCGCTGGCCCACGCCACCGCGCCGCGCCCTGGGCGAACTACTCGTCGCCGCCCTGATTCCGATGGCCCAACTCCCGCCCCGCGGCCTGTGGCAGACCACGGCAGGCGTGCGCAACCTGCCCCTTGCCAGCTGGCTCGGACGCGACCTCGACCCGGCTTCCCCCGACCCGACCGACCCGACCGGGCAACAACTGGTACGGCGCTACCTCGCCGCGTACGGGCCCGCCGCCACAGCGGACATCCGCTCCTGGTGCGGCCTCGCCGGGCTCCCCGCTGCCGTCAAAGCCGTCCGCGAAGAACTCGTCACCTTTCGCGATGAACGCGGCCGCGAACTCCTCGACCTGCCCGACGCACCGCGCCCGCACCCCGACACCCCCGCGCCGGTCCGCTTCCTCCCGGCCTTCGACAACGCGATCCTCGGCTACCACGACCGCAGCCGCATCATCGACGACGCCCACCTCGGCCTCTCCGTCGCCGGCCTCCGCGCCGTCCTCGTCGACGGACGCGTCTCCGCCACCTGGACCCTGCACCACAACCAACTCGCCATCACCCCACTCCGCCCCCTCTCCGCCACAGACCAGGAAGCCGTCCACGCCGAAGGTCAAGCCATGGCCACCTCCCTGGACCCAGGCATCGATCACATACACATCGAAGCCACCAACGGCTGAGACAGGTGTTCGCTCGTGAATGCCGCACACCCGGCGTGACCTGGCGGGACCCGTGCCGTAGGACTTCCGTAAGCAGCCGTTGCACCCTCACCGCGCCCCGGACGCTGTCTCATGGAGGCGTCCTACACGCGACGCGCCGACCATGTGCGGCCTCTTCGGACCGCCGGGCGGCCCATCGGAGAGTGAGCGGAATGCCAAACTCATCGAAGCACTCCCGCGGCAACACACCGCGCCCACAGGGCCAACGCCTGCTGCGGGGGCTGCTCGGCGCACTGAGCGGGCTGCTCGCGGCCTTCGCCGCGCTGGCCGTCGCCGAGTTGGCGGCGGTTCCCGTACGGCCGCAGGCGAGTCCGGTCACGGCGGTGGGCGAGGCCGTCATCGACCAAACGCCAGGCGCGTTGAAGGACTTCGCGGTGCGCAACTTCGGGACCAACGACAAGCTGATACTCCAGCTTGGCATTCTGGTGCTGCTCGCCCTCTTCGCCATGACGCTCGGTCTGCTGGCGATGCGGTGGCGGCGAACCGGCTCCACCGGGGTGCTCGCCTTCGGTCTGCTCGGTGCGCTCGCGGCCAAGTCCCGCCCGGACGCGGGTTCCTACGACGCGCTGCCGTCCCTGGTCGGCGCGGTGGTCGGCGCGGCAGTGCTCTACTATCTCGCCGGACGGCTGGAGTGGCGGTCGAGATCGTGGCAGCCGAGCATGGTGGGCGCGCCGGCCGCGTCTCCGAGCGGGGCCTTCGACCGACGCGGCTTTGTCCTGCTCGCGTTGGCCACATCGGCCACCTCGACCGGGGCGGGGCTCCTGGGCCGCAAACTCAACGATGCCGCGGGCGCGCAGGCCGTCGCCTCACGCGCCGCGGTCGCGATCCCCACCCCGCACACCACGCCCGCCGCGACCCCCAAGGGCGTCGACCTGAAGATCCCCGGCCTCAGCCCCTTCATCACCCCCAACCCGGCCTTCTACCGGGTCGACACCGCCCTGGTCGTCCCGCAGGTCGACGCCAACCACTGGCAGCTGCGGATCCACGGCAAGGGCGTGACCAAGGAGTTGAACCTCAGTTACAAGGATCTGGTGGCACGGGGCGTCGTCGAACGCGACATCACGCTGATGTGCGTCTCGGACGAGGTCGGCGGCTCCTACGTCGGGAACGCCCGGTGGACCGGCGTCCCGCTGGCGCCGCTGCTGCGCGAGGCAGGGGTCCGGCCGCCGTCGCAGGGCGGCCCCGCCGACCAGCTGCTGGCCCGCTCGGTGGACGGCATGATGATCGGCAGCCCGGTGGAGACCGTCCTGGACGGCCGCGACGCCATCCTCGCCGTCGGCATGAACGGCGAGCCGCTCCCCTTCGCCCACGGCTTCCCGGTCCGCATGGTCGTCCCCGGCCTCTACGGCTACGTCTCGGCCTGCAAGTGGCTGCAGGACCTGGAGTTGACCAGGTTCACCGACTTCGACGCGTACTGGGTCAAACGCGGCTGGTCCGCGCAGGCCGCCATCAAGACCGAGTCCCGTATCGACACTCCCAAGTCCTCCGGCAAACTGACGGCGGGGAAGATCCCGGTGGCGGGTGTCGCCTGGGCCCAGCACAAGGGCATCCAACGGGTCGAGGTGCGAGTGGACGGCGGCCCCTGGCAGACCGCCGACCTCGCCGCCGAGGACAGCACCGACACCTGGCGCCAGTGGGTCTGGCAGTGGCCCGCCACACCCGGCTCGCACCGCCTGGAGGTACGCGCGACCGACCACACCGGCTACACGCAGACCGACCAGAAGGTCGATGCCCGACCGAACGGCGCGACCGGCTTTCACTCCGTCACCGTCAACGTCACCTGACCGTGCCGGTCATGCACGCCGGCGATACGCGCGGCTCACAACCTCCGGTTGCCGTCCGCCAGTTCGCGCAACCGGCGGCGGTCCAGCGGTGAGGGACGGCGGTCGAGCCGGGACGACAGCAGCGCCGCCGCCCGGTGGTGCTGCCCCGCCGCGATCAGTGCGTACAGCCATGTCTCCTCGATGACCTCGTGCTGTGCCGCGCTGCCGCCGAGCGCGGCCAGCCGGGGCGTCACCAGTTCCAGCAGCCGCCCGGCTTCCTGCCAGCGTCGCTCGGTGACCGCCGCCAGGGCCTCGCACATCGGGGCGATGACCTCGGCGAACTCCGGCCGGTCGTCGTCCTGCGCCCGGCGGCCGAGGCTGCCCAGCCGGTCCGGATCGCCTGCGGCGGCCAGAGCCAGCGCCGCGTGCATGGCCGTGAACCCGGTCGCGGGCTTGTCCAACCACCCCGCGGGGACGGCCTCGAGGACCCGGTCCACGGGCAGCGGTCCGCTCCAGCGACCGGCCATACGGCAGCGCCACAGCAGTGACGCCGAGTCGACCAACGCCCGTGCGCCGGTCACCTGGGGCGGCGCCAGCTGTTCGCGGTAGCGGCGGGCCAGCGCAGGCTGGTCGTCGAGCATCAACTCGTGCAGGGCGGCGTGCCAGGAGAAGTGCGCGCCCTGGTTGCAGCCCGGCGCGTTCCGCGCGATCCAGCCGTCGAGCCACTCCAGTCCGGCCCGGTGCTCACCGGTCTCGTAGAAGACGTGAGCCCGTGCGTGGACCGCGTGGCCGGCCGTCGGCTGAGCGTCGAGCGCCCGCACCGCCAAGGAGTCCGCCTCCTGCCAGCGCCGCTGCTCCTGGCGGACGAACGCCAACTGGCCCAGATACCACCAGTCCTGTCCGTAGGCGGGGGCGAGGGACTCCACCAGCGCCCAGGTCCCGCAGCCGCGGACCACTCCGTCGAAGGAGATCGTCGGCACCGCGACGCTCACGGCGAGAGCGTCCCGGGGGAACTGTGCGATGTGCCCGAGCAGCGCGGCCGCCCCCCGCTCCGCCGGCGCGGAGATCCGTGCGTCGACGCAGGCCACGTAGCTGCGTTCGCGCTCGTCGGCACGCCGAGCGGCAAGGGCGCGCCGGGCCGCCCGGAGCGAGCGGTCGACGTCGCTGCCGGCCGCGCCCTCGCGTGCGAGCAGGGCGAGCGTCGCGTGCGCGACAGCGAAGCCGGGGTCCGCCGCGACGGCCTGCGCGAGCAGGTCCTCGGCGCCGCTGCGTAGTGCCAGGACCCGTCGCAGACCCCGGTTGTAGAGTCCGGCGGCCTCGTGGGTGGTGCTCAAGCGCAGGCCGTAGGGGTCTCGCGGATGTGCGACCGCCCTCCTGCGGGTGCGTTCGAGCGAGCCCACCACCGCCTTGGCGACCGCCTGCGCCTGAGCGCTGATCTCGGGGACGGCGGTGGTCTCGAGCAGGTTTCCCCGTCGTAGTGCGCCAAGGGTCCACAGCGGTGCGCGCGTTCGGCCCTGGACGGAGCCGGAGGCGACCACGCTGCCGTCGGGGGCGGTGTCGAGGCCGAGCCCGGCGGGACCCGGCCGGGCCAGGCCGCACGCGAGGAGATCCGCCACCAAAGGGTCGTCGACCGTGCGCAGATCCGCGGGCGAGCCGGTGCAGTTGACCACCGCTCCCACCGTGAGGAGCCGGCCGTCGGCCAGCCGCACCCGGATCCGGTCGTCGTGCGCGGTCACGTCGGCCACCTCGCCCGGGCCGATTCGCAACCGTCCCGCGGCCACGGCGGCGTCCAGGGCGTCCGCGCTGCTCGGGGGCATCCGGTGGCGGTGGACCTCCCAGTCGCGCAGGTCCTCGCGCAGCAAACGCGCACGATCGGCGTCCGACAGCTGCTGCCACAGGGCGGCGGTCAGCGGGCGGAGACTGTCGACGCCCGGCCGCCAGTCACCGAAGAGGCGTCGGCTGCGCGCGATCTGGTGCCGTACGAGCCGACGGAGCCGAGTCAGGTCGCAGTCAACAGGCAACGGAGGTCCGGGCATTGACGCAGTCGGGGTCCTGGCGTGGACCTGGGGCGTCAGGCCGTGCCGGGACACCGCGTGCAGGGTCCGGCCGGGGAGCTCCAGCGCCAGCGCCACGTCGACCATGGTCAGTCCGGTGCCCACGAGCAGCACGTCCGCGTCCGGCGGCACGTCGGCGAACGCACCGGCCGCCCAGGGGTCTGCGACGAATCCCGGCGCTTCGCGAAGCCCCAGCGGCGCCCAGGCGCAGTTGGCCGGGAAGTTGCCCAGCGCCAGCACCGCCCCGTCGGCGCGCAGCGTCCGCCCCGAAGGGAACGAGAGCACGATCCCGGCTCCCTCGCGGGCCACCCGGACGACCCGTTCGTGCCCACGCCGCAGCCGACCGGTGTCGCTGGTGCGCGCGGCCTCGTCGAGGACGTCGGAGAGGTAGTGCCCGAACCAACTCCGTGGGACGAATGCGTCAGCCCCGGCCTCGGCGTGGCCGGCACCGCCGAGCCAGCGCACGAAGTGGTCGGGCCGCTCGCGGTAGGCGCTCATCCCGCCCGCCGGCACGTTGACCAGGTGCGTGCCGGCCTCGGTGCCGTAGGCGACCCCTCGACCCGCTGCCCGGGCCGGATCGACCAACCAGACGTCGAGGCTGAGCCGGCGGCGGTCGGCGTGCTCAAGCAACCGCGCAGCCGTCAGCGTGCCTGCCGCCCCAGCGCCCACGATCGCGACGCAGTGTGCACTCTCGATCCCCATCAGTGACCCCCTGATTCTCCCCGCGAGCCTTTCGCATTCCGCACGGCCGCACTTGTAGAAATGCTAATGGTCCTGCCGCCAACAATTCCGGCGACGAGATTCAATGGCCAAATCGGCATGCCGCCGACTGAATGGCTGGCAGGCGGGAGTGGCAATCCGACCTGCATAGATGCCACCCAAATGGCTCGGGAGGGCAGCAATTCAAGCCATCCATCCGGCGAATTATGTTGAAATTTCACTCGCATAAGAGAAGACATAGAACAGTGAACGAATTATTTTGATGTCCTCCCTGGGTATGCAGGGCGCCCAGGTCCGCGTGTGGGGGTCCGAGATTTTACGATTCCTTTGCAACCGGGTCCGGCCCTGCGTCGTCTCTCCCCCTCGATCCGGCACACAGCCACCAGATGAGAGACAGAGAGAAGCCGTTCATGCGCACAAGTCCCCTCACAGCCGCCGCCCTGGCCTGCACCGTCGTGTTGCTCGGAGCAGCACCCGCGATGGCCGACACCTCGCCGGCCCCCACCAAGAGCGCCAAGCCGACGAGCACCCCGGCGGCGCCGACTCCGGCCCCGACGACGAGCGCGTCACCGACGGCGGCCCCCGCCCCGACGACGGCGCCGTCCGCAGCGCCCTCGCCGAGCGCCGGCCAGGTCGGCGTCGTGCCCAAGGGCGCGCCGGACACCGGTGTGCCGCCCGTGGCCGCCGGGGACGGCAACGGCGGGATGCTCACGGGCGCGGCACTCGCCGGGACGCTGGTCGTCGGCGGCGTCGGTACGGTCATGCTGCGCCGCAGGGCGAAGGCCCGGGGCTGACTCTTGACTGCACCCGACACAACGGCTTGCCATCGTGACCGGAAGACCGTGCGGTCCGCGACCGCGCTGCTGACGCCACTGGTCGCCGCGGCGCTGCTCTCCGGACTCGCCGGGTGCGGGACCGGGGCCGCGAGTGCGGGAGGCGCCGCGCCGTCCGCCGGCAGCAGCGGCAGCAGCAACAGCACTGACGGATCCTCACCTGTGGCTGCCGGAACGCCGTCTGCGGGCCCGCTCGCGCGGTCCGTCCCGGTGCGGCTGGAGATCCCGAGCATCGGGGTCGACACCCCTGTCATCCCGCTCGCGCTGGCCTCGGACGGCAGCGTGGACGTGCCGCCGATCGAGGCGCACTCGCCGGCGGGCTGGTACCAGGGGTCCCCGACACCGGGCCAGGTGGGTCCCTCAGTGATCCTGGCGCATGTGACGGTCGGTCAGTACGGGGACGGGGTCTTCCTGCACCTGGCCCGCCTGAAGCCGGGCGACCGCGTCGTCGCCATGCTCCAGAACGGGGCGTCGGCGGTGTTCACGGTGGACTCGGTGCAGACGGTCGCCAAGTCCCGCTTTCCCACCAGCGCGGTCTACGGGAACGTCAACCACCCCGCGCTGCGTCTGATCACCTGCGGCGGCCCGCGTGGGAGCGGAAGGAGCGGATACCCCGACAACGTGGTCGTGTACGCCTCCCTGGCATCCGCGAGCCGGTAAGTAGCCGGGTCCCGGGCCCGCAGGCCCCCGAGCCTGCGGGCCCGGGACCGGCTTCCCCTCGAAGACAAGGACATCGTTGACCCGGTCCCAGGACAGCGCAGCGTCCGAGCTGTTCGCCGCCCTCTATCCGCGCCTCGCCGGTTGGTGCCGCCGTCTGGTCGACGACGACGGCACCGCGCACGAGATCGCCTCCGAGGCGTTCACCCGGCTCTGGGCGCGCTGGACCAAGGTGGAGGAGCCGCGCGGATTCCTCTACGTCACGGCGGCGAACCTCGTCCGCGACCACTGGCGGAAACTGGAACGGGAGCGGAGGGCCATGCGTCGAGCAACCTCGGAGGAAGTCGTGAAGCTGCAGGGCGAGCGTGCCGACTCTTCCGTGCGCCTGCTGGTCCAGTCGCTGCCGGAGCGCCTGCGTACGCCCGTCCTGCTCTACTACTACGCGGACCTGCCGGTCCGGGAGGTCTCGGCGCTGATGGGACGGAACGAAGGGACGGTCAAGGCCGATCTCCACGCGGCCCGGGAACTGCTGCGCTCCAAGCTCGGGGGACATCTTGATCAGACACGTTGACGGCCCGGACGACGACCATGAGGACCACGACGACGACCTCGCAGCGCTGCTGCGACCCGACGCCGAGTTGCTCCTAGCGCTGCCGGGCTCGTTCGAGCGGATCCGCAGCAGGGCCGCGAGGCGCCGCCGGGTGCGCGCTGCCGTCGGCGGCGGGCTCGCTGTCGCGGCGGCCGCAGCCATCGCCGGACCGCTGTACCTGACCGGACTGTCCACGCACGCCGCACCGGCGCCGCCGTTCGCGCCACCGGCCACCAGCACCCAGGCGCCGCGCACCCCGACGCCCACGCCCACGCCGACTCCCACTCCGGCCCCCTCCAAGCCGAGCGGATCCCCGACGAAGAACGGGGTCAAGCCGCCGTCCACCGCCCCGAGCCCGATCAGCGCCCCCGGGGTCACCAGCGCTCCCAGCACCGCCGGTCCGACGCCAGGCGCAACTGTCCCGCCCGCAACGCCGAGCAGTTCCCCCTCCGCCACCACATCGGTCAGGCCGACAGCTGTCGCCGCGACGGGCGGAACCGGCGTGGGTCACTAGGAGGGTCCAGATCCAGGCCGGATCAGGGCTTTCGGGCCACCACGCAGATCTGCGGGAGCAGGTCACGGGCGGCGACCACGTCCTCGGGGTCCGGCCGCCACTGCTCGCAGTAGACCACTCCCGGGTCGATGATCTCGAACCCGTCCAGCAGCGCGGTGACCTCCTCCAACGAGCGCAGCTTCATCGGCGCGACCGTGCGGGAGTACGTCTCGGCGGCCCGTTCGTTGCGCTCGGCGGACTCGGGCATGTGGGCCGCGTGCGACAGCGCCAGATAACTGCCGGGGGCCAGCGCGTCGCGATAGGCCGCGACCAGCGCGGCAGCCTCGTCGTCGTCGGGGACGAAGTGCAGTACGGCGCTCATCAGCAGCGCGATCGGCTCGCCGAGCCCGAGCAGCAGCAGCCGGTTGACCTCGGCATCGGCCAGGATCGCGGCAGCGTCACGCAGGTCGCCGTGGACGACCACGGCGCGGTCGTTGCCGTCCAGGATCTCCCGGCTGTGCGCGATGGCGACCGGGTCGTTGTCGACGTAGACGACCCGTGCGGTCGGGTCCACACCCTGGGCGATCTCGTGCACGTTGCCGACGGTGGGGATGCCCGAGCCCAGATCGAGGAAGTTCCGGATACCCGCGCCGACCAGGTAGCGCACCGAGCGTCTCAGGAACGCCCGGTTGACGCGCATGATGTCGGGGAGTTCCGGCGTGAGTTCGACGACGTGACGCGCCGCCTCCCGGTCTGCGGGCAGGTTGTGGTTCCCGCCGAGGTAGAAGTCGTAGATCCGGGCGATGCTCGGCCGCTCCGGGTCGACTCCCTCGGGTATCCACGTCTGGTCCGTCATGGTGTCCTCTCCGATGGCTGCTTCGTCCTGGCCCCGGGTCCGGCCGGATCGAGTTCGAACCAGACGATCTTCCCGGTATCGGTGCGGTTGGTCCCCCACCGGTGCGACAGGGCGCTGACGATCGACAGCCCGCGCCCGGTCTCGCCCAGCGAGTGCACCGTCTGCTGGACCGGGAGGGTGTGGCAGTCGTCGTGGACTTCGCAGGTCAGCGTGTCGGTGTAGAGCAGGCGCAGGCCGATGGGGCGGGAGGCGAACCTGGTGCTGTTGCCGATCAGCTCGCTGACCAGTAGCTCGGCCACGTCGGTGAGGTGCCCGAGCTCCCAGCCCTCCAGCGTGCGGCGGAGCAGGCGTCGGGCCTGGCCGGCCGCCGGGGGCGCGGGCTCCAACGCCCAGGAGGCGACGTTGCGGGCGGGGATGCCGTGGAAACGGGCCATCAGCAGGGCGGCGTCGTCGCTGCGCGGCTCGGTGTCCAGCGCGTCGATCACCGTGTCGCATACCTGTTCCAGCGGTACGCGGGTGGCCGGCAACGCCCCCCGGAGGATCTCCAGGCCGTCGCCGACGTCGCGCTTCGGGGTCTCGACCAACCCGTCGGTGAACAGCACCAGAGTCTCGCCGTCGGCTATCTCGAACTCGACGGTGTCGAAGGCGTGGCCGCCCACGCCGATGGGCACGCCGGTCGGGATATCCAGCAGGCGGCCCGGCTCCCCGGGCCGGGCCAGCACGGGCGGCAGGTGCCCGGCGTTGGCGATCGCGCAGCGCCTGGTCACCGGGTCGTATATGGCGTAGAGGCAGGTCGCGAGGTGCGTGTCGGACAACCGCCGCGCGGCCTCGTCCAGGTGCCGCAGCAGTTCGTGCGGCGGCAGCCCGAGGAAGGCCAGTGTCTGCACCGCAGTGCGCAGCTGACCCATCATCGCGGCCGACGTGACGCCGTGGCCCATGACGTCACCGACGACCAGGCCTATTCGCTTGCTGGGCAGCACCATCGCGTCGAACCAGTCCCCACCGACCTGGAGCACGTCGTTGCTGGGCAGGTACCGGAAGGCGATCTCGACGCCGGGGAGCTGGGGCGGGAGCTGCGGGAGCAGGCTGCGCTGGAGCGCTCCGGCCAGTTCCAGCACCGATTCCGCAGGTGGGGTCCCCGCCGTCGCGTGCGGCCGCACGCGATGCGCGGCCACTTCCCCGCCCGCTCCCGCGTCCACGCCGTCGGTCAGGTCTCCCCGCGCGTGCTCGTCCGGATCCGCCTGTTGGTACAGCTCAAGCATTGCCGGAACACCTCCCACGCAAGTCCTGCCCGAGTGCTGCCGAAGTCCGCAGAGAGCACTCTACTGATCGCGCTCCGAGCCGGGGGTGACGCATGGGCATGATTGCGCACCACGCGACTCCGTATCCTGCCCCGGCCGGCGCGTGGTGGTCCAGACCTGCGGGAGGCTACAGCGGGCGGGCGTTCCGGCCCGGCCCGGGCCTACCAGGCGATCGGGAGCGTCTCGACGCCGTAGACGACCGCGTTCGGCCGGAACCGGATCTGCCCGAAGGGAACGGCCAGGCGCAGTCCGGGCAGCCGTCGCAGCAGGGTCTCCAGCGCGATCTGGAGCTCCAGTCGGGCGAGCGGCTGACCGAGACACTGGCGGACGCCGAAGCCGAACGCGAGGTGCCGCCGGGCGTCGCGCTCGACGTCGAGCTGATCGCCCCAGGGGAAGACGGAGCCGTCCCGGTTGGCGGTGGAGAGCATGCACACCGCGCCCTCCCCCGCCCGGATCGTCCGGTCCCCGATCTGAATGGTCTCAGGCCCCGAACAGGGAGAACCGCTCGGTCAGGCGGAGTCCGGGAGGGCCAGCCAGTCCTGCCAGGAGAGGTCGCGCCCGATGTAGCGCGGTCGCTCGAACGGCCATGCCTCGGCGATCCACTGCGGGACGAGCGCGTCCAGCGCTTGTTCGAGGTCGGTACCGACCTTGTCGTCCACCACCCACCAGGAGATCTCCGCGTCGGCGCCGGCCTTCTCCGGCGGATCGATGTAGACGCAGCCGAGCAGGGCGGTGCCCGCGTCGTCGAACAGCGCGTAGTTGAAGGACTTGTGGGCGGCGATCTCGACCTCGTGCCGCACCAGGTCCTCCCGGTCCTGCTCATAGGTCATGGTGGCCGGCGGCCACCCCCATGCCTCGCCGAAGATGGACCACAGGCGCTTCCGCGAACCCATCACGGCCGGATAGTCGAGATCGGTGTCCGCGCCTGCGATCGGGCGCAGGTGGTGGCCCCCGGGGAGCGCCACACGCACGGGATGGACGAAGTCAGCAGGTAGCCAGGTCATGCGCCGGAGGCTAACTGACGCTCCGCCACCCCGCACCTGGTTAATCTCGGCGGGACGAGTGCGGCCCCCGCCACTTCCGCAGCGGCGGGGGCAGGACTCCGGGACACAGCGAGTGCTCTGCACCTCGGCACATCGGATACCGGCCGCGGCCCGGTCAGGGCGCCGCGGCCGGGCTTCCGGGGACTGGTGTCAGCGGGCGGCGTAGTCGCTGACCACGGTCATGGCCTTGTCGGAGAAGTCGAACATGGCCTGGTTCTCCCAACCGTCGCCGGAGGAGGCGTTGGTGGGGTCCCAGCCGTTGCCCGCGACGACGGTCCAGGTGGGTTCCCAGTAGAACGCGCCCCAGCCCAGGCCGCCGGGGACCGCCTGCACCACGGAGAGCACGTCACGGAAGTTGGCCGCCTGCCCGGCCGGGGTCGCGGCATAGCCGGCGTCGAGGGTGGTGTTGGTCGCGGTCACCGAGTTGGTCTCGGAGTCGCCGTTGGCCATCGTCCACGGGTAGGCGGTCTCGGCGACCACGACCGGCTTGCCGAAGGTGGCGGCGAGGTCGTCCAGGGTGGTCTGGAGCTGGTCGAGCGGGCCGTGCCAGTAGTCGTAGTAGGAGAGCCCGATCACGTCGAAGGGCACGCCGTAGTTCACCGCGTTCTGGTACCAGGCCTTGTCGGTGGCGTCAGCCGCGCCGTTGGCGATGTGCAGCATGATCTTCGCCGAGGAGTCCGCCGCCTTCACGCCGCTGATACCGGACTTGAGCAGCGCGGCGAGCTGGCTCCAGTTGGAGGTCGAGCCGTAGGACCAGAGCATCCCTCCGTTGATCTCGTTGCCGGTCTGCACCATGTCCGGCGCGGTGCCCTGGGCGACCAGGTCGGCGACGATCTGCTTGGAGTAGGTGTAGACCTGCGTCTCCAGTTGGGCGAGGGTGTCACCGGCCCAGGCCGACGGGATGGCCTGCTTTCCGGGGTCGGCCCAGGTGTCGGAGTAGTGCAGGTCGAGCAGCAGCCCCATGCCCTTGGCCTTGACCTGCTTGGCCATGGCGAGCAGTTGGGTCTCGTTGTTGAAGCCGTCGACGGGGTTCACCCACACCCGCAGGCGTGCGTAGTTCATTCCGGCGTTGCCGAGGATGGTCAACGGGTCCTGCTTGGTGCCGGAGGAGTTGTAGTAGACCCCGCCGAGATTCTCGCCGCGCTGGAGGCTGGAGACGTCACCGCCGCGGACCGCCAGCGAGGCGTAGCCGGAGGTGAAGCTGATGTCGTCGAAGTTGGCCCAGTTACCGGCGTTGGCGTCGGAGACCAGGTTGATCGTGCACTGGTTGTTGCTGACGGTGGTGGAGACGACGATCCGGACCCACTTGCCGTCGGCCATGGTGGGGACGTAGGTCTTCTTGTCCGTGCCGCCGCAACCGGTGAGCCCGACGTAGACGGAGTTCTGGCCGCCGCCGGAGCGGACCCACGCCGTCAGCGTGTAGTTCCCGTTGGTCAGCCCGCTCAGGTACTGGTACGTGTTGACCGAGTACGCGGAGGCGGAGTAGTGCGCGAGGCGGTAGCTGCCGCTGTGGCCGCCCGCTTCGGTGTAGGAGGCTGCGCCGGTGCCGTTGGCGGAGTAGGTGCTCCAACCGGTCGGGGTGGCGGTGCCCTTGCCGTCGGCCTCGAAGCCGCCGTTGGTGACGGTGGCCGCCGCGTGCGCGATCGTGGCCGGTGCGCCGACCAGCAGGGTGACCGCGAGCAGTGCCGTCGCGGTGAACGCCCGGGTGAATCTGGACATCAGGCGAGACATCGACATCGTCCTCTCTGACGATGGGATGGGGTGGGGGAGGTGGTGCTCCCGGCTGCGCGACGGTGACGCCCCGTCAGCCGAAAATCAGGAGCTCAGGAGACCAGGAGCTCAGGAGACCAGCAGCTCAGGAGGTCAGGAGGGCAGGAGCTCAGCGGGCGGCGTACTCGTCGACCACGGGCAGCGCCTTGTCCGAGAAGTCGAACATCGCCTGGTTCTCCCAACCGTCGCCGGAGGAGGCGTTGGTGGGGTCCCAGCCGTTGCCCGCGACGACGGTCCAGGTCGGCTCCCAGTAGAAGGCGCCGAGCCCCATCCCGTTCGGGACGGCCTGGACGATGGACTGCACGTCGCGGAAGTTGGCCGCCTGCCCGGCCGGGGTCGCGGGATAGCCGGCGTCGAGGGTGGTGTTGCCCGCGTTCACCGAGTTGGTCTCGGAGTCGCCGTTGGCCATCGTCCACGGCGCTGCGGTCTCCGCGACCACGACCGGCTTGCCGTAGCGGGACGCCATGTCGTCCAGCGTGGTCTGCAGCTGGTCCAGCGGCCCGTGCCAGTACGAGTAGTACGAGAGTCCGATGACGTCGAAGGGGACGCCCTGCGCCACGGCGTTGTCGAACCACCAGCGCGCGCCGCCGTCGTCGGCGCCGTTGGCGATGTGCAGCATGATCTTCGCCCGCGGGGCGGCTTCCTTGACACCGGCGATGCCGGCCTTGAGCAGCGAGGCGAGCTGGGGCCAGCTGGTGCTGGAGCCGTAACTGAGGCCGAACGGCCAGAGCATGCCGCCGTTGATCTCGTTGCCGGTCTGCACCATGTCCGGCGCGGTGCCCTGGGCGACCAGGTCGCGGGTGACCTGGTACGAGTAACTGCGTACCTGCGCCTGCAGCTGTGCCGGGGTGTCACCGGCCCAGGCCGACGGGACGGCCTGCTTGCCCGGGTCGGCCCAGGTGTCGGAGTAGTGCAGGTCGAGCAGCAGCTTCATGTGCCTGGCCTTGACCTGCCTGGCCATGGCCAGTAGTTGGGCCTCGTTGTCGAAGCCGTCGGCGGGATTCACCCAGACCCGCAGCCGGGCGTAGTTCATGCCCGCCCTGCCGAGGATGTCCAGGGCGTTCCGCTGGCGACCACGGCTGTCGACGTACGTGCCGCCGAGCTGCTCGCCGCGTTGCAGGCTGGAGACGTCGCCACCGCGGATCGGCAGCGAGGCCTCGCCCGGGGTGAGGCTGATGTCGTCGAAGTTGGCCCAGTTGCCGGCGTTGGCGTCGGAGCTGAGGTCGATGGTGCAGTGGCCCGCGGTGACGGCCGTGGAGACCACGATCCTGACCCACGTGCCGTCGGCGGTGGTGGGGACGGCGGTGCGCTTGTCCTCGCCGCCGCAGTCGGTGAGCCCGACGGTGACGGAGTTCTGGCCCCCTCCGGAGCGGACCCACGCGGTGAGCGTGTAGTCGCCCCGGCGCAGATGGTCGAGCTGCTGCCGGGTGGTGACCGCGTAGGCGGAGGCCGACCAGTGGCTGAGCCGGTAGCCGCCGGTGTGACCGCCGGCCTCGGTGTACGAGGCGTTGCCGGTGCCGTTGGCGGAGTAGGTGGTCCAGCCGTGCGGGGTGGCGGTTCCCGTGCCATCGGCCTCGAAGCCGCCGTTGACGACCGAACTGGCCGCCGTGTTCGCCGACGCGGGGACTGCGGCGAGCAGGCCGGTGGCGAGCGCCGCCCCTGCGGCGAGCCCGGACGTGAGCTTGGATACCAGGCGTGACATCGGCATCGTCCTCTCTGACGATGGGGAATGGGTGGGTGGGGATGCCGACCCCCGGGGAGGGGCTGTGGCGGTGGTCGGCACCCCCCGACCGGTCGGCGGCCCCTCAATGCCGCCGACCGGAAGTCCGATGGCGCCGAGCTCCGAGAGGCTTGGTCAGCCTCGGGGCTCGTCGCCGGGCTCGCGGTCGAGCCGCACCACCCGGACGCCGCCCACCGGGACGCAGAGGCGTCCGACGGTGCGCTCGCCGGTGAGCAGCTCGGTACCGGGCACCGGCAGCGGCACCTTGGTCTCGGCGGCCGTGTGGTTGATCGCGAACAGGTAGCTGCCCTGCTCGCCCTCGCGGTGCACGATCTCGACGTCGCGGGGCAGGTCCTCGCGGTCGTCGAGGCGGGTGTCCTGGGAGGCCAGCGCCAGGACCCGGTCCAGGTCGGCGGGGGCGAGGCGGGTGGAGACGTACCAGGCGTGCCCGGCGCCCAGCGCGTGCCGGGTGACCGCGGGTCCGCCGGCCGCGGGGCCGTCGGCGTAGCGCCAGACGGTGTCCGCACCGCGCGGTACGACGGTCTCCGTCCAGACGTCACCGCTGAGCAGACCGCCGCCCGTCATCGCGGCGTCACCGCTCAGCGCCACCTGCCGGCCCGCGCGCAGCGGGAGGAACTCCTCGACGGTCAGGCCGAGGACGTCACGCAGGGC
Organism: Streptacidiphilus sp. MAP12-16; assembly: GCF_041262165.1. Lineage (NCBI taxonomy): Bacteria > Bacillati > Actinomycetota > Actinomycetes > Kitasatosporales > Streptomycetaceae > Streptacidiphilus > Streptacidiphilus sp. MAP12-16. The sequence goes on from NZ_JBGCBY010000029.1 coordinate 55,419, forward strand.
ACCGGGGTGCGCGCCGGGGTGAACGGTGTCGGTGGCGTCGACGATGCCGGAGAAGTAGGACACGACGAGGACGCCGCCCTGCTCGACGTAGCGGCGCAGGTTCGCCGACGCCGCCTCGGTCATCAGGTACAGCGAGGGGACCACGACCAGCGGGTAGGCGGCGAGCTCGGCCTCCGGGTGGGCGAAGTCGACGGTGAGGTGCCGGTCGTAGAGGGCCTCGTACCAGGCGTCGGCCCGCTCGTCGGCGCTGTGGTCCTCGGTGGGGCGCCACTCCATGTCCTCCGCCCACCAGGAGTGCCAGTCCCACAGCACCGCCACGTCCGGACGCACCCGGCTGCCCTGGATCTCGGCGAGCCTGCCCAGGTCGGCGCCGAGGCGCACGACCTCGCGCCAGATCCGGCTGTCGGTTCCCGCGTGCGGCAGCATCGTGGAGTGGAACTTCTCCGCGCCGAAGCGGGATGCGCGCCACTGGAAGAACATCGCGCCGTCCGAGCCGCGCGCGACATGGGAGAGGCTGTTGCGGGCCATCTCGCCCGGGCGCTTGGCGATGTTGCGCGGCTGCCAGTTCACGGCGCCGGTGGAGTGCTCCAGCAGCAACCACGGGGCGCCGCCCGCGACGGAGCGGGTGATGTCGGCGGACATGGCCAGGTTGACATGGGTGCGCTCGGCCTCGGCGACCAGGTAGTGGTCGTTGGACACGACGTCGACCTCGCGGCCCCAGGCCCAGTAGTCGACACTCCGGCACTGGCTGAGCGCGGTCATGAAGTTGGTGGTGACGGGCACGCCGACGGAGAGGCGGTGCAGGATGTCCCGTTCGGCGGTGAAGTTGGCGAGCATCGCGTCGCTGGTGAAGCGCTTGAAGTCGAGCTGCTGGCCGGGGTTTCCGGCGGTGGGGGTGCGGCGAGGCGGCTGGATCTGCGCCCAGTCGCTGTAGCGCTGACCCCAGAAAGTGGTGCCCCAGGCCTCGTTGAGCGCGTCCAGGGTCTGGTGGCGCTCGCGCAGCCAGCGCCGGAAGTCCTCCGCCGAGATGTCGCAGTAGCACTCGGAGACGGGCGCGCCGTACTCGTTGTGGACGTGCCACATGGCCAGCGCGGGGTGGTCCGCGTAGCGCTCGGCGAGCCTGGTGGTGACGGCCGTGGCGGCCTCGCGGTAGGCGGGTGAGCTGTGGCAGATCGCGCCGCGCCCGCCGAAGGCCAGGCGCTGGCCGTCCTTGGTGACCGGCAGGGCCTCGGGGTGCCGCTGGTAGAACCAGGCGGGCGGCACCGTGGTGGGGGTGCCCAGGTCGACCGCGATGCCGTGCTCGTGGAGCAGTGCCAGCAGGCGGTCCAGCCAACCGAAGTCGTAGACGCCGGGGGCGGGTTCGAGCAGCGCCCAGGAGAAGACGCCGACGCTGACCATGGTCACGCCGGCCTCACGCATCAGCGCCATGTCGTCGGCCCAGACCTCCTCGGGCCACTGTTCGGGATTGTAGTCACCGCCGAACGCGAGGCCCGATCCGCTGAGCCGGGTGGTGATGGGAGGCATGGGCTTCTCCTGCGCCGAGGGCGGGTGACTGGGAACGGCTGACTGGGAACGTGCACACGCTAGCCGATACCCCAGCGCCTCTGGCAAGTAGAAAGTTGTTGGAACTTGTTTACCTTCATGCCCGATATATCCGACTGGCGGGGGATCAGGCACCCGGAAAGTCGAAGATAACCGGATGGCAACAAGTCTTGACACATGACGTGTGGGTTTCCGTACTGTGAACGCTCACAGCGATAGGAGACAGTCCGCAGGGTGCGGACGTCCTCGTCCGTGGGAGTGTCCATGCCTTTCTCGATGCACCGTCGCCTCGCCCTCGGCGTCACCGCCGTCGGCGTCGCCACCGCTCTGCTCACCGGCTGCAGCAGCAGCGCGTCGACTTCCTCCAAGGGCGCGAGCGCCCAGGACACGTCCTCCGGTCCGGTCAAGCTCACCTACTGGGCCTGGGCCCCCGGGCTCGACCAGGTTGCCGCGATCTGGAACAAGTCCCACCCCAACATCCAGGTCACCGTTGAGAAGCAGGCCTCCGGCGACGACCTGCTCACCAAGGTGATCACCGCGGCCAAGGCGGGTGGCGCCCCCGACCTCGTCCAGGCCGAGTACCAGGCGCTGCCCACCCTGGTCAGCAACAACGTCCTCGCCGACATCTCCGGGCAGGACGGCTCCGCCTCGGCGAAGTTCGCGGCCGGCATCTGGAAGCAGGTCACCCTCGGCAGCAACGCCGTCTACGCGATCCCGCAGGACAGCGGACCGCTGATGTTCTACTACCGCAAGGACCTCTTCGCGAAGTACGGCCTGACCGTCCCCACCACCTGGGACCAGTTCGCCGCCGACGCGAGAACCCTGCGTCAGAAGGACCCGACCAAGTACCTCACCACCTTCTCCAGCAACGACGCCGGCCTCTTCGCCGGGCTCGCCCAGCAGGCCGGCGCCTCCTGGTGGACCTCCAGCGGCGACACCTGGAAGGTCGGCATCAACGACGCCGCCACCCAGAAGGTCGCCGGCTTCTGGGGCGGCCTGGTCAAGGACGGCTCCGTCGACAACCAGCCGATGTACACCCCGGCCTGGAGCAAGGCCCTCAACGACGGCACCCAGATCGCCTGGGTCAGCGCCGTCTGGGCCCCCGGCGTCCTCAGCAGCAGCGCGCCCGCCGCCAAGGGCAAGTGGGCGATGGCCCCGCTGCCGCAGTGGACCGCGGGCGCCGACGTCACCGGCAGTTGGGGCGGCTCCTCCACCGCCGTCACCAACAACTCCAAGCACCGGGACGCGGCCGCGCAGTTCGCGCTGTGGCTGAACACCGACCCGACCGCCGTGGCCGCCCTGGTCAAGGACTCCTATGTCTACCCGGCCGCCACCGACGCGCAGAGCGGCAGCGCCCTCGCCACAGCGCCCGACTACTTCTCCAACCAGCCGGACTTCTACACCACCGCCGCGAAGATCGCGGCGACGACGGCCCCCGCCGCCTGGGGCCCCAACGTCAACGTCGCCTACAGCGCGTTCAAGGACAACTTCGGCAAGGCCGCGCAGAACAAGAGCGACTTCCTGGCGGCGCTGACCGCCATGAGCCAGGCGACGTCCGCCGACATGCAGAAGCAGGGCTTCAAGGTCGCCGGCTGACCCCGGTCGCGCTCGCTCCGCGACTCCCCCGCTCCTCCGCCCGGGCGCACCTGCGCCGTCGCCCGGGCGGAGGTCCCAGCTCCCCCACTCCGACCATCCACACCGACCGCCCACCCGGACCGCCCACCCCGACCGCCCGCCCCGACAACCGCCTGGAACGGAGCCGACCCCCATGGCCACGGCCGCCCCACCCAGTCGCCCGGCACGCCGCCCCCGCAACGGCAGCGCACCCCGCCTCGCGCCGTACGGCTTCATCGCACCCGCAGTCGTCCTGTTCACCCTGCTGCTCGCGCTGCCCGTCGGCTACGCGGGCTACCTCAGCCTCCGCAAGATCCACATCCAGGGTCTGGGACTCGGCCCGGGGGCGCGTTCCGAAGGCTGGGCCGGGCTCTCCAACTACGCGTCGGCGCTCACCGACCCGGACCTGCTCGCCGGGACCCTGCGGGTCCTCTTCTACGGTGCGATCCTCGTCCCCACCATGCTGGGACTGGCCCTGCTCTTCGCCCTGCTCCTGGACGCGGACCGGACCCGGCTGCGCGCCTTCTCCCGCATCGCCATCTTCCTGCCGTACGCCATCCCCGGCGTCGTCGCCAGCCTGCTCTGGGGCTTCCTCTACCTGCCCACGACCAGCCCCGGCTACTTCCTGCTCGGCAAGCTCGGCATGAGCGCACCCCAACTGCTGTCGGGCGGCGGCCTCTACGTCGCGCTGGCGAACATCGCGGTCTGGGGCGGCACCGGCTTCAACATGATCGTGATCTACACCTCGCTGCGCTCCGTCTCACCCGAGCTCTACGAGGCCGCCCGCCTCGACGGCGCGAGCGAGCTGCAGATCGCCCTGCGGATCAAGATCCCCATGGTGCTCCCCTCTCTGGTCCTCACCTTCTTCTTCTCGATGATCGCCACGCTGCAGGTGTTCAGCGAACCCACCACGCTGGGCCCCCTGACCAACGGCATCTCCTCCACCTGGAGCCCCCTCATGAAGGTCTACCGCGACGCCTTCGTGCGCGGCGACATCTACTCGGCCTCCGCCACCTCGGTCGTCATCGCCGCAGTCACCCTCGCTCTGTCCTTCGGCTTCCTCAAGCTGGTCGGCCGCCGCGCCTACGGGGAGGGCCAGTGACGACCACTCAGCTCACCACCGCCCGCGGCCGCTCCACTGCCGCGTCCGCCGTCCGGCCGACCCGCCGGATCGGCTGGGTGCCCACCCTCGGCCTGCTCGCCGGAGCCGTCTACTGCCTGCTGCCCGTGATCTGGGTGCTGGTCGCCGCCACCAAGAGCAGCGCCCAGCTCTTCTCCACGTTCACCCTGCTCCCCGGCAGCGGCCTGCTCGCCAACCTGCGCGACCTCAGCGCCTACCGGGGCGGCGAGTTCTGGCACTGGATGCTCAACTCGGCCTTCTACGCCGGATTCGGCGCGCTGCTCTCGGCCGCACTGTCCGGCGTGACCGGCTACGCCCTCGCCAAGTACCGCTTCGCCGGACGCAACGCCGTCTTCAACATCCTGCTCGCGGGCGTGCTCATGCCGCCGGTCGTGCTCGCCATCCCCCAGTACCTGCTGATGGCCAAGATCGGCCTCGCCGACAGCTACTGGTCCGTCCTGCTGCCCAGCATCGTCAGCCCGTACGGCATCTACCTCGCCCGGATCTACGCCGCCGGGGCGATTCCCGACGACGTCATCGAGGCCGCGCGGATGGACGGCGCCTCGGAGTGGCGGCTGTTCCGGACCATCGCGATGCCGATGATGGCACCAGGTCTGGTCACCGTGTTCCTCTTCCAGTTCGTGGCCATCTGGAACAACTTCCTGCTGCCCTTCATCATGCTGGGCGACGACAGCAAGTTCCCGGTCACCGTCGGCCTGTTCACCCTTCTCAAGCAGGGCGCGGCCGCCCCCGCCCTCTACACCCTGGTCATCACCGGCTCGCTGATCTCCGTGCTCCCGCTGATCGGGCTCTTTCTCTCGCTCCAGCGCTATTGGCGCCTCGACCTGCTCTCCGGAGCCGTAAAGTCCTGACCAGGCCCCCTCAACAACCCCCGAGGAACCAGCACCTGATGACCGATCCCGCCGGCGGGCGCCGCCGCCCACCGACCATCCACGACGTGGCACGCGAGGCCGGCATCTCGCGCGGCACCGTGTCCCGCGTGCTCAACGGCGGACACAACGTCAGTCCGGAGGCGCTCAGGGCCGTCAACGCGGCCATCCAGAAGACCGGGTACGTGGTCAACCGCCACGCGCGCAGCCTGGTCACCCAGCGCTCGGACTCGGTCGCCTTCCTGCTCACCGAACCCCAGGACCGCTTCTTCGAGGACCCCAACTTCAACCTGCTGCTGCGCGGCTGCACCACCGCGCTCGCCAAGCACGACATCCCGCTGCTGCTGATGATCGCGGGCACCGAGGAGGAACGCCGCCGGATCGGCCGCTACATCACCTCAGGGCACGTCGACGGGGTGCTGCTGGTCTCCTCGCACTCCGGGAACCCCATGGTCGAACGGCTCCGCGAGGCGCAGATGCCGGTCGTCGCCTGCGGCAAGCCGCTCGGGCACACCGGGACCACCGCCTACGTCGCGGCCGACGACCGCGAGGGCGCCCAGTCCATGGTGCGTCACCTCCTCGCCACCGGCCGCCGCCGCATCGCCACCGTCACCGGACCGCTGGACACCCCCGGCGGCGTGGACCGGCTCTCCGGCTACCGCGAGACCCTCGCCGACGCCGGGCTGCCGTACGACCCGGCGCTGGTGGCCGAGGGCGACTACAGCCGCGCCGGCGGCGAGGCCGCGATGGCGGCGCTGCTCGCCACCGCCCCCGACCTGGACGCGGTGTTCGTCGCCTCCGACCTGATGGCCGACGGCGCCCTGGCCGCGCTGGAGCACGCCGGCCGCCGCGTGCCGGAGGACGTCGCGGTCGGCGGCTTCGACGACTCCACCATCGCCGCCACCACCCGGCCCCCGCTCACCACCGTCCGCCAGCCCTGGGAGCGCATCAGCGCGGAGATGGTCCGCCTCCTGCTCGCCCTCATCTCCGGCGAGCCGCCGGCCTCCGTCATCCTCCCGACCGAACTGGTCCAGCGCGCCTCCGCGTGACCGGCAGGGGTTTTGGTCGCGTCCGTCCGGGCACCATGAATGGATAAGCAGAGGGATCGGTGATCTGCGTCGTGGCGAAGGAGGCCTCAGCCATGGCAACGTCAGCGGCCGCACCCCAACCCTCCGTACCGGCGCGCCGGCGGCGGTTGAGCGCCGCACTGGCCCGCCACCGTAACCCGCTGCATCGGCGCAGCGACTCCCTGCGTGTCTGGCTGCGCATCGTGCTCGCGCTGAGCCTGGCCGTAGCCGCGGGACTGTGCACCCTGCTCGGCATGACGCTCTACCGGAGCGACCGCGCCGCCGCCGCGGTGACCGCCGCCCAACTGCACCACGTGCAGGCGGTGGCGCTCACCGGCACCACCCAGACCAGCACGGACGCGACCGCGTTGCTGCGCTGGGCCGATCCGAACGGCCACCCGGACCAGGGGACCGTCTCTGTGCCCATCAGCACCGTCCAGGGCGAGCAGCTCCAGATCTGGATCGACGCCCAGGGACACCCGGCCACCGCTCCGGCCTCGGCGACCGAGGCCGCGGGCAATGTCGCCGCCTTCTCCCTGGGCATCCTGGCCGGCTCGGTGCTGCTCCTGACCGGCGGCTACTCCGTCGCCCGCCAGCAGCTCGACCGTCGGACACTGCGGGCCTGGGAGCGGGAGTGGGACCAGGTCGAGCCCGCGTGGACCGGACGCCACTAGAACGCCGCCTGGAACGCAATGAAACCGATTCGGAATCGATAAGTTCCTACACGTATGTCGCATTTATCCTGTATCTGTCTGAGTACCTGTCGCTCGGCACCCGACTCACTGGACATCGCCGACCGGGGCACGGTCGGACGTGGGGTGACCTGTCATGGCAACAGCGACTGCTCCTACCGGGAACGCTCCGGTCGGCCTCAAGCGTGACATCGGCCTGATTGGTCTGACCTGGACCTCTGTGGGCTCCATCATCGGTTCGGGCTGGCTGTTCGGGGCCCTCTTCGCCGCCCAGGCCGCCGGTACCGCCTCCCTCATCTCCTGGGGTATCGGGGCGGTCGCGATCATCATCCTCGCATTCGTCCACGCGGAACTGGGCGCCGCCTACCCGGTCTCAGGCGGCACCGGCCGATTCCCGCACTACGCGTTCGGCACCGCGGCCGGAGCGTCCTTCGGTTGGTTCTCCTGGCTGCAGGCGGTGACCGTGGCCCCGATCGAGGTTCTGGCCGCACTCAACTACCTGAGTGTGCACGCGACCTGGATCCAGTCGGGCAAGAACCACCTGACCGCCGGCGGCTACGCGCTCGCAGTCGCCTTCATGGCGCTCTTCGTGGTCGTCAACTTCTTCGGCATCCGCATCCTCGCGCACACCAACAGCGCGGCCACCTGGTGGAAGATCGGCGTTCCGCTGCTGACCATCTTCGCCCTCGCGATCGCCGCGTTCCACGGCAGCAACTTCGGCTACCAGGGCTTCTCCCCGTTCGGAGCCAAGGGTGTGCTCTCCGCGGTGAGCACCAGCGGCATCATCTTCGCACTGCTGGGATTCGAGCAGGCCGACCAACTCGCCGGCGAGAGCCGCAACCCGCACCGGGACATCCCGCTGGCGGTCATCGGCTCCATTCTGATCGGCGCCTTCATCTACATCGCCCTGCAGGTCGCCTTCATCGGGGCACTGCCGCACAGCGCCTTCGCCCAGGGATGGTCAAACCTGACCTTCACCGCCAAGGCAGGTCCGTTCGCCGGACTGGCCACGACGGTGGGTCTCGGCTGGCTGGCCACCGTGCTCTACATCGACGCGGTCATCTCCCCGGCCGGCACCGGCCTGATCTACACCACAGCCACCTCCCGGGTCTCCTACGGGCTGTCGCGCAACGGCTATGTGCCCGGGATCTTCGAGCGCACCACCAAGCGCGGCGTGCCCTGGTTCGGACTGCTGTTCGCCTTCGTAATGGGACTCGTGGTCTTCCTGCCGTTCCCGACCTGGCAGAAGCTGGTCGGCTTCATCACCTCGGCGAGTGTGCTGATGTACGCCGGAGCCCCGCTGGCCTTCGGCGTGCTGCGCAAGTCGGACCCCGACCGGCTCCGCCCGTACCGGCTGCCCGGGGGCGGCTTCTGGTCCCCGGTGGCCTTCATCGTGGCCAATCTGATCATCTTCTGGTCCGGCTTCGACACGCTGTGGCGCCTCGGCATCGGCATCGTGCTCGGCTATCTGCTGCTCGGCGCGTCGGCCTACTTCAAGCTCAACGCCCGGACCCCGCACCTGGACTGGAAGTCCGCCCAGTGGCTGCCCGCGTACCTGATCGGCCTGGGCGTGATCTCCTGGCAGGGCGGCTTCTGCAGCAGCGGCCCGGCGTCCACCGTCTCCTGCGGTGCGACCGACAACATCCCGCTGTGGTGGGACATCCTGGTCGTTTCGGCCTTCAGCCTGGCGATCTACTACTGGGCCCAGGCGCTCCGGCTGCCCGCCGCGGAGACGCAGGAGTACATCGGCTCGGTCGAGGTCGAGGAGGAGCCCGGGCACAACTGAGCAGGCAACAAAGGACGGCCGTCGGCGCACACGCCCCCGCGCGCCGACGCGCCGCAAGTACTCGGTCAGGCGTGCTGCGGAACCTCCTCGTTCTTGAGCGAATCGCGGATCATCTGGCGCAGCTCAGGAGTGTCCGCGTGTTCGTGCACCGAGACTGCGTGCTCGGTTGCGGCGCGGACGACCTCTTCCTCCTCGCCCGCGATAGTGAGGCTGCAACCGGAGACACTGGGATGGTCCCGGCAGTCGGCAACCTTGCGCATGATCAACCTCCCGGCACCCAGCAGTGCCGCGGTCCCCGGCGGGCCAGGCGCTGGCCGGACGACCGAGGTGCGGCAGCACGGACGTGCCGCCCGACCATTGTCCCCCCGCTGTCCCGCGCTGTCCCGTTTGGGAGCGATCGTCAGAGCTGAAGTTGCCCGTGCCGCTCCGCTTCCGGCTGATCGCAGCGGGTCACACCACCCGTTCCGGCTCTGCGTCGAACGTTCCGTCGAGGAAGGCGGGCTGTTCCTCGCGATCAGGGATCCTCGCGTGAGCCCGCGCCTTCGAACCGCAGCTCGGCAAGCGGTCCCCGCGCTACGCGTGCGTCGCAGGGCCGGTGCTGGCGCGGGTGACCAGCTCGGCGTCGAGCAGCACACGGCGGGGGGCCTCGGCCGGATCGTCCAGGATCAGGCGCACCGCCTGCTCCCCCGCTGCCTCCAGGGGCAGCCGGACGGTGCTCAGCGCGGGGCGCAGGTCGGCGGCGAAGGGGACGTCGTCGAAGCCCATGACGGAGACCTGCTTCGGCACGGTACGCCCCAGGTCCTGCTGCAGCGCGGCGAGCGCGCCGATCGCCATCAGGTCGTTGAGGGCCAGGACCGCGGTGAGTCCCGGGTCACGGGCGAAGAGCTCCAGCGTGGCGGCGCGCCCGCCCTCGCGGGTGAAGTCGCCCACGACCACCCGCTCCGCGGGCAGCGCGCCGCCGAGCGAGCGCAGCGCGCGCCGCGCTCCGTCCAGGCGGTGACGGACCGTCGTCAGCTCGCGCGGGCCCGCGATCACACCGATCCGGCGGTGGCCCTGGTCCCACAGGCTACGGGCGGCGCCGGCCGCGCCACCGCGGTTGTCCAGCGCCACGGTGTCCAGGTCGGTGCCCCGGTCACCGATGCAGACGACCCGGCCGCCCTCCTCCTCGAAGCCCGCGATCTCCTCGGCCAGCCGCTCGGTGTCCGCGGAGACCGCGAGACCGCTGCCCGCGAGCACCACCGCACGGGCGCGCTGGGCGCGCAGCCCGCGCAGGTACTCGAGTTCGAGCCCTGGTTCGCGGAAGGTCGCGGCGATCATCACCATCAGCCGTCGCTCGCGGGCGGCGCGCATCGCACCCGCGGCGATCGCGGCGAAGTAGGGGTCGGCGACGTCGTGCACGATCAGGCCCACCACCGAAGTGGTGGCCCGGGCCAGGGCCTGCGCGGGGGCGTTGGAGATGTAGCTGAGCTCCTCGGCGGCGGCCTGCACCCGGCGGCGCAGCTCGTCGCCGACCGACCGGCCGTCCGCGCCGTGCAGCGCCCGCGAGGCCGTGGCCAGGGACACGCCCGCCTGCCGCGCGACCTGCTGCAGCGTGACCGCCCCGGTGGAACGGTCCGCCCGGCTCCTTGACCTTGCATTCGCCATGCTCGTAACGTACCTCTTGGAAAGCGCTTTCCAGCGGAGGGAACCGAGCATGCCCCGCAGGTCCATCGGCATCATCATGAACGGCGTCACCGGTCGCATGGGCTACCGCCAGCACCTGGTGCGCTCGATCCTGGCCATCCGCGAGCAGGGCGGCCTGGAACTCCCCGACGGCACGGTGGTATGGCCGGAGCCGGTGCTCGTGGGCCGCAGCGAGGACAAGCTGCGGGCACTCGCCGAGCGGCACGGCCTGGAGCGCTGGACCACGGACCTGGACGCCGCACTCGCCGATCCCGCGCACGAGATCTACTTCGACGCCCAGCTCACCCAGGTCCGCGAGAAGTCACTGCGCGCCGCCATCGCCGCCGGAAAGCACATCTACACCGAGAAGCCGACCGCCGAGTCCCTGGCCGGCGCGCTGGAGCTGGCCGCGCTCGCCCGCGATGCGGGCGTGAAGAACGGGGTCGTCCAGGACAAGCTGTTCCTGCCCGGGCTGCTCAAGCTCAAGCGCCTGGTCGAGGGGGGCTTCTTCGGCCGGATCCTCTCCATCCGGGGCGAGTTCGGCTACTGGGTGTTCGAGGGCGACTGGCAGCAGGCGCAGCGCCCCTCCTGGAACTACCGCGCCGAGGAGGGCGGCGGCATCGTCCTGGACATGTTCCCGCACTGGCAGTACGTGCTGGAGCAGACCTTCGCCCCGATCCGGTCCGTCTACGCCCACACCGCCACGCACATCCCCGAGCGCCGCGACGAACAGGGCCGCACGTACCGCGCCACCGCCGACGACGCCGCCTACGCGGTGTTCGAGCTCGAAGGCGGGGCCGTGGCCCAGTTCAACTCCTCCTGGACGGTGCGGGTCAACCGCGACGAGCTGGTCGAGTTCCAGGTCGACGGCACCGAGGGCAGCGCCGTGGCCGGACTGCGCGACTGCCGCATCCAGCATCGCGCCGCCACCCCCAAGCCGGTGTGGAACCCGGACCTCCCGGTCACCGAGCCGTTCCGCGACCAATGGCAACAGGTCCCGGACAACGCCGAGTTCGACAACGGCTTCAAGGCCCAGTGGGAGCAGTTCCTCGCCCATGTCGTCGCCGACGCACCCTTCCGCTACGACCTGCTCGCCGGGGCCAAGGGCGTCCAGCTCGCCGCCCTCGCCCTGCAGTCCGCCCGCGGGGGATGCCGGGTCCAGGTCCCCGAGCTCGCCCTCTGACCCTCCCGCCCGCACCCACCGAGGCCACCCCATGCCATCCAACGAGATCCTGCTCCCCCTCCCGGGCGGCGCCCGCCGCTACCGGGCCTCCGCCCCGGCCGCCTGGCCCCGCCCGGACGGTCCGGCCCGCAGCCGCACCGTCTACGCCGCAGCGCATGTCACCGCTCGCCCCGGCGAACCTGACGCCGTCGACTGGGACGCCACCCTCGCCTTCCGCCACCACCTGTGGTCGCTGGGCCTGGGCATCGCGGACGCGATGGACACCGCGCAGCGCGGCATGGGCCTGGACTGGGCCACCACCCGCGAGCTGATCACCCGTTCGGGCGCGGAGGCCCGCGCCGTCGGCGGCCGCCTCGCCTGTGGCGCCGGCACCGACCAACTCACCGCCGTCGCGCAGCTCACCACCGCCGCGCCCACACCGGGGACCGCGCAGGCACTCGGCGGGCCCGCAGCCACGCTCAAGGAGATCACCGCCGCCTACGAGGAGCAGATCGCCGTCGTAGAGCAGGCCGGCGCCCAGGTGGTGCTCATGGCGAGCCGGGCCCTCGCCGCGACCGCGACTGGACCGGAGGACTACGCCGAGGTCTACGGCCGGTTGCTGGCCCAGACCGAGCGCCCGGTGATCCTGCACTGGTTGGGCACGCCGTTCGACCCGGCGCTGGAGGGCTACTGGGGCTCCGCCGACCTCGACCTCGCCGCCGAGCACGTGCTGCAGATCATCCGCGACAACGCCGCCAAGGTCGACGGCATCAAGGTGTCCCTGCTCGACGCCGACCGCGAGATCGCGCTGCGCCGTGCCCTGCCCGACGGTATCCGCCTCTACACCGGCGACGACTTCCACTACCTCGAGCTGATCCTCGGCGACGACCAGGGCTTCAGCCACGCCCTCCTCGGCGTCTTCAACCCGCTCGCCGCACACGCGGCAGCCGCGCTCGCCGCGCTCGACCGGGGCGACACCGACGGCTACCGGGCGATCCTGGAACCGACCGTGCCGCTGGCCCGGCACGTCTTCGCCGCACCCACCCGCTACTACAAGACCGGCGTGGTCTTCCTCGCGCACCTGACGGGCCACCAGGACCACTTCACCATGATCGCGGACGCCCAGGGGCACCGTTCCGTGGAGCACCTGGCCGAGCTGTTCCGTCTCGCCGGGGACGCCGGGGCGTTCCCCGACCCGGAGCTGGCCACCGCCCGGATGCGCAGTTTCCTCACCGCGAAGGGATTCACCACGTGACCGTCGCCCCGACCGCTACCGTGACCGCCGGTCCGGGCCTCGAACGGCTCTCCCTCAACACCGCCACGACCAAGCGCTGGACCCTCGCCGAAGCCGTCGCCGGCTGCGTCGCGGCAGGCATCCCCGGGATCGGGCTGTGGCGCGACCGCGTCGCCGAGCTGGGCGCCGAGAAGGCCGCCCGACTGGTCCGCGATGCCGGACTGACCGTCACCAGCCTGTGCCGGGGCGGTTTCCTCACCGCGCCGGACGCCGCCGGGCGGGCCGCCGCGCTGGAGGACAACCGCCGCGCCGTTGAGGAGGCGGCGGCCCTGGGCACCGACACGCTCGTGCTGGTCTGCGGCGGGATGCCCGGGGGCAGCCGCGACCTGCCCGGCGCCCGGCGCATGGTCGCCGACGGTATCTCCGCGCTCGCCCCGTACGCGCACCAGCACGGCGTGCGTCTGGCCATCGAGCCGCTGCACCCGATGTTCTGCGCCGACCGCGCCGTGGTCTCGACCCTGGGTCAGGCCCTGGACCTCGCCGAGGAGATCGGCGGAACGCACGGCGGCGACAGCGTCGGCGTCGTCGTGGACAGCTACCACGTGTGGTGGGATCCGCAGGTCGAGCAGCAGATCGCCCGCGCGGGCCGGCGCATCGCCGCCTTCCAGGTCTGCGACTGGGTACTCCCGCTGCCCGCTGACGCCCTGCTGGGACGCGGCCACGTCGGTGACGGCTGCATCGACGTCCGGGCACTCGCCACGGCCGTAGCGGCCGCCGGCTACCAGGGCTTCACCGAGGTCGAGATCTTCAACCAGGAGATCTGGGACACCCCCGGGGAGCAGACCCTGCGCACCCTCGTCGACCGCCACCGCAGCATCCTTGGAGAGGCACCGTGACCACTCGGTCCGGACTCACCGTCAGTGGCGACGGCTTCCTCCGCGACGGTCGCCCGCACCGGATCGTCTCCGCCGCCGTGCACTACTTCCGGGTGCCCGGATCAGGGAGCGGCGTCGTGCGGCTTAGACCGACCGGCAAATGGGGGATGGGTGAAGGAGGGGGTCGAGGGCCGAGTCTGGGCGGGGCGGAGGAAGGAGCCATTGCGGAGCACTGGCGACTGACGACAACCCGGCCAGGCGAGAGCCCTCGACCCGCGACGCCGCCCCGCATTTGCCGGTCGGTCTTAGATTGCAAGGCGGAGGAGGGAGCCAACCCTGGTTGGTAGAGGGCGACCAGGGGGCACCTCCCGCCCGAAGGGCGGGGGGAGACAACGCGGCAAGCGCCCGCGGCGGAGCCGCTGGCGTCGCGAGCGCAGGGCGGCGCGAGCCCGGCCTGGATCGTCGGCACCCTGCTAGGGGAGGTGGCCGAGGCTGCGCGTCAGGATGCTGCGCTGGACCGCGTCGAGCTCGCCGACCGTCCAGCCCTCGCTGATCCCGGCGCGGGTGAGCTGGTCGTGGGCGTCCCACCAGCTCGCACCCGGCATCGCACGCAGCAGCGCGCCCACCGTCATCCGCGCTGCGTCCTGGTCACCGGACATCGCGGCCAGCAGAACGTGGGTCAGCGCGGGCAGGCCCCGGACGGAGACGTCGGCGAGGATGAGCTCCGCGGCGTGGCGCTCCCGGCTCTCTCCGGTGGCCGCTTCAGGGGTCGGGCGTCCGGCGCCGGACCCGGTCATGGTGCGCCTGCTCATCGTGCGCCTCCTCAGCGGAAGGTCGGTGCGGGGAAGCGCGCCTGCCCTGCGCCGTCTCCGCAGACCAGCCGACTCCGCAATCCAACAGTACGACCTGGGCGCGTCAGTGTCCCTTGACCGCCACCGCCGCAGTCGCCCAGTTCTGGTGGAGGTGGTCCAGGTAGGTCTGGGCCATCGAGCCGAGCTTCACGCCGCGCGCGAACGCGCGCATGTTGGACGCGCCGGTGTTGTATCCCAGGGCGAGCAGTTCGTCCTCGGTGTATCCGTTCGACCGGTGCGCGGGCAGTTGCGCCGCCAGGTCGTGCAGGTACCAGGCCGCGGCCTCGATCGCGAGAGCAGGATCGTCGGGGAGCTGCTGCCAGTCGCGGCCGGCGAAGTCACGGCCCTTCTTGGTGTCGTCGAAGGTGGCCTTGTGCATATTGGCGATACCGAACGCGGCATCCGGCTTGAGCCGCTGCCAGGCGCGCTCCAGCGCCGGGTCGTGCGGTTTGTACGACTCGTTGTAGAGGATGGCCATCAGCATCTGCGGGCCCACCCCGGCCCGGCGCGCGGAGCTGACGACCTGGGCGGCGAAGCGTGCGGGGTCGTACGGGTCGGCCGAGACGGTGGGCGCGGGGTCTCCGGCTGCGCCCGCCGACGGCCGCGCCGTCGCCGAACCGGACGCGGATCCCGTCGCAGTGCCCGAGGACGCGGCCGTCGGCGATCCGGCGGTACCGGCCCCGCGCCCGCCGTGCTGCGCGGCCCAGCCGATCGCCACGACCACCGCTGCCAGCACGACCCAGCTCCAACGCCGGCTACGCTCCGCCATTCCCCACCTGCCGGCCTCCTGATGCGTCGGTGCCCTGCACCTCGCGGAACATGCGCTCGACGGTGGTGGCCGGGTCGTCCGAAGCCGTAGATCCCGTCGTGCCAGGCTGCCGCTGGTCAGGTGAGTTCACATCCGCGATTATGCCCTGCCTGCTTCCACAGGCAGGGGTGTCAGCTCCCGCAACCCGGTCGCGGTGGGTGTGCCGCCCTGGCGCTGGGCCGCACGAAACGCCCGATCACGGGGCTACCCCATCAGCACCAGAGAACCCTCTTTCGCGCATGCGTACCGCCGATTCCACGGGCAGACGAAAATGTGCCGCCGGGAATCGCCGATGTACTAGGAGAAATCCCGCTGATCTGGAAACTTGGTATGCGCCCCTGCATTTCCGGATGGACCCCCCACCATTCGGATAAACGTACGAGCGGATGGAGAAGAAATGACTCGTGTCGCAGGAATGTACGGAAAGCTCGGTCCGCAGTTTCCGGTGGCGCTCAAGGACTTCACCGACTACGCCCTGGCTCCGCTGCCCGCGCCGCCGACGGCGGTGGACTGGGCGACGAACGTCGCCTCCTGGCCCATGGACGGCAACGACCAGTACGGCGACTGCACCATGGCCGCCGCCGCGCACTTGCTGCAGTCCTGGAACGCGCAGACCAAGCAGACGGACTCGGTCCCGACCGAGAAGGAGGTCGTCGCGGAGTACCTGCAACTCTCCGGCGGCAAGGACACCGGGTTGGTCGAGGCCCAGGTGCTCAAGGCCTGGCAGCGCGGCGGACTCTGGGGCAACCGCGTGGTCGCGTACGCGCCGGTGAACGTCCACGACCTGACGGCGATCAAGCAGACCATCTCGCTCTTCGGCGGCGTCTACGCGGGCATTCAGGTGCCTTCCAACGCGCAGCAGCAGTTCCAGAACGGAAAGCCGTGGACCCTGGACCCGGGCTGGCAGCAGCAGCCGATCGAAGGCGGGCACGCGATCCCGCTGCTGGGCTACGACGCGGACTGGCTCTACGCGATCACCTGGGGTGCGGTCCAGCAGGTGGCCTGGGACTGGTGGTCCACCTACTCCGACGAGGCTTGGGCGGTCATGTCCCAGGAGTACAAGGAGGCGGGCACGGTCAACGGCATCGACGTCGCCACGCTCACCGCGGACCTCAAGCGGGTCTGAAGCGGATCCGAGGCGGATCCTGGGCGGTCTGCAGCCCTGTCCGCAGCCGAGCTGATGTCACGTCAGGTCGCGTCACGCTCCGGCGAAGGTGAACATGCGCGTGCTCGGGGGCAGCGGCTGGGGCTCACCGGCGAACCGGTGCGCCCCGACGCCGAAGCCCGCGTCCGGCTCGGACAGCCACACCTGCTCGAAGCCGCGTTCGTCCAGCCACTGGCAGATCTGCGGCACCAGGTCCGGTTGCCTGCGATGCCGGGTCCACACGAGCGTGCCGCCGCCCCTGCACAACTGCGTGCAGTGGGCGACGGTGCGCTCGATGTCCGCGTCGGAGATGTTGCCGAACACCCCGCACATGAGTACCAGGTCGGCCGGGACCATGCCCTGGTACTGGGTGGTCGACGCGGCGTCGCCGCGCACCACCTCGACCTGCCGGAGGCCCGCGGCCTCGGCGGTGCGCTGCGCCGCCGCCGCGTTGCGCGGGTCCAGTTCGACCAGCCGCGCGCTGACGTCCGCGCGGCGCGGGTGCTCCGCCAGCACGCCGAGCAGGTCGCGCCCCTGGCCCGCGCACGCGCTGACCACCCGGAGCGGTCCCGGAGGACTGGTGTCCAGAGCGATCCGGATCCGCCCCTGGACCGCCCGGAGCCGCCGCTCGAGCACGGAGTCCGGTCGGTCGTAGTCGTCGTGCCACGCGTGCCAGTCCATGAGCCGAACCCTAACGACCTGGGGAGCGACCGCGGTCGGTGCACGCGTTTTCCGAGGCCGCCTAGGCTGTGGGCATGCAGGAGATGAGCACCGAGTTCGGCGCCGTACGGGTGCTCGTGGTAGAGGACGATCCAGGAATCGCCCGTTCGCTGGTGCGGGGCCTGGACCGGGCCGGGTACCACGCGCAGAGCGTCGACACCGGCCGGGCGGCTCTGGCCGCCGACCCTGTGCCCGACGTGGTGCTGCTCGACCTGGGCCTGCCGGACATCGACGGCGTCGAGGTCTGCCGCCTGCTGCGGCGCCGGTCCCATGCCGCGATCATCGTGGTGACCGCACGCGGCGAGGAGGGCGACCGGGTCTCCGCCCTGGACGAGGGCGCAGACGACTACCTGGTCAAGCCCTTCGGCCTGGCCGAACTCCTGGCCCGGATGCGGGCCGTGCTGCGCCGGACCCGCCCGGCCGTACCGGAGCTGCTACGCCACGGGCCGCTCACGGTGGACCCCCGCACCCGCAAGGTCACCGTCGGCGAGGAGGAGATCGCGCTGACCCCCAAGGAGTTCGACATCCTGGAGTGCCTCGCCGCCGACCCTGGGCGGGTGGTGACCCGTCAGGAGATCCTGGAGCGGGCCTGGGACGCGCACTGGTACGGCCCGACCAAGGTGTTGGACGTGCACATGGCGGCGCTGCGCCGCAAGCTCGGCGTGCCCGGTCTGGTCGAGACCGTCTACGGCCGGGGCTTCCGTCTGAGCGAGCTGGGCTGACCGGCCGTGACCCGACGCATCGCGCTGACCGTACTGGTGCTCGTCACGGTTCTGTTGGTGCTGGCCGTCGTACCGCTCGGCTGGCTGCTGACCGAACGCGAGCAGACCTCGTTCCGCAGCACCGCCGAGGCGAGCGCCCGAGCGCTCTCCTCCGCCGCCGAGGAGCACCTCTCCGACAACAAGTCCGACGCGAACATGCTGCACCTGCTCGACGCGGCACAGCATGACGGCGACTGCGCGGCCATCTACAACGCGGGTGCCCAGGTGATCGCGCGCACCTCGTGCGGCGACGCCACAGCGACCGCGGTCCCCGCTCTGGTCAGGAGCACGCTCGCGAACCGCCAGACCCACTCCGAGCAGGCGCAGAACCGGCTGACCGTGACGACACCGATCGGAGACGCCGAAGACCCCGTCGGCGTGGCGGTGCTGGTGCGTTCCCTCGATCCGTTGAACGATCGGATCGCGGCCGTGTGGGGCTGGCTCGCGCTCATCGGCGTCGGCGGGCTCCTCGCCGGAACCCTGGTCTCGGTCAGGCTGGCCCGCTGGGTGGGCAGCCCGCTGCACGCAGTGGACCGCGCGGCCCAGCAACTCGGCGAGGGCACGCTGGAGGTGCGGGCGCCGGCCGGAAGCGGGCCGCAGGAGGTGCGCAGGCTCGCGGCGACGTTCAACACCATGGCCGCGCGGACCGAGGCGCTGGTGCACGGCCACCGGACCGTGATCGCGGATGTCTCGCACCAGCTGCGGACCCCGCTCACGGCGTTGCGACTGCGGCTCGATCTACTCGCCGGCGATGTCGACGGCGAGGCGGCCGTGGAGCTCGCCGGCGCCCAGGAGGAGATCGCGCGGCTGTCCCGCCTGGTGGACGGGCTGCTCGCGGTGGCCAGAGCCGAGGGCGCGGTGCCCAGGCCGGTCCTGGTGCGCGTGGACGAGGTGGTCGCGGAGCGGGTCGCCGCCTGGGAGCCGCTGGCCGCCGAGCGGCAGGTGGCGCTCACCGCCCGCTGCCGACAAGGGCTGAATGCGTATCTCGGTCCCGGTGATCTGGAGCAGGTCCTCGACAACCTGCTGGCCAACGCGCTGGACGCGGTCCCGCACGGGGGACGGGTGCGTATCCAGGGGACGGTGGCTCCGGGCTCCTCCGGGCGCGGAACGGTCCATCTTCGAGTGATCGACGACGGTCCGGGAATGAGCGCGGACGCGCGCGAGTCGGCGTTCCGGCGCTTCGGGAACCCGGAGGCGGGCGGTACTGGCCTCGGCCTGGCGATCGTGCACCGGCTGGTGACCGCGAACGGCGGCACCGCCCGCCTGCAGGACACCGCTGGGGGCGGACTGACCGTGGTCCTGGAACTCCCCCCGGCCCGCCGTTCGCTCGCCAAGCCGCCCGAGTGACACGGATCAGGACTCACCACGGGGCCTCCCACCTGCGCTCTCTCCGGACCTTTACCGGTTGCGAAGGATTTCTGAACGGGTTCCCGACCGTCCGTCCCCGAACCTGGAGACCGGACGCATCTCATGAGCGTCCGGTTGTCGACGCGCGAGGAGTGCCGCCATGCCTCACCCCGACCGAGTCCCGGGCGTCCGAGCGATCCGGCGACGCGACCGAGGACTGCGCCGGGTCGGCCTCGCCACCATCGGCATCACCGTCGCCTCCGCAGCCGGCGCCGTGGTGCTGAGCACCGGATACGCCAAGTGGCTCCCCGGCACCACAGCCGCAGCAGCTCCGCGCACCACTCCCTCGGCACCCAGTGCGTCGCCGGTTCCTCTGCGGACTCCTCTGCGCGCGCCCTCGAACACACCCTCGGGTCCGCCCACGCCGACGGCGACAAAGGCGCGCACCCCTTCGGCCGGCCCGACCAGCCGGGCCCCCCGAGCGACCGCAGCGCCGACACCGAGCCTGCAACCCCCGGTCCAGCCCCCCACCCTCGCCCCGCCGACGACCCAGGCGCCGCAGCCGCAACCACAACCGACCAAATCGGGTGCGTCATGACGGTCTCCACCGCACGGCCGGCGACGACCAGCTTCCCGGCCCTGGGCACCACCGCCGTCCTCGTGGTCGCCGACCCCGATCGGACAGCCCCGGCTCGACAGGTCCTGGAGCAGGAACTCGCCGCGATCGACCTCGCCTGCAGCCGCTTCCGTCCGGACTCCGAGCTCTCGCGCGCCAACGCCGCCGGCGGCAGCCCGGTCACGGTCGGCCCGCTGTTCGCCCAGGCGCTGGATGCGGCCCTGCGCGCGGCCGAACTCACCGACGGCGCGGTCGATCCGACGGTGGGTCCGGCCCTGGCAGCCCTGGGCTACGACCGGACCTTCGCATCCGTGCGCCCGGAGGACGTCCGGCCCGCTGCCCTGGTCCCGCCCGCGGGGTGGCGGACCGTCGAGTGGGACCCCGCCGTTCGGCGCCTGCGGCTGCCCGCGGGTACCGGCCTGGACCTGGGAGCGACCGCCAAGGCGCTGGCCGCGGACCGGGCGGCGGAACGGGCCGCCCGGGCCGCCGGATGCGGGGTCCTGGTGAGCCTCGGCGGGGACCTGTCGACCTCAGGCCGGGCCCCGCTCGACGGCTGGCAGGTGGAGATCGCGGACGACCACGCCGCCTCGTCACCCCGGTCCGGCCCGACCGTGGTCGTGCGCAGCGGCGGCCTGGCGACCTCGGGCACCAGCGTGCGGACCTGGCGGCGCGGCGGTCGCGCCCTGCACCACATCGTCGACCCCGCCACCGGGGACGTGCCGCCTCCGGTCTGGCGGACCGTCAGCGTCGCCGCGGCGAGCTGCGTGGACGCCAACGCCGCGAGCACGGCCGCGATCGTCCTGGGCGAGCAGGCGCTCGCCTGGCTGCGAGACGCGGCGCTGCCGGCCCGGCTGGTCCGCGTCGACGGGTCCGTGACCACCCTGTGCGGGTGGCCCGCGGAGGGAGCACGGCCATGACCGGAACGATCCAGCTCGCCGCCGGACCCAGCCCGCTCTGGTACGCCACCCGGGCCGGCGGCACGGTCGCGCTGCTGCTTCTCACCGCCACCGTCGTGCTCGGCATCGCGGTGAGCGGCCAGTACGCGCCCCGGCGGATCGCCCGGTTCGAGATCAGCACCCTGCACCGGAATCTGTCCCTGCTCTCGCTCTCATTCCTCGCCCTGCACATCGTCACCGCCATCGCCGACACCTTCGTCCATCTGACCTGGCTGGACGCGCTGCTGCCGTTCGCCTCCTCGTATCGGACGCTCTGGCTGGGTCTGGGAACCCTGGCGTTCGACCTGCTGCTCGCGATCCTGGCGACCAGCGCGATCCGGCTGCGGATGGGCCTGCGGCGCTGGAAGGCCGTGCACTGGCTGGCCTACGCCTGCTGGCCGCTCGCCGTGTTCCACGGTGCCGGAACCGGGACGGACACCAAGCTCTCGCTGCAACTCGTGCTCTACGTCGGCTGTCTGGCCGCGGTGGTCGCCGCCGTCTGGTGGCGGCTGTACCGGGCGGGACCCGGTCACCGTGCGGCCCGACTCTGGGGCGGCCTCGCCACGCTGGCCGTCCCCCTGCTGCTGGCCGTGTTCCTGGCGGGCGGCCCGCTCAAGCCGGGCTGGGCCCAGCGGGCGGCCGGACCGGCCCCGGCGGTCGCACTCGGGTCCGCCGACCCGGCGGGCTCCGTCGTGCGAACGGAAGGAACCCTGTGAACCGGGAAACCGAGACCGTCTACGCCGAACGAACCGAAGGCGGACCAAACGCACCGGTCGACGGCCCCAACGGCCCGTACGGCAGCCGCCTCCTGGACGGCTGGTTCAGCACCGGCGTGCCGGCCGATCTGACGGAACATCTGCGCCGTTACGGTCCGCCCCCGCTGCCGCGCGACCGCCGCTCGGGCACACCACTGATCCGAGCCGTCGAGGAGGCCGGGCTCACCGGTCGAGGCGGTGCCGCCTTCCCGACCGGCCGCAAACTGCGGACGGTCGCCGAGGCGCGCGGGACCGCCGTGGTCGTCGCCAACGGAATGGAGAGCGAACCGGCCAGCCGCAAGGACGAGACGCTGCTCGACCTCGCCCCGCACCTGGTCCTGGACGGCGCCGCCCTGGCGGCTGCGGCCGTCGGCGCCACCGCCGTCCACCTCTGCCTGCCCCGCAGCCGGGAGGCCCAGCGGCTCCGCCTGGCCGAAGCGGTCGAGGACCGCCGGCGAGCCGGGATCGACCCGTTGCCGGTCCAGCTCCACTCGCTGCCGCACCACTACGTGTCCAGTGAGGAGACCTCCCTGGTGCGCTGGCTCAACGGCGGCGACGCCCGCCCGATGGCCACCCCGCCGCGCCCCTTCGAGAAGGGCGTGGACGGCCGTCCCACCCTGGTCGACAACGTCGAGACCCTCGCCCACCTGGCCCTGATCGCCCGCTACGGCCCGCGCTGGTTCCGCAGCAGCGGCACCGCCGACGCGCCGGGAACCACGCTCGTGACCGTGTCCGGCGCCGTCCGAGCCCCCAGCGTCTACGAGATCACGCTCGGCGCGCCCATCGGCTCCGTGCTCGACGCGGCCGGGGGCGCCGCACAGTCGCTGGGCGCCGTCCTCGTCGGCGGGTTCTTCGGCAACTGGCTCCCGGCCGACCTTGCCGTCCGCACGCCGTTCACCACGTCCGCGCTCGCCGCCGCCGGGGCAGGACCGGGCGCCGGAGTCCTGGTCGCCCTGCCGCACAAGGCCTGCGGCCTTGCCGAGACCGCGCGGGTGCTCGGCTACCTCGCGGCCCAGAGCGCCCGCCAGTGCGGCCCCTGCCTCTTCGGACTGCCCGCCGTCGCCGAGGACTTCGCGCAACTCGCCTGGGGACGCCCCGACTACGACCAGTACGACCGGCTGCAGCGCCATGTCGGCCTGCTCCCCGGGCGCGGCGCCTGCCGCCACCCCGACGGGGCCTCCCGCCTCGCCGCGAGCGCGCTGCAGGCCTTCGCCCACGACGTGGACCGCCACCTGTCCGCAGGGCCCTGCGCCGCCGCGGGAAACCGGCCCGTCATCCGCATCCCCGACGCCCCGGGACCGGACCAGGAGGGCTGGCAGTGACCGCCGCCCGCCGCCTCGGCATCGACCGCATCACCTGCGACGGCCGCGGCCTGTGCGCCGAACTGCTGCCCGAACTCGTCGGCCTGGACGAGTGGGGATACCCCGTCATACCCGACCCGGCCGTACCGGCCGACCTGCTCACCCACGCCCGCCGTGCCGTCGCCGCCTGTCCGGTCCTGGCACTGCGCCTGGACAAGGCACCCAAGCCGGGCTGAACCGGTTCTTAGTCAGGGATCGGACACACTGCTGATCAACTCACCAGGGCCGGACGGTACGAGGGCAAGGACGCACGCATGACCCCGCTCAGCAGCAACCCGACCGTTCCGGAAGACCACGGACCAGAGGGCAACGAGCGACTCACCGCAACCACCGGAGCACTGCTGCTCCCGCTCTTCGCCGCCGAAGGCGTCACCATCCTGTTCCTGCGTCAACTCCTCACCTGGCACTTCTTCATCGGCCTGCTGCTGATCGGCCCGGTCTGCCTCAAGCTCGGCTCCACCGGCTACCGCTTCTTCCGCTACTACACCGGCGCTCCGGCCTATCGACGCAAAGGCCCTCCGATCCTGCCGCTGCGACTGCTCGCACCCCTGCTGGTGGCCTCCAGCGTCGCCGTCCTGGCCACCGGTGTGGCACTGGGCCTGCTGGGCCGCGACGCCGGGCCCGTCCCGGTCCTGTTCCTGCACAAGGCGAGCTTCGTGTGCTGGGCCGGGCTGATGACCGTGCATGTGCTGGCGTACCTGTGGCGGCTGCCCCGGCTCGTCGGCGCCGACCTGCGCCGCCGCTCCGCCCGCCACGGCGCCGCCGGGCCCGGCGGTACCGGCGTGCGCTGGACGCTGCTGGCGCTGTCGCTGGCCGCCGGTCTGGTCATCGCCCTCGCCGGGACACCGATGGTCTCCCACTGGAACGCCCACTGAAGCAGACCTGCACCTTTTCCTTAGCGGGTGCCTACGGGCGCTCCTGGACACTGGTCACGAACAGCTGGCACCGCTGGAGGTGGCGACCATGGGGAGTCCATACACTCAGGTACGGGACCAGGGCCTGGCACGTACGGCGTCCTGGACCCGCCGAACCGCAGCCGCAGGGGTACTGCTCTGCGCAGCACTGGCCGCGGTCTTCGCCCACAGCCTGCCCGGCCAGTCCGCGTCCGGCAGCGGATCGACCTCCGGCCTCAGGAGCGCACCGACGCAGGGGAACCCGCAGCAGCCGGTGCAGGCCCCCACGCAGCCGCCGGCAGCGGGGTCGGGTCCGGGCCAGGTCGTCTCCGGCGCCTCCTGAGCCGAGCCCCTCGAACCGGGGTTACCGAAGGGTAGACAGGGTGGACCAGGCGCTTCTAGGCTCTGCCGACGCCTGGAGGCCCCCGCATGGAACCGACCGACCGCACCGCCGCGCGTATCGCCCTGCCCCTGGCCGCGGCCAGGCTGGCTGAGCTGCTCCGGCGCAGCGATCCGGACGCGCCGGTTGCCGGATCGGACTGGCGCGTCGCCGACGTGGCGACCCATCTCGGCTTCGTCCTCCAGGGATTCACCGAGGCGGCCACCGGCAGCAGCGCGAGATTCGCCCGGTATGTGCCCGACGAGCCCGACTTCCACCACCGGCTGGCCACCGTGAACGCCGCGCTCATACGGGAGTTCACCGAGACCGCCACCGGCCTGGACCCGACGGCGCCGCCCAGCGGCATCGAGCGGCGGATCGAGCAGCGGATCGAGGAGGGCATCGCCGGATTCCTCGAGGCCACCGAAGCACTCGCCCCCGACGCGCAGTTGGAGACACCCTGGTACGGGCCTGGTGTGAACCGGACGCCGGACACGCTCACCGCGCTGGCGCTGGGAGAACTCCTGGTCCACGGTCTGGACATCGCCCGCACCACCCGCGCGCCCTGGCCCATCGAGCGCGCCGACGCCGCCGTGGTCGCCCGCGAGGTCTTCGCCCGGATGCTGCCGCTGATGCTCAGCGACACCGGCCGCGCGGCCACCGTCTCCTACCGGATCAACTTTCGCGGTACGTCCCGCGGCACACCCGACCTCGTCGTCAGGCTCGACGCGGGCACGGTCACCACAGGACCCGCAGCGCCCGGCGAGCGGGTCGACTGCCGCATCTGGGCGGACCCGGTGGCCTTCCTGCTCGTCGGCTACGGCCGGACCCCCACCTGGCGCCAGGCCCTGGCCGGTCGGATCGTCGCCTTCGGCCGCCGCCCCTGGATCGCCGCGCAGCTTCCGCAGCTGTTCTGCAGGCCCTGAGACCGACCGGCCAGAGAACAATCGCACTCACGATTGTGATCGCCCATCAGGGCGACACGCTCATCCACGGCGAGCACTTTCCCCCGCCTTACCTGCAACCGCGTTCCCACGCCGACCATCTGATCGAACTCTTACCCGCTCTCCCTATGCTCTCCGTGATCTCCCAGGAAGGGCACATGTACGACGCGGAGAGCGACGTGGATACGGCCGGTCATGAGGGGCGCAGACTGTGGCCCGTGCGCCGGCACAACGTCCTGCTGACTCTGTGGGCCGCGCTGTGGTTCGCCGTCGTCTCGCCGCACGGCGGGGTGTCCTGGCACTACGTCCGGACCGGGGAGCAGTTGCTGTTCGGGGGCGTACCGGGCGGAGGGCTGGCCCTGTACGCCAACCATCCGGAACTGCAGATGGGCCCGGTCAGCTTCCTGACCGCCGGGCTCTTCGCCCCTTTCCCCCCGGCGGTCGGGGAGGTCCTCGCCGAGGCGCTGATGTCCGCCCTCGGCCTCTACATGCTGGTCCTGGTCGGCCGGACCGCCGCCGACCACATGCTCGGCAGCGGAACCAACCACCGCCGGCTGCAGCAGCGGGTGCTGATCGCCGGACTTGCGTTCGTCCCCATGTGGACCGAGGTCGCCGTGCGCTTCGGGCACCTGGACGACGTGCTCGCGCTGTTCTTCACCACTCTGGCGGTACGAGCCCTGGTCCGGCACCATCCGATCGCCACCGCCCTACTGCTGGCGCTGGCCGTCGACTCCAAGCCCTGGGCCGTCAACTTCCTCCCGCTGCTGCTGGTTCTGCCCAGGGCCTCCTGGCGCCCCGCGCTGCTCAGCCTGCTGGCCGTGGTCGGCGCCGCCTGGCTCCCCTTCTACCTCGGGGATCTGGGCTCCTTCGCCGCCGCCCGCTTCACGATCCCCAACCAGCCTGCCTCCGCGCTGCGCTGGTTCGGCGTACAGGCTGCCACCACCCCCTGGTGGGACCGCCCCGCCCAGACCGGGCTCGGCCTCGCCCTCGGCACCCTGGCGGTATGGCGCGGACGCTGGCCCGCCGTGGTCCTGCTGGGAGCCGACGCGCGGATCCTGCTCGACCCCAGCGTCTACACCTACTACACCGCGGCCATCCTGCTCGGCACCCTGCTCTGGGACACCCTAGGCCAGCGCCGGCTGGTCCCCTGGTGGAGCTGGACCGCACTGACCTGCCTGTACGGCACCGCGCTGCTGGTCCACTCCCCCTCCACGCAGGGCCTGGTCCGTCTCGGCTTCGTCGCCGTGTCCGCGGCCTTCGTACTGCTCTCGCCCAACCGCCCGGCGCGCCGCCGCACCCATACGGCGGCGCGCCGCCAGCGCAGGCGACACGCCCTGGCGACGCCGGGCGGCTAACGACCGCGCGCACGACCCCCATCGCTCGCCAGGTCGTTATCGAGAACCCCGCCGGATCAGCCGCCGCGCAGCGTGCGGTAGAAGGTCTGGACGTCGCCGACGGTATTCATGGTCGCGAACTCCTGGAACCCGTAGCCGGGTTCGAGTCCCGCCTCGTCATCGATCCAGGTCGCGAGCGCGACCTTGGCCAGCGAGTCGAGGCCCAGGTCCTCGACCAGCCGTGCCTCGGGCACGATCACGGCGGCGTCCACCCGGATCGGGACCACCTCCGCGATCAGGGCGACGACCCGCAGGCCTGGATCGTCGGTCTCCGGTCTCCATATGGGCGTCCACGTGCTCATCAAGACACACCTCTCCCCCGAGTGAGGTCCTGAGTCGAACCTCCACTGTCGACCCTAGAAGCACCGCGTCTATTGGGCGTCTACGGAACGTCCCGCCGTGGAACCGGTCCTGCGTTCGAGAACAATCCGCGCGTCCAAAGCGTCTTTGAGAGTGGACAGTTGACACCGTCGGCCCGCTTCCGGCCCGACGCGAGACACCTGAAATCCGGGGGAAAAATGATATTTCGGATCTTGGGACGTTTGGAGATTCGCACCGCCGACGATCACGTGCTGGACATTACGCAGCCGCAACAGCGTGCCCTGCTCAGCATCCTGCTACTGAACGCCAACCACCCCGTCGCCACGTACCGGCTCGCCGACCTGCTGTGGGGCGCGGGCCATCCCTCCTCCGCCGGCGGAATGGTGCGCACCTACGTCTGGAGAATGCGGCGTCTGCTCGACGACCGGAGCCGGCTGCGCACCCATCCCGGTGGTTACGCCCTCCATGTCGAACCGGGCGAGCTCGACCTGCACGACTTCGGCCGCCTCGCCGATCACGGCGAACAACTGCTCGACCAGGACCCGCAGACCGCATCGCTGCTGCTCGGGCAGGCGCTGGACCTGTGGCCGGACCCGGTCCTGGGCGACCTCCCGCCCACTGCGGCGATGGAGGCGGAGACCATCCATCTCGTGGACCGCCGGCGCCTCGCCGAACGCTCGCTGGTACGGGCCGAGTTGGCTGTCGGCCGGCACCACGGGATCGTGCCCCGGCTGCGGGCGATGGCCGCGAACGATCCGCTGGACGAGCACATCTGGGCCCAGCTGATGCTCGCGCTGTACCGCTGCGGGCGCCGGGCGGAGGCGCTGAGCACGTACACCCGGGCCCGCCAGCTGCTCGCCGAAGAGTGCGGCGTCGACCCCGGC
The DNA here is from genome assembly GCF_041262165.1 of Streptacidiphilus sp. MAP12-16. NCBI lineage: Bacteria > Bacillati > Actinomycetota > Actinomycetes > Kitasatosporales > Streptomycetaceae > Streptacidiphilus > Streptacidiphilus sp. MAP12-16. Next base: position 83,176 of record NZ_JBGCBY010000029.1, read on the forward strand.
GCCGAACTGCGCGGCCTGCACCGCCGAATCCTGGCCGAGGACCGCACCCTGGACCACCCTGCCGCCGTCCAGTCCGCGCAGCCGCCGCCCATGGAGCCGCTCCCCAGTCCCTCGACAATCTGTTGACGCGCGGCGCCAGCGATCTCAGCTTGTCGCAGGCGGCGGCAGTCCGAGTTGGCTGCGGATCGTGGTGACGGCCTGCTCGACCGGGGCGTTGGCGGCCGACAGGCGCTGCTCGTACTGCTGGAGCCGGTGTGGCGACGTCGAGGCGGTGGCCGCCTCGGTGGTCAGCTTCGCGCGCGACTCGTTGACCGCGACGAGCGTACGGGCCACCGCGTCGGTCGGGGCGGGGAGCGCGAGGGCGGCCAGGCGCTGGTCGAACAGATGCTCCGTGGCGGCGGCGTCGCGCAGGTCGGCCCGCGCCGCCGCGAGATTCGCGGCATCGGGGCCGCCGAGCCGGTCGAAGTCGATCTCCAGCCGGCTGTTCCCCTCGCGGGCGATCGCTAGGTACGCGGCAGCCCCCGGATGTCCGGCCGCGCTCTGCGGATGCCCGATCGCGGTCCCCGGATGCCCGCCCGCGCACCCGGCTACCAGCAGCACGCTCCCGGCCAGGACGCCGACGGCGGCACCCTCGGCACGACGCCGGACGTCAGTACCCGTAACCGCCTCCGGTCTTGCTCGGCGTGGGGGTCGCTGGAGGTGCGGGGGCCATCGTGGTGATCGCGTTACCGCTCGGGCTGACGACGTACCACGTGCCGCCGAACGCCGTGACGCCCTGACCGTTGGTGTCCCCGGCCTTGGAGTCCTGCACGAAGTAGTACAGCGGGTGGCCCTTGTAGGTGACCTGGGTCGTGTGGTCCGCCCTGGTGCTCGTCGCGACCAGGGACGAGGTGACTCCGGATGCGTTCGGCTGCCCGGTGGTGGTGTCCGGCGGCCACGCCTTCGCGCACGTTCCGTTGCAGTTCGAGGTGGAGCCGGTGTCGGCCTGGAACAGGTACAGGGTCCGACCGGAACCGTCGACGAGGATCTGCCCCTCGGCCGAGCTGTGCGCCTGCAGCGTGGCGGCGACACCGGTGCCTGCTGGGGCGCTGCTCGGCGGCGCGCTGCTCGGTGCGCTGCTCGTCGACGGCGCTGCGGACGTCGCGGAGGGCGACGGCGAGGACGTCGCGTTGGTTGTGGAACTCCCACAGGCGGCGGCCAGCACCGCAACGGCGGCCGCCCCCAGGGCTACTGCGATGACGCGTGGCATGACGGACTTCTTCCGCTGGAATCGCCGCTGCGCCCGATGCGAGCGGCCGGTCCACCGGCCCGCGCGAGGCGGGTCCGCACTTCCAAGTACGCCTGCGGGCCGACCCCGGTTCACCTGTGCCCCCGGTCCCGCTGCCGGTTCCGCGCGGACCCCCCTACACCCGCCGGACCTGCGCGAATTGAACCTCAGGTGGCCGGCGCGCGTATTCCAGACGCAGCACGACAACCGAGTCCGTGCCAGGAGCAGGGATGGGGTGACCACACGATGGAGTGTCGTGAGAGCGTCGCCCTGGGCGGTTACCTGCTCGGTGCCCTCGACCCGGCCGAGCGTGCTGCGGTCGAGCAGCACCTGACCGGCTGCACCCTGTGCCGCGCCGAGCTGCTCCGGATGGCACCACTGCCCGGCCTCCTGCGGCACACGCCGTTCGAGGAGTTGCCGGAGACGACCGCCGGTACCGCGTCCCCAGCGCACGCGGGGCCGGCCACAGGACCGGCCGAGGCCGCCGTGGAAGCGCCCGGCGGCCTCGACCGGGCCGAGCAGGACGACGGCGACCGGACCGAGCAGGACGACAGCCGACGCCACGGTCCGCGCAGTCCCCGCGTCCGGCGGGACCTGATCGCGTCCGCGCTGGCGGTCGCCGCCCTCGGTACGGCCATCGGCATCTACATGGGGACCTCGGTACCGGCGGACGACCACGCCCGCCCCGTGGTCACCCTGTCCGCGACCGACGCGTCCACGCACGTGTCGACGACCGCGACCCTCACGCCGGAGCCCTCGGGAACGGAGGTACGGCTCACCCTGACCGGCCTGCCCTCGGGGATCACCTGCCATCTGCTGGTGCACGCGCGCGACGGCCGCACCGAGACGGCCGCCGGCTGGGCCTCCGGCTACTCCCGCAGCACCAGCATCCCGGCCTCCACCTCGATCAGCCCGCAGGACATCACCAGGATGGACGTCGTCAGCGACTCCGGACAGCTCCTGGTGGAGATCCCTCATCCCTGAGCCGGCTCAGGCGAGCTGGTTGACAAGTGCCGTGAAGGCGGCAGGCAGTCGGGCCGCTGCGGGGACGATGCGCGGCGCGAGCAGCGGGCGGGCGCGGGCCCACAGCAGCGAGTCGGTGAGCAGGCGGTGCCGTCGCGAGACCCGGCGCCACGCGGGCTCGTACGCGTCCGGGGTGTCCGTCCGCACGCAGCGCACCAGCTCGGCGGCGCCGGCGAGGGCCAGCGAGACCCCCTCGCCGGTCAGGGCGTCGATGTAGCCGGCGGCGTCGCCGACCAGCAGCACCCGCCCCGACACGCGTGAGCGGACCCGCTGGCGCAGCGGTCCGGCTCCCCGCACCGTGGTGACCGCAACCGGCGGCAGGCGGCCGGCCAGGGCCGGGAACCGCGCCAGATGGACGTCGAAGGGGCCGCGCTCCGAAGTCAGCACCGCGACGCCGACCAGCTCGGGGCCGAGCGGGGTGACGTACGCCTCCGCGCGCGGCGACCAGTGGACCTCGACGCAGTCGGTCCAGGGCCGGACCGCGAAGTGACACCGGAGGCCGTATCGCGACGGCCGCAGGTCGGCGCGATCCAGGCCGAGTCGACGCCTGATCGGCGAGTGCAGCCCGTCCGCCGCAGCCAGGTAGCGGGCGGTGATCCCTCCGGTGGCCCCCGCCGCCGTGACGCGGTCGCCGTCCTGCCGGACCGCGTCCACACGCAGCGGAAGCACCGGCACGCCGAGTTCGGCGGCGCGCCGTGCCAGAGCGGCGTGCAGTTCGGTACGCCGCACTCCGCTGCCCGGATCGCCCCGGAACAGCGCCTCGGCGCGATGCCGGTCGTCCAGGTAGCGGATGCCCCGGATGGGCCGCCCGGCGAGCGTGACGCCCAGGTCGGCCAGCGCCTTCACGGCGCCGGGCATGAGCCCCTCCCCGCACGCCTTGTCGATCGGGCCGGGACGCGGTTCGGCGACCACCACGTCGAGCCCGGCGCGTGCGGCGTGGATGGCGGTGGCGAGCCCGGCAGGACCGCCGCCGACGACCAGCAGGTCGATCACGGCTTGCCGGTCACGGGTGCGCCGGTGCGGCGCCGGCGAGTGCGGCGTTCTCGCAGCGCACGCGGGTCAGCAGGAGGGGCAGGTTGAGCAGCGTGAAGCAGGTGGCGGTGACCCAGTTCGTGTGCACCAGCGGCAGGGCGACCCCCTCGACGATCACCGCCAGGTAGTTGGGGTGGTTCAGCCACCGGTACGGTCCGCCGGTGACCAGCGGCAGTCCGGGCACCACGATGACCCGGGTGTTCCAGCGCGGTCCGAGGGTGGTGATGCACCACCAGCGCAGCGCCTGCGCCGCCAGGGCGAGGGCCAGCATGGGCCAGCCCAGCGCGGGCAGGAACGGACGGTGGGCCGACCAGGTCTCCAGCAGGCAGCCCGCGAGCAGTGCGGTGTGGAGGACGACCATCACCGGGTAGTGGCCGCTTCCGTGCTCCACCCCCGAGTGGCGGCGACTCCAGTCCGCATTGCGGCGGGCGGTGACGAGTTCGGCGAGGCGTTCGACGGCGACCAGGAGGACCAGGACGGTGTAGGGAATCATGTCGCGGCTACCAGCGGAGCAGGACGAGTTCGGTGCAGAAGCCCGGACCCATGGCGAGAAGGAGTCCGGCCGTGCCGGGCAGGGGCGGACGCAGGGCCAGGGTGTCCCTGAGCACGTGCAGTACGGACGCCGAGGAGAGGTTGCCGACCTCGGCCAGCGAGCGCCAGGTCAGTTCCAGCGCGCGGGAGGGCAGGTCCAGCGTGTCGCGAACGGCGTCCAGGACCTTGGGGCCGCCCGGATGGCAGACCCAGGCTGTCACGTCCTGGGTCTTGAGGTCATGGTCGTCGAGGAAGCAGCGGACGTCGTCGCCCAGTTGACGGCGGACCAGGTCGGGCAGGTCGGCGCCGAGCACGATCCGGAAGCCGTTGTCACCGATGTCCCAGCCCAGCATGCGCTCGGTGCCGGGATACAGGTGGCTGCGGGTCGCCACCACGGTGGGCGCGGGCTGCCCCTGACCGTTGCCGTCCGCGTGGCGGTCGCGGTCCCGGCCGACCGCCAGCAGCGCGGCGGCACCGTCCCCGAACAGCGCACCCGCCACCAGGTTCTGCGCCGACACGTCGGCCCGTTGCAGGGTCAGCGAGCAGAGCTCGACCGACAGCAGCAGCGCGACCTGGTCGGGTCGGCCGTGGAGGTAGTCGTGGAGCCGGGCGATCCCGGCGGCGCCGGCCACACAGCCGAGCCCAAAGATCGGTACGCGTTTCACATCGGGCCGCAGCCCCAGCCGTCCGGCCAGCCGGGCTTCCAGCGACGGCGCGGCGATGCCGGTCACCGACGTGGAGATGACCATGTCGATGTCCTGGGCGCACAGTCCGGCCTGCCGCAGCGCCCCTTTCACCGCCTGCTCGCCGAGCCGCGAACCGACGCCGATGAAGGCGTCGTTGGCCTCGCCGAAGCCGCTCAACGACGCGTAGCGCTCCAGCGGCAGCGCCAGATGGCGGGTGCGGACCGTGGCGGTCGAGTGCAGGCGTTCCAGCACCCCGCGGTCGCTCCCCGGCGGCAGGCACATGGCGGCGAACGCCTCGGTGATCTCTGACTGCTCGTACCGGTGCTCGGGAAGCACCCCATGGACGGCGACAATTCGCGTCATCTCCCCATGCTAGGGGGAATCTGACTAAATATCATGAACCAGGCATCAGTGGCATTTCCTCGGCCGGGTTTCGACCTAGCATCGTGCTGTGCAGAGCAAAGCGACCCCCGACACGCCCGCAGCAACGCCCACGATCGGCGGTGCGGACGGCGGCATCGCGCTCGCTCTGCTACGGGCGGCCCACCCCGCCCCGACGGTGGCGGTCACCGCCCTGATCACCGCCCTGGCGGCGGCCTCGGGTCGCGATCCACGCGGCTGCCTCCTGGTCGCCTTGGCCGTGCTCACCGGGCAGCTCTCGGTCGGCTGGAGCAACGACCGTATCGACGTCGAACGCGACACGGCGGCGCACCGCCGCGACAAGCCGCTCGTCACCGGCGCGGTGCCGACCCGCACGGTGGCCGTCGCGGCCGGCTGCGCGGTGATCCTGTGCGTCCCGCTGTCGCTGGCCAGCGGGCTCCTCGCCGGCGCCGCGCACCTGATCGGGGTCGCCGCGGCCTGGTGCTACAACCTCGGGGTCAAGCGCACGCTGCTCTCCTGGCTCCCCTACGCCGTCGCCTTCGGCCTGCTGCCCGCCTTTGTCACGCTCGGGCTCCCCGGCCATCCCTGGCCACCGGTCTGGCTGGTGAGCGCCGGTGCCCTGCTCGGCGTGGGCGCGCACCTCACCAACGTCCTCCCGGACATCGACGCCGATCTGGCCGCCGGCGTCCGCGGCCTGCCCCAGCGCCTGGGGCGACGCGGCGCCCGCGCTCTGGCGGCCCTGGTGCTGCCCGCAGCCTCCGTCGTCCTGGTCCTCGGCCCGGCCGGAGCGCCGGGCGTCACCGGGTGGGCCGGGCTCGGTATGACGGCGGCACTGGGCATCGCCACCGTCCTGCCGCTCGGCAGCGACCCCGCCAGCCGCGCTCCGTTCCTGGCCACCATGGGACTGGTCGGCATCGACGTCGCCCTGCTCCTGCTGCGCGGCACCACCCTGGCCTGACGCCCCCGCGCGGGCCCAGCGGACCAAGCGGACCTGCGGGTCAGCGTCCGCGCGGGAGGGTGGTCTCGCCGACGTTCGCGTCGAGCCAGGCGCCCAGCGGCCGGGTCGCGCGCAGGAAGTCGACGACGCGCTTCTTCGCGGCGGCCGTCCCCAGCCACGGTTGGACCGGCCACTGTCGCCACGCCGTCAGGTCCTTGTTGCGCAGCAGGTCGACGCGCGGGTGCTCCTTGGGATACCCGCGGGGTGCGCTCTTGAGGCTCTCGCGGGCACCGACCTCGATCCCGTGGCCCGCCACCCCGGCGATCACGCGGCGGAGCTCCTCCCCGGTGCCGTCCTCCGCGACGGCCCGCCGGTAGCGCTCCAGCTGGTCCCCCGCCATCATGTGGTAGCCGCTGCCGGCCGCCAGTCCCCGCGCCGAGAGCTGCACGTACCCGCCGCCGGCCAGCACCGCGCCGATCGCGGTCTTGTAGGGGGACTTGTCAGCGCTGAAGCGGATGTCCCGGTTCGGGCGGAAGATCTTGCCCTCGCCGAACTCGCCCTCGAGCTCCTCCAGCAGCGCCACCATCGGTGCGTGCACGTCGGCGTCGTAGGCGGCCTTGTGCGCCGCCCAGTAGACCTTGGAGTTGTCGTCCTCCAGGCCCTCGTAGAACTCCAGTGCCTCAGCAGGCCAGCCCTTGAAGGTCACGTGCACGAGCCTAGGGCCTGCCGGCCGGAATTCGCGGCTGTGGGCACCAGCGGCTCCGCCGCGTGGCGCGGCGCTCGCCGTCCGGCGTGGTGCCTGCCGTCCGGCGTGGTGCCTGCCGTCCGGCGTGGTGCCTCGCAAACCTTCGGCCGCGAGCTGCCCCCATCGCGGCGAGGTGCCGCCACGCGGCGCAGCCGCCCCGCGGACCACGCTCACACGCGCAACCTCCGGCGTGGTGCCCCACAAACGTTCGGCCCGGAGCTGCCCCCCATCGCGGCGAGCTGCCGCCACGCGGCGTAGCCCCAGCGCGGACCACGCTCACATGCGCAGCCGGATGACCTCAAAACCGGACGCGTACCGCACGCCGAGCCGGGTGCCGGCCATCCTGGCGACGGACTCCAGGAACTCGTCCGGGTTCCCCATGTCCCCGCCCAGGCCCGCCAGATAGGCCTCGTGCGCCTTCAGCGAATCCAGGCCCTGAGCGAAGTGGTCGGTGATGTCGACCGCGTGCCGGCCGTCCGGCGAGCCCGCTGCCAGGATCTGGCCCACTCCGTTCCACGGTTCGAGACCCTCCGCCAGCAGCTCGCGGAACACCCAGCGGTTCCCGGCGTCGCGAACGGCGTCCAGGGTCGCGCGGCCGACCGCGATGTGGTCGGCCTGGTTCGGGAACGTGCCGCCGTAGGTCTCGCGGAAGTTGGTGGTGATCACGACGTCGGGCCGGTGCCGGCGTACCGCTCGGGCGATGTCGCGGCGCAGCGCGAGTCCGTACTCGACCACGCCGTCAGGGTGGCCGAGGAACTCGACGTTGTCGACGCCGACGACCGCCGCCGAGGCGATCTGCTCGGCCTCGCGGAGCGGACGGCACTCGGCCGGGTCGATGGAATCGATGCCGGCCTCGCCGCTGGTGACCATCACGTAGACGACGGACTTGCCCTGGGAGGTCCATCGCGCCACCGCGGCCGCGGCCCCGTACTCCATGTCGTCAGGATGGGCGACGATCGCCAGCGCCGTCCGCCAGTCCTCGTCGATCGGCTCGTACGGTTCCGGCGCCTGCTCGGTCATGGTTCCGTCCTTCCGGTGCGTCCTCACCCTCCGGCCTGCCTGACGACTCTAGGACGGTCGGACCGGCGACGGGCGGCGTTCGCTGCCGTGTCGCACGAACGCCACGTGTGGGAAGTCCTTGACCGCGCCGACCCGGGTGCGAAGAGTGGACGGGTGATCCTGAATCCCGCGACTGCCGAGCCGCCACGCCGCCGCACCCGCCTGGCCGTCGCGGTGGCCCTCACCGCGGTCGCCCTCGCCGCGTCGGCGGCCGGATGCAGCCAGTCCGGCACCGGGTCGACCGCCCCCCACCCGGGCACGTCCGCCACCACCGCCGTGGCCAAAGGCGTCCAGGTGCCCCGACCCGACCACGTCGTGGTGGTGGTCGAGGAGAACCACTCGTACAGCCAGATCATCGGCGACTCCACGAACGCGCCCTACCTCAACACCCTCGCGCAGCAGGGCGCGCTGTTCACCCACTCCTTCGCGATCACCCATCCGAGCGAACCCAACTACCTTGCGCTGTTCTCCGGCTCGACCCAGGGCGTGACCGACGACTCCTGCCCGCACACCTTCTCCGGACCCGACCTCGGCTCCGAACTCACCACTGCGGGCCTGGGCTTCGCCGGCTACTCCGAGAGCATGCCCAGCGCCGGCTTCACCGGCTGCGACAGCGGCTCCTACGCCCGCAAGCACAACCCGTGGGTGAACTTCAGCGATGTGCCGAGCGCGGCGAACCAGCCCTGGACGGCGTTCCCGCACGACTACTCGCAGCTGCCGACGCTGTCCTTCGTCATCCCCAACCTCGACGACGACATGCACGACGGCTCGGTCCGGCAGGGCGACGACTGGCTGAAGCAGAGCCTGGGCGCGTACGCGACCTGGGCCCGGACCCACAACAGTCTGCTGGTGGTCACCTGGGACGAGGACGACGAGAGCCACTCCAACCAGATCCCCACGATCCTCGTCGGCCAGCCGGTCCGCCCCGGCAGCTACGCCGAGACCCTCGACCACTACCGGCTGCTGCGCACCCTGGAGGACGCCTACGGCCTCCCGCACGCCGGTGACAGCTCCGCCGTGACGCCCGTCCTGGATGCCTGGCAGCGCTAGCCGACCGGTCCCGTCCGGCTCGCGGGCCTGGTTCCGATGACGACGGTGGCGTCCAACTCGTCGGAGCCGGCGACCCGCGGTATCAGCCCTTCTCGGGCGACGACGTCGACCGCCTGGGGTATCTGACGCTCGCTCGCCTCGAACAGCAGGTGGCCGCCCGGTGCCAGCCAGCTGGGCGCTTCGGCCGTCACCCGGCGCAGGACGTCGAGTCCGTCCGCGCCGCCGTCGAGCGCCACCCGCGCCTCGTGGATCCGGGCCTCGGCGGGCAGCAGCGCGATCTCCCGGGTGGGTACGTACGGCACGTTGGCGAGCAGGATGTCGACCCGGCCGCGCAGCGTGGCGGGCAGCGGCTCGAAGAGGTCGCCTTCGAACACCTGGCCGTCGCTGCCGATGTTCCGCCGAGCGCAGCGCACCGCGGCCGGGTCGATGTCGGCGGCGTACAGCTCGACCTGGTGGTCCAGGGCCGCGCCGAGCGCGGCGCCCAGCGCGCCCGAGCCGCAGCAGAGGTCGACGACGACAGCCCGTGGTCCGGCGAGGGCGGCAGCCTCGGTGACGAGGAACTCGGTGCGGCGACGGGGTACGAACACCTCGGGGTCCACGGCGATCCGCAGACCGCAGAACTCAGCCCAGCCGATGACGTGTTCCAGCGGCTGGCCGACGACTCGTCGGTCCACCATCGCGGCGAGGTCGTCCGGGGTGCGTGCGGTGGAGATGAGCAGTTCCGCCTCGTCCTCGGCGAAGACGCAGCCGGCGGCGCGGAGCCTGGAGACGATGGCGGAGTACGGGGCAAGTGACGGTGAAGCCGACATGGGAGCCTTTCGGGATGCCTGAGGGCGCTCCCGCGGTCACCTAGGTCGTACGGACCGCACGGCAGTGCGAGGGGAGCACCCAGCCTGATACAGCGTTGATGGGTCCCACCTCCTCTGTTGATCACTGCTGAAGTCGAGAACACTCTAACAGCAGACACGAACCGGTCGACTGCGCCCACGACCTATCGCTCCCCCGGTCGCTAGGCCGCCCGGCGGTGCTGTGCTCGCCCCCGTCGCCGTGCGAACCGGGGGACGTGGATCCACCCTGGGACGGCCTGCTGCTCCTCGTCGGCCGGGCCCTGCTCGCCGTGCATGATCTCGACCCGGCCGAGGTTGCAGGACGCCGGGGACGACCGGTCGGAGGCCGGCCGATGCGTCTCGTGCGCTTGGAGGGCCATGCTCACCAGGGTGATCAGGAGATCGGCGTCGGTGTCGCAGTCCAGGTGCACGGTCGCCCACTCGGAGCCGGGATGGAGCCGGACGGCGGTGGAGTGGTCCAGCTCTCCGTGCAGTCGCTCGATGGCGTGGCTGGTGAGGTGGAGGTCGGCGTCGCGCCCCGTATGGAAGTGCACGATCTCGTTGGCACCGGCGCGCAGGGCGTCGCCGGTGCCACAGCTCGCTGGGGCGCTGGTGAGGTCGGGCCATGTCTCCAGTTGTTCCATGGCGCGACGGGCGGCCGTCATGCGGCCATCTTGGCCCTGTGGTCGCCCGACGGCTACCCCATGTACCGGAGGACCGCCCGGATCGCCCCGGATCGCCCTACGAGAGAGTGACGGCCGACGTGGGAGTGGGCGGGAGCCCCGTCCACAGCAGGGGCTCCCGCGGTGCCGGGGGACTGTGCGACAGCCCCCGGCGAGCGCCGACATCCAGACCCATCAGCGACAGCGCTGTCCACCAGTGAGCACTACCCGGAGTCCGGCGGGAACAGGGACGGGGCCGAACGGCCGCAGAAGATCCCCCGACTGTGTTCGTCAGTGCACGGGCGCCGGGCAGGTCGCTGTCTGCGTCTTCAGGTTCCAGCACATCTTGGCGTCGGTGAAACCACCGAAGCCGTTGGCCGTGTAGTAGTCGATCTCGATGGCGGAGTAGTGGAACGAGACCGACTCCTGAGGGGCACTCGTGGCCCCGGAGAACTGGTCCGCGGAGACGGTGACCCCGCCCAGGGTCAGCGTCATGGTCGGCTGGGTTTGGCCGGCGGCAGTCAGTACCAGCGCGACTCCCTTGGCCAGCGTTGCCTGGGTGGCCACCCGCTGGTGCAGGAAGACGGTGACAGGGTCGACGAGCCGAGTGATCGTCAGATCCGCGAAGGTGCTCTTCCCGCCCACTCCGGCCGCGCCCCCGCTGTAGCTCAGCACCGTGCTGACATCGTGTCCGGGGCCGTCGGGGAGCAGCAGGGTCGGCGCGAGTGCGGTGCCGGCGGCCGCGGCCCGCGCGGCGGCCGGGGACTTCGCCGACACGGCCGGCGTTCCGCTGGCCGAGGCCGTCGCCAGGGTGGCTCCGGTCAGCACGGCGGCGACCGCGAGGGCGAGCGCCCCGCGCTTCATCAGTGGGCTCATGAGTGGCTTTGATCCTTCTCTGGGACGTTCGGGCAGTACGTCCCGCAGTCAACCAGGTACTCGGACCAGAAGACCCGATGATCCAACAAGTCGCCCACGCAGCAACGAAATTGGCGTCGCCGCCCGTTCGGTCGGCAGGCGGGGCCGATTGCCGCCGCACGAGCATTGACCGGGACACTCCATATAGTTTAGTTTCCTTACTTAATCAGACCCTCCCCTCTCCTGCCCCGCTCCACTCCCCCGCCAGATCCAAGGAGCGCACATGGCACATCGAAGAAGGTTCTTGACGACCGCGGCGGTCGCACTCGGCCTCGCGGGCCTGTACACGTTTCCCAACGGAGCCTCCGCCGTCCCCGCGCAACCTCAAGCCCGCGCCGCGGCGGCCACGGCCCGCGCCGCGTCGTTCACCGACCCGGCGACCGGCTCGACCGCCGTGTCCAACCTCGGTGCCGGCAACGGCTGGAAGGTGGTGACCAGCGCGACGGCGACGCAGACCGGCGCGCAGATATCCGCGCCCGGCTTCTCCACCTCCGGCTGGCTCACCGTGGCCAACGACGGCGGCGGCGCTCCCGGAACCGAGATCAACGCCCTGCTGCAGAACGGCACCTGCCCGAACGTCTTCGTCTCCACGAACATGAAGAGCTGCTTCGGGCAGATGACGAAGGTCGGCGCCGACACCATCGCGCAGTTCTCCGTGCCGTGGTGGTACCGCACCGACTTCACCGCTCCGCCGGCCGGACAGGACGCAAAGCTGGTCCTCAACGGCGTGGTCGGCTCGGCGGACGTCTGGGTCAACGGCAGCCAGGTGGCGAGCTCGTCCACCATCACCGGGGACTACGCCCGCAACGCCTTCGACATCACCAAGCTGCTGGTGCAGGGAACCAACTCGGTCGCGATCGAGATGCACCCCAACAATCCGAGCACCATGCTCACCCTCGACAACGTGGACTGGAGCCAGATCCCGCCGGACAACAACACCGGCATCCAGTTCCCGGTGCAGCTGCAGGCCGGCGGCCCGCTGCTGGTCGGCAACGCGCACGTGGTGCAGAACACCGCGGCGAACCTCAGCAGTTCCGCGCTGACCGTGAAGACCGACGTCGCCAACACCTCCTCAAGCGCCCAGACCGGCAGCGTCTCCGCCACGGTCACCCCGCCGGGCGGCGGGACGCCGATCACCGTCAGCCAGAACGTGACCGTGGCCGCCGGTGTCACGCAGACGGTGACCTTCGCGCCCTCGGCCTATCCGGGCCTGACCGTGGCCGGCCCGCAGATCTGGTGGCCGTACCAGCTCGGCGCGCAGCCGCTCTACACACTGGCCACCTCCGTGTCGCAGAACAACACCGTGCTCGACTCGACCAGCGGCACCTTCGGCATCCGCACCGTCACCTCCTACCTGACCGGTGCCTCCACCGCCGCGCCCAGCGGCGTCCGCGCCTTCAAAATCGACAACGTCCCGCTGGTGGTCCGCGGCGGCGGTTGGGACCCGGACCTGTTCCTGCGCTACGACCCTTCGGACACCGCGAAGCAGATCGGCCTGATGAAGGCGATGGGCGTCAACACCGTTCGCCTCGAAGGCCATCTGATGCCGCCGGACTGGTACCAGCAGATGGACGCGGCCGGAATCCTGGTCAACGCCGGCTACCAGTGCTGCGACTTCTGGGAGGCCACCAGTTACACCAGCGCGCAGCAGGCCGACTACCAGCTGACGGCGCAGTCCGTCGGGCAGATCCTGCGCAACCACCCCTCCGTGTTCAGCTTCCAGTGGAGTGACAACGCGCCGACCGCCACCCAGGAGTCCCTGGCCCTTGCCGGATTCGCGGCGGCCGACTACGCCGGTCCCTTCATCTCCTCGGCCGAGTACAACAGCAGCCCGCAGCTGGGCGCTTCGGGCGAGAAGGAGGGTCCGTACGACTGGGTGCCGCCGAACTACTGGTACGACACCAGCCACTACAGCAGTGGTGACTCGACGCTGACCAACGCGGGCGGCTCCTGGGGCTTCGACAGCGAGCAGAGTTCCGGCAACACCGTGCCGACCCTCGACTCGATCAACCGGTTCCTGTCCGCCTCGGACCAGTCCGCCCTGTGGAAGACACCGGGCGCCAACCAGTTCCACAACAACTACGAAGGGACCAAGCACACCGGCTACCACTTCGGCACGCTCTACAACCTGGACACCGCCATCACCGACCGCTACGGCGCCTGGTCCAGCCTGAGCCAGTACGTCGAGGAGGCGCAGGTCCAGAACTACGAGGACACCCGGGCCCAGTTCGAGGCCTTCGTCGACCACTCGACCAACGCCTCGGCGCCGTCGACCGGCACGATCTACTGGCAGATGAACAAGGGCTGGCCGACCCTGCTGTGGTCGCTCTACAACAACGACGGCGACCAGGCCGGTGCCTACTTCGGCGCACAGAAGGCGAACCGCCCGCTGCACGCGCTGTACGCGCTGGACAACGGAACGGTGACCGTCGACAACCTGGGCGGCGCGAGCCAGTCCGGAGTCACCGTCGAGTCCAAGGTCTACAGCACGGCCGGCGCCCTGCTCGACGACCGGACCTCGGCCGGCCTCACCCTCGCCTCCCAGCAGGTGGCCAACGCGGTGCTGAAGCCGACCACGCCGACCGCGTCGGGCACGGTCTACTTCGTGGAACTGCTGCTGCGTCAGAACGGCACTCTGGTGGACCGCAACGTCTACTGGCAGTCCACCACGGCGGACGTCACCAACTGGACCAAGACCATCGGCAACCCGCAGGGGACGATGACGCAGTACGCGAACCTCAAGGCCCTGCAGAGCCTGCCGCAGGCCGGCATCACGGCGACCGCGACGACAAGCAGCCAGGCCGGCCCCGGCGGCTCCGACAAGCTGGTCACCGTCACCGTCACCAACAACTCGACCCAGCCGACCGTCGGCTTCTTCCTGCGGGCCGACATCCGCCGGGGCACCGCGTCCGGCACCGAGCTGGCCGGCGACAACGAGCTGCAGTCCTCGATCTGGAGCAACAACGACGTCACCCTGTGGCCGGGCGAGTCGGAGACGCTCACCGCGACCTACAGCTCGGCGGACCTGCAGGGAGCCACGCCGGTGGTCAGCGTCTCCGGCTGGAACGTGCCCAAAACCGACATAGTAGCGGGGTGATCATGCGACTGCGACGCGCACTTCTCGCGCTGCTGACCGCAGTGGGTCTGGTCTGCGCGGGCGCCTCCCTCGGCGCCGGCCAGGCCGCCGCGGCGGCCGCCTTCCCCAACACTGTGGTGCCCGCTCCGGTCAGCGAGACGGCGAACGGCAGCACCTTCGCGCTGACCTCCACGGCGACCCTCAGCTCCGACGACGCCAATGTCGGCGGCTACCTGGCGGGCGTCCTGCGCGCCTCGACGGGATTCCCGCTGCCGCTCACGGTGGGCTCGTCCCGGCCCGGCAGCATCGCACTGGAGCTCTCCGGCGCCCCGAGCACGGTCGGAACCGAGGGCTACCAGCTGACCGCGACCGCGACCGGCGTGGTGGTCCAGGCCAACCAACCGGCCGGCCTGTTCCACGGAGTGCAGACACTGCTCCAGCTGCTGCCTCCGGCGGTGATGGGCTCCACCGTCAACCCGGGCCCGTGGACCGTGCCCGGCGGAACGGTCGTCGACTACCCGCGCTTTGAGCACCGCGGCGCGATGCTCGACGTGGCCCGGCACTTCTTCACCGTGGCGCAGGTGGAGCGCTACATCGACGAGTTGGCCCTCTACAAGATCGACTACCTGCATCTGCACCTGTCCGACGACCAGGGCTGGCGGATCGCCGTCAACAGCTGGCCGAACCTGGCCGTCCACGGCGGCAGCACCGAGGTCGGCGGCGGCCCCGGCGGCTACTACACCCAGGCCGACTACTCGGCGATCGTCGCCTACGCGGCGTCCCGCTACCTGACGGTCGTCCCGGAGATCGACATGCCGGGGCACACCAACGCGGCGCTGGCCTCGTACGCGCAGCTCAACTGCAACGGGGTCGCACCGCCGCTCTACACCGGCACCAACGTCGGCTTCAGCTCGCTGTGCGTCTCGCTGCCCCTGACGTACACCTTCATCGACCAGGTCATCGGCGAACTGGCCGCGCTGACCCCCGGCCCCTACATCCACATCGGCGGTGACGAGGCCAGCTCGACCCCAGCCTCCGACTACGCCACCTTCATCAGCCACGCCCAGCAGATCGTCGCCGCCCACGGCAAGGCGGTCGTCGGCTGGCACGACATCGCCAACACCACGCTGCTGCCGTCCACCGTCGCCCAGTACTGGGGCACGACCGCGACCGACGCCGCGGTGGCGAGCGCGGCGGCCAACGGCACGAAGGTCGTCATGTCGCCGGCGAACCTGGCGTACCTCGACATGAAGTACACCCGCAAGACCAGGCTCGGGCAGAACTGGGCCGGCTACATCGACGTCAACAAGGCGTACGGCTGGAATCCCGGCTCCTACCTGAGCGGCGTCGGCGAGTCCTCGGTGCTCGGCGTCGAGGCCCCGCTGTGGACCGAGACGATCGTCACCTCGGCCGACATCGACTACATGGCCTTCCCCCGCCTGCCGGCCATCGCCGAGCTCGGCTGGTCACCATGGAGCACGCACAGCGTCACCGGCTTCCACCAGCGACTCGGCGCGCAGGGGCCGCGCTGGAAGACCATGGGCGTCAGCTACTACCACTCGACGGAGGTGACCTGGCCGAGCGGATCCTGACCCGCGACGGCCGCATGGCCGCGACGCCCCAACGCGTCGCGGCCATGGCCCTTTTGGGCCCACTGCGGTCAGCCGCAGGTGTGCATCCAGCCGTTCGGGTCGGCCAGTTCCCCGTGGTGCAGGTCGACCAGGGCCTGCCGGAGGCTACGGGTGACCGGGCCAGGGGTGCCGTCGCCGATGGTCCAGTCGCCGTCGCGGTCGCGGACCTGGCCCACCGGGGTGACCACCGCCGCGGTGCCGCAGGCGAAGACCTCGGTGATGCTGCCGCTCAGGCACTCCGCGCGCCACTGGTCGAGCGAGATGCGCTCCTCCTTGGCGGTATGGCCCAGTCGTTCGGCGAGGGCGAGCACGGTGCGGCGGGTGACGCCCGGCAACAGGGTGCCGGTCAGCTGCGGGGTGATCACCTCCGCGTCCTGGCCCGAGCCCCGGACCAGGAACATGTTCATGCCTCCCATCTCCTCGATGTAGCGGCGCTCGTGGGCGTCCAACCAGACGGCCTGCCGGCAGCCCGCGGCCTCGGCCGCCTGCTGGGCCAGGAAGGAAGGCGCGTAGTTGCCGGCGATCTTGACGTCGCCGGTGCCGCCGGGGAAGGCGCGGACGTAGTCGTGGCTGACCCAGACCGCGACAGATTCGATGTCCTCGCCGAAGAAGCCGCCGGCCACGAAGGCCATCAGCAGGAAGCGGTAGGTTCGCGAGGGGCGCAGCATCAACGAGGTGTCCGTCGCAAAGATGATCGGCCGGATGTAGATGCTGTGCGACGGGTCGGTGGACAGTGCCCCCTCGTCCGCGACGATCAGTTGCTCGATCGCGCCGACGAACAGATCCTCGGGGAGTTCCGGGATGGCCAGCCGGGCACAGGAGCGCCGAAAGCGGGCCGCGTGGTCGTACGGGCGGAAGACGCCCATCGAGCCGTCGGTGCGGCGGTGGGCCTTGAGGCCCTCGAAGGCGACCTGTCCGTAGTGCAGGCCGATCATGCCGGGGTGGATCGTGAGGTCGGCCAGCGGCATCAGCGCCAGGCTGGTCCAGCCGGTCTCCTCGGTCCACTCCGCGCTCACCATGTGAGCGGTGAAGGACTCGCCGTGGCCGGGGTTGAGCACGACCTGGCTGGGTTCCGCGAAGGTGGTCATGACGGGGATCTCCTCTGGGGTGTGGGTGCGGGGCAGGACGGGCGGCAGGACGGGCCCTAAGACCGACCGGCACATGGGGGGTGGGTGAAGGAGCGGGTCGAGGGAGGGGGCACCCCCGGACGAAGTTTGGGGGAGAGTCTGGGCGGGGCGGAGGAAGGAGCCATTGCGGAGCACTGGCGACTGACGACAACCCGGCCAGGCGAGAGCCTCCCCCACCCTTCGGGCGGGAGGTGCCCCCTTGCCCGCGACGCCGCCCCCCATGTGCCGGTCGGTTTATGCGAGCGGAGCGAAGAAGTAGGTCTCGCGGCGGGAGAACAGGCCGTGCTCGCCGACGCCGAAGTAGTCGGCGAAGCTCAGGTCGACCGGCGCGCCGCTGTGCAGCGTGCCGTGGAAATCGCCGAAGACGGCGACGTCAGGGCCGTCCGCGATCACGTGGTGCAGGGTGTGCCCGCCCTCGCGGATGGTGCGTTCCACGGTGTAGAAGTGCAGCAGGCCCTCTGGGCCGATCCGCTCCGGGTAGCCGGGACGCAGGTAGACCGCGTCCGGGGCGAAGAGGGCGGCCATGGCGAGGGCGTCCCCGGAGTCGACGCAGGCGTAGAAGCGCAGCACCTGGTCGGTCGGGGTGACGACGGGTCCGGTGACGACGGGTCCGGTGACGTTGGGTGTGGCGACGGCGGTCGTGGTGGCGGCGGGTGTGGTGGCGGTGGGTGCGGTCATGCTTCGGCGCTCCGAAGGTGGGCGGTCAGGACGGGGGCGATCAGTGCGAGTGGCTCGGGTCCGGTGAGTGCGGCGTGGACGCAGTCCAGGTCGTGCACCTCGATCCGCCCCTCGACGTGCGGTGCCCACTGCGAGGGCGAGGGCGAGGACGGGTCGGCGGTCTTGTCGGCGGCGGCGCGGAAGTAGAGCACATCCCCCCGGTAGCTCCCGGGCCGGAATCCGGCCAGCAGACCGAGGTTGGCGGCGAAGCCCCGCGGCAGCGCCCCGATCACCTCGGCGTCCAGCCCGGCCAGCGGACCGTCCGCCGCGCGGGCCAGTTCCGCGTACCTCGCCGGGGTGAGCGTCGCGGCGGTGCGCTCGTCGACCTGGTGGCCGAGGGTACCGAGCAGTGCGGCCAGCGTGTCGCTGTCCTCGGCGGCCCACGGACGGCGCTGCTCGGGCAGCGGCGGATAGCCGTCGAGCATGGTGAGCAGCCCGACCTCCTCCCCTGCCGCCTCCAACTGCGTCGCCATCTCGTGCGCGACTCCGGCGCCGTAGGACCAGCCCAGCAGGTGGTAGGGGCCGTTCGGGCGGACCTGGCGAATCTCCTCCAGGTAGTCCTTGGCCATCGCCTGGATGTCGGCGGGCGCGGCCTGCGGGTCGGCGAGGGCACGGGACTGCAGTCCGTAGAGGGGTCGTTCGGGTTCGAGGACCCGGAGCAGGCCCGAGTAGACCCAGCTGATCCCGGCCGCCGGATGGACGCAGAACAGCGGCGCGAGCGAGCCTGCGGTGCGCAGCGGCAGCAGCACGTCCAGACCGGCTGACCCGGCGTCACCCCGGTCGAGGCGTTCGGCCAGCGCGGCCGGAGTGGGTGCCTCGAACAGGGAGTGCAGGCTGAGCCGCACGCCGAAGGCCGAACGGATGCGGCTGACCAGCCTGGTCGCCAGCAGTGAGTGCCCGCCGAGTACGAAGAAGCTGTCCTCGGCACCCACACCGTCTGGGGAACCGGGTTCACCGGCCAGGCCCAGCAGTTCGGCGAAGATCCCGCAGAGGAGCCGCTCCCGTTCGGTGCGCGGTGGCCGGGAGGGCCGTCGCTCGGCCTCGGCCGGGGCGGGCAGCCCGCGGCGGTCGAGTTTGCCGTTGGCGGTCAGCGGCAGCGCTTCGAGCCTCACCCAGGACGTGGGCACCATGTGCGTCGGCAGCCAGCGGACCGCGTGGCGGGCCAGTTCGTCCGGGTCGGGCAGGGCGCCCCCGGTCGGGACCAGGTAGCCGACCAGTTGCCCGGAGCGGATGTCGACCACCGCCTCCTCCACGCAGGGGTGGCGGGTCAGCACCGCCTCCACCTCGCCTGCTTCGATCCGCAGTCCGCGCAGCTTGAGTTGCTGGTCCGCGCGCCCGACGAAGGCGAGCGTGCCGTCCGCGGCGCGACGCACCACGTCTCCGGTGCGGTACATCCGGCTCCCTGGCGGCCCGTACGGGTCGGCGGTGAAGCGGGACGCGGTCAACCCCGGCCGGCGCAGATAGCCTCTTGCCACGCCCTGCCCGGCGAGATAGAGCTCGCCCTCGCAGCCGTCCGGCGCCGGGGCCAGCCGATCGTCGAGGACATAGCTGCGGGCGTTGTCGACCGGCAGGCCGATGGGTGGCAGCTCACCCCCGCCGGTGGGTTCCGGCACCAGGTCGAAGGCGGTGGCGGCGACGGTGAACTCGGTGGGGCCGTAGGCGTTGACGATGCGGATCGGGGTGCCCCGGGGGAGCCAGCGGTGCATCACGTCACCGCCGGTGTAGACGAAGCGAAGCGCGCCCGGCCGGGCCGCCAGCCGGTCGATCATGACCTCCAGCCGGGGTGTCGGCAGGAAGCAGACGGTGAGCCCGGTCCTCTCGATCCAGTCGGGCAGTGCCTCGGCGTCGTCCAGCATGTCCTGCTCGACCACGCAGAGGGTGCCGCCGGCCGAGAGGACCGGCCAGATCTCGATGACGGAGGCGTCGAAGCCCGGGGTGGCGACCTGGCCCCCCCGGTCGGCCGAGGTGACGCCGTAGGCCCGCTGCAGCCACGCGCACAGGTCGCTGAGCTGCCGGTGCTCCACCACCACGCCCTTGGGGCGGCCGGTCGATCCTGAGGTGTAGATCGCGTAGGCGGCGTCCGAGCCGACCAGCCCGGTCGGCGGGCGTTCGCTCGCTCCGGACGCGGGTTCCGCGGCGAGCAGGTCCAGCCGGTCGATCCTGAGCACCGGGATCGAGCCGACCGGAAGCCCCTGCCCCAGCGCGGAGGTGGTGACCACGGCCGCCGTCTCCGCGTCCCGCAGCATGAACTCCAGCCGCTCCTGCGGATACGAGGCGTCCAGCGGCAGGTACGCCGCTCCGGCCTTGAGCACGGCCAGCAGGGAGACGATCATGTCGATGCCTCGGCCCAGACAGACGCCGACCAACGCTCCCCTGCGTACCCCGGCGTCCGCCAGCAGCCCGGCCAGTCGATCGGCCCTGCCATCCAGTTCGGCGTAGGTGATACGGGTGTCCCGGTACTCGACCGCGATGCGTTCCGGTGCGGAGCGGGCATGGGCGGCGATCCGCTCGTGCACCAGGACACCCGGCGGCACCGCCGACACCGGACCGCGGGCCACGGCCAGTGCGGCGGCGTGTTCTTCGTCGGTGAGCAGCGCCAACTCCCCGATCGGCAGCCCCGGGTCGGCCAGCGCGGCGCCGAGCAGGCGGATCAGCCGCTCGCCCAGCAGGGTGCCGGTCTCCGGTTCGAAGAGGTCCGTGGCGAGGTCGATGACCAGGCGGAGGCCGTCCGGCGAACCGGCCCGGTAGAGCTCCTCCACCGCGATGGTGAGGTCGAACTTGGCCGAGTCGGTACCGACCCCCACCGGCTCCGCCGCGAGTCCGGACCAGGGCGAGGCGCCTGCGGCCGAGCCGTCGGCGTCGGTCTGCTGGGCCAGCAGCATGATCTGGATCAGTGGGTGGCGGCCCATCGCACGGGGCGGGTTGAGCTCCTCCACCAGCCGCTCGAAGGGCAGGTCCTGGTGCGCGAAGACGCTGAGGTCGGCCTCCCTGACCCGGTCCACCAGCTCCCGGAAGCTCGGGTCGCCGGACGTGTCCGTGCGCAGCACCAGCGTGTTGACGAAGAAACCGACCAGGTCCTCCAACGCCTCGTCGGTGCGTCCGGCGGTGACCGAGCCGATGGGGATGTCGTCGCCCGCGCCGAGGCGGGTCAGCAGGGCGGCCAGGGCCGCCTGCACCACCATGAACACGGTCACCTGCCGTTGCCTGGCGAAGGACAGCAGCGTCTCGTGCAGAGCCGGGTCCGCGTGCACCGCGACCGCCGCGCACCGGTGGCCGCGGACGGCCGGGCGGGGCCGGTCGGCGGGCAGCCGGATCTCCTCCGGGAGTCCGGCCAGTGCCTGCCGCCAGTAAGCCAGTTGACGGCTCAGCAGGCTCTCCGGGTCGTCCGCCGCGCCGAGCAGCTCCTGCTGCCACAGGGTGTAGTCGGAGTACTGCACGGTCAGCGGCTCCCACCCCGGCGCGGATTCCCGGCAGCGCGCCTCGTACGCGGCGGCCAGGTCCCGTACCAGCGGTCCCAGCGACCAGCCGTCGCTGGCGATGTGGTGCATCACCAGCAGTAGTACGTGCTCCTCCGGACCGAGGACGAACAGCCGGGCCCGGATCGGGAGTTCCTCGGCGAGCCGGAAGCCGGCCCGGCAGGCGTCCTCCAGCGCGGGGCGCAGTTCCGCCTCGGTGCAGGTCGTCACCTCCCAGGGCGCCGTGGCCTGTTCGACCGGAAGCACCTGCTGCCAGGGCTCGCCGTCGACCTCCTGGTAGACGGTGCGCAGCGCCTCGTGCCGGGACAGGACGTCGTCGAGGGCCGTCCGCAGCGCCGCCTGGTCGAGGGCTCCGCGGAGGCGGAGCGCATAGGGCAGGTTGTAGGTGTTGGCCCCGTCCTCCATCTGCTCGAAGAACCACAACCGGGCCTGGGCGTAGGAGAGCGGGATCATGAGACGCCGCCGCCGGCACTACGGACCCGGGCACGCAGCGCGGGGCGGGCCTTGGGTGCGGTGGTGAGCTGTCCGACCAGGCCGGCCACGGTCGGGGCCTCGAACACGCACTTGATGGTGATTTCGGCGCCCAGCACCGAGCGGACCCGGCTGATCAGGCGGGTGACCAGCAACGAGTGGCCGCCCAGGTCGAAGAAGCTGTCGTCGATGCCGACGCCGCCGGTCAGGCCCAGGATCTCGGCGAACAGGGCGCAGAGCTTCTCCTCGCGCTCGTCGCGCGGGGCCCGGCCGTGGGCGGTGACGCTGTACTGCGGGACCGGCAGCGCGCGCCGGTCCAGCTTGCCGGTGGGTGTCAGCGGGAGCGAGTCCAGCACCACGACGGCGGAGGGGACCATGTACTCGGGCAGCCGCTCGGCCACGAACGCGCGCAGCTCGCGCGGGTCGGGGGTGGTCGCCCCGTCGGGCACGACGTACGCCACCAGGCGCTTGTCCCCGGGGACGTCCTCACGGGCCAGCACGGTGGCCTGGCCGACCTCGGGGTGGGTGGCCAGCAGCGTCTGGATCTCCACCGGCTCCACCCGGAAGCCGCGGATCTTCACCTGGTCGTCGGCCCGGCCGAGGAACTCCAGCACGCCGTCGGTGCGCCAGCGCACCAGGTCGCCGGTGCGGTACATGCGCTCGCCCGCGGCGCCGAAGGGGCAGGCGACGAAGCGGGAGGCAGTCATTCCCGGCTGTCCGGCGTAGCCGTGGGCCAGGCCGACCCCGGACATGTACAGCTCTCCGGCGACGCCGGGCGCGACCAGGGACAGCGACTCGTCCAGCACGTAGAGGCGCTTGTTCCGCAACGCCCGGCCGACCGGGATGGGTCCGCCGTCTCCGTCGGCGGTGGTGATCTCGTGAGCCACCGTGAAGATCATGCTCTCGGCCGGCGAGTAACCGTTGACCAGCTTGAGCTGCGGGAAGTCGCGCAGCAGTCGCATCACATGGCCGACCGAGGCGGCCTCGCCGCCGGTCATCACCTGCTTCAGGCCGCTGAACGCTTGCGGGTACTCGTCCAGCAGGAAGTTGAGCAGGCTTGCCGAGACATGCAGGGTGTCCACCTGATGCTCCGTCACCAACCGGGCAATGACCGATGGTTCGGGACGCTGTCCGGGCTGCAGCACGCAGACGCCGCCGGACAGCAGCGGGCCGAAGAGCTCCAGCGCGAAAGCGTCCCAGGAGACCGGGGCGCACTGCAGCCAGACGTGCGGGGCCTTGAAGTCCACGAAGCCCTGGCCGACCAGAGTGCCGACCACCGCCCGGTGCGGGGAGACCACGCCCTTGGGGACGCCGGTCGAGCCGGAGGTGAACATCACGCAGGCGGCGTCGCCGGGGCGCGCGGTCCGGCCCAACGGCCCGACCGGCTGCGCGGCCACCGCCTCGGCCACGGCCGGCTCGTCGAGGACGATCTCGGTGAGGCCGGTCCCGCCGGTCCCGCCGCCGATCCGGCCTGCCAGGGACGCGCGGGTGACGGCGAAGCGGGCACCGGTATGGCCGAGCACCGCGGTGATCCGGTCGACCGGGAACTCCGGATCCAGCATCGTGTACGCGGCACCCGCCTTGAGCACGGCGAGCACAGCGACCGTGAGCTCCACGCCCCGCTCCAGGTAGACGCCGACGATCTCGCCGCGCGAGACGCCCCGGGCCACCAGGTGCCGGGCCAGCTGGTCGGCCCTGGCGTCGAGTTCGGCGTAGGAGAGCCGCTCCGCGCCGAAGACCAGCGCGATGGCGTCCGGGTGGGCCGCGGCCTGCTCCTCGACGAGCTCGTGCACGCAGCGGTCGGCCGGGAACTCCGTCGCGGTGTCGTTCCAGTCCACCAGCAGGGCCTGCCGCTCCGCGCGGGAGAGCACCTCCAGCCGGCCCACCGGCACGTCCGGCTCGGCGAGCTGACGTCCCAGCAGCCGTTCCAGGCGGGCGGCGAGCGACTCCACCGAGGATCGGTCGAACAGGTCAGTCGCGTACTCGACCACGCTGAGGATCCCGGCCGGCTCACGGTCGGCGTCGAAGGTCTCGGTGAAGCCCAAGGTCAGATCGAACTTGGCCGAGCCGGTGACCACCGGCTCGATCTCCACGTCGATGCCGGGGATCTGCAGCTTGGCCTCGGCGTTGTTCTGCACTACCAGCATGACCTGGAACAGCGGGTGCCGGGCCAGCGAGCGGACCGGGTTGAGCTCCTCGACCAGCCGCTCGAACGGCACGTCGGCGTTGGCATAGGCCTCCAGGTCGGCCGCCCTGACCCGGGCGACCAGCTCGCGGAAGGTGGGGTCGGCTGAGACATCGGTGCGCAGCACCAGGGTGTTGACGAAGAAGCCGACCAGTTCGTCCAGCGCCTCGTCGCTGCGGCCCGCGCTCGGGGTGCCGAAGGGTATGTCCGTGCCCGCGCCGAGCCGGGTCAGCAGGCCCGCGACGGCTGCCTGCAGCACCATGAACAAGGTGACGTTGTTCTCCCGGGCGAAGTCCAGCAGTCGCCGGTGCAGCGCCTTGTCGAAGGTCAGCATGCTGATCTCACCGGTGCGGCTGGCCTCGGCCGAGCGCGGCCGGTCCAGCGGCAGGCTCAGCTCCTCCGGCAGTCCGGTCAACGCCTCGCGCCAGAAGGCGAGTTGCTGGGACAGGAGGCTGTCGGGGTCGTCCGCCGAACCCAGCACCTCCTGCTGCCACAGCGTGTAGTCGACGTACTGGACCGGCAGCGGCTCCCAGACCGGCGCGGAGCCGGAGCTGCGGGCCTGGTAGGCGGCGGCCAGGTCGCGCATCACCGGTCCGAGCGACCAGCCGTCGCTGGCGATGTGGTGCATCACCAGCAGCAGTACGTGCTCCTCCGGGCCGACCGTGAACAGGTCCGCCCTGATCGGCAGTTCGGCGCCCAGGTCGAAGGCCCGACGGGCCGCCGTGTCCAGCTCCAGGGCCAACTGCTCGGGGGTGACCCGGAACTCCGGAATGTCGAGCCTGGCGTCCTCCGCGCCGACGACGCACTGGTAGGGCTCTCCGTCGATCTCGTGGAAGACCGTGCGCAGGGCCTCGTGGCGGATCACCACGTCGGCGACGGCTGTGCGCAGGGCCGTCACGTCCACCGGACCGCGCAGCCTGATGGTGTGCGCGACGTTGTAGGTGCTGTTGGGCCCTTCCATCTTGTTCAGGAACCACAGCCGCCGCTGCGCGTAGGAGAGAGGAATGTCGTCCGTTCGGTCCATGGCGTGGGAGCCCCTTCTCGCAATTGCCGTGTCAATGGTCGGTGCTTCGATCCGGCTCGGCCGAATTCCCGGGTCCTTCGCCGCGACCCGCAGAATCCGGGTGAACCCCTCGGCGAGCAGTTCCATGAATTCCCGGTCGAAGAGGTCGGTGGCGTACTTGAGCAGCAGTGTGATTCCGGACGGGTCGCCGCCGGCGTCCCTGGTCTCGGCGAGTTCCACGGTCAGATCGAACTTCGCCACTTCCAGTTCGACCACCTCGGCCCTTGCCCGGAGGCCGGGGAAGTCGGCTGTCACCCCGGCGTGGCTCTGCAGCAGCAGCATGGTCTGGAAGAGCGGGTGCCGGGCCAGCGAGCGGACCGGGTTGAGCTCCTCGACCAACCGCTCGAACGGCAGGTCCTGGTGCGCGAAGGCACCCAGGTCGGCCGTCCTGACCCGGGCCAGCAGCTCACTGAAGGTCGGGTCGCCGGAGACGTCCGCGCGCAGCACCAGGGTGTTGACGAAGAAGCCGACCAGGTCCTCCAACGCCTCGTCGGTGCGTCCTGCGACCGGCATGCCCAGGGGGATGTCGTCGCCGGCTCCCAGCCTGGCCAGCACCGCCGCGAAGGCCGCCTGCAGCACCATGAACAGGGTGGCGTCGTGCTCCCTGGCACAGGCCAGCAGGTCCCGGTGCAGCTCCGGATCGAGTTCGGCGCGGAGCACCGCGCCCCGGCCCGACGCCGTGCCCGGTCGCGGCCGCCCGCTGGGTACGGGCAGCTCCGCAGGCAGCCCGTCGAGGGCCTCGCACCAGTAGCCGAGCTGCTCGGTGATCAGGCTGCCGGGCTGTCCGGTCGCACCGAGGAGCTCGTGCTGCCACAGCGCGTAGTCGCGGTACTGCACCGGCAGCGGCTCCCAGGCCGGTGGGCGGCCCTGAGCCCGCTCCGCGTACGCGGCGGCCAGGTCGCGCAGCAGCGGACCGAGCGACCAGCCGTCGGTGGCGATGTGGTGGATCACCAGCAGCAGCACGTGCTGCTCCGGGCCGAGGACGAACAACCGGGCCCGCAGCGGGAGTTCCATCGCGAGGTCGAAGCCCTGGCCGCCGACGCGGGCCAGCTCCACCTCCAGCAGCTCGGGTGCGCACAGCGTCCGGGTCCACGGCGGCCGGGCCTCGGCAGCATCCAGGACGTGCTGCCAGGGCTGCCCGTCCCGCTCGGGGAAGAGCGTGCGCAGCACCTCGTGCCGGCCGACCAGGTCGGTGACTGCGGCGCGCAGGGCCTCGGCGTCCAGCGGCCCGTGCAGGTGGAGCGCCAGCGGAACGTTGTAGGTCGCAGCCGGTCCCTCCACCTGCTGGAGGAACCAGAGCCGGGTCTGCGCGAACGACAGGGGGGTCATCGCCGGGCCTCGTCCTTCGCTCAGACGCCTGCGGCGAGGCTTGCGGGGCGGATGTCGGTCCAGGCGTCCTCGATGTACGCGAGCGCGGCGGGTCGGCCGCCGGGGCCGAAGACCTGGGTCCAGCCGGCCGGGAGGTCGAAGCGGGCCGGCCACAGCGAGTGCTGGTCCTCGCTGTTCACCAGGACCAGGAACGTGCCGTCCTCGTCGTCGAACGGATTTGCCACCGGATTCTCCTCAAAGAAATTCGGCGCGAGCCGAAGGAAACCATGGAATGCTTTCGAGAAAAGCATAGAAATAGCCGACTCAGCCGATCGGCAGAAATTCGGGCAGAAGACCGGCAGTTTGCCGCAGCGCGTTCTCGATCCCGAGCGCGGCGCCGAGCAGCGGGGTCAGGTCGTCCGGTCCGAAGACGGACAGGCCGATCGGCAGGCCTTCCGCCGTTCCGAGGGGCAGGGTGAGGTTGGGGCGGCGGGCCAGCGAGGGCGCGGTGGAGCTGCCGGGCGAGAAGGGGTCGCCGAGCTGGTGGTCCACCAGCCAGGCGGGCTCGTTGGTCGCGGCGAGCACCGCGTCCAGGCCGTGCCGCCGCAGCACTCCGTCCAGCAGCGCCGTCGCGCGTTCGACGGCCCGCCCCCGGTATCCGACCGCGTGCGCCCGGTCGTCCTCGCTGACCCGCAGCGCGGTCTCGAAGAGGTCCTGCCCGAAGAGCGAGAGCTCGACCGGGTCGGCCAGGTTGGCGGCGATCAGGTCCGGCAGGGTCTGCGGGACGCCCGCACGGGTCCGCAGATAGCGCTCCACGCTGGGCCGGAACTCCGCGTACATCGCTCGCAGCCCGTCGGCCAGCAGGTCACGCTCCAGCACGAGTTCGACCGGGACGACGACCGCGCCGCGGTGCCGCAGCGCCTCGGCGGCCGCGTCCAGCGCGGCGTTCACCGCACGCGGCATACCGGTCACCCGCCACAGTCCCAGCCGCAGCGTCCGCGGTGGACGGGGTTCGGGGGCCGGCGGGCCGCCGAGGGCGGCCAGCGCGAGCACGGCGTCCTCCAGCCGAGGGGCCAGCAGTCCGACGCAGTCCTCGGTCTCGCTGATCGGTACGACGCCGCGCCGGGGCAGCAGCCCCGGCGGCGGCTTCAGCCCGGCGACACCGCACGCCCCGGCCGGCCCGACGACGGAGCCGTCGGTCTCGGTGCCCAGCGCCAGCGGTGCCATCCCCGCCGCCACGGCAGCTGCCGAACCCGAGGAGGATCCGCCCGGACTGTGGTCCGGCCGGTGCGGGTTGCAGGTCTGGCCGCCGACGGCTGACCAGCCCTCGGACGCCCGGGTGGAGCGGAAACTGGACCACTCGGTGAGGTTGGTCTTGCCCAGCACCACCGCACCGGCCGCCCGCAGCCGCTGCACGATCTCCGCGTCCGTGCGCGGCGGCACGTCGGCGAGCAGCCGCGAACCCGCGGTGCTGGCCAGCCCGGCCGTGTCGATACTGTCCTTGACCAGCACCGGAATGCCGTCCAGCGGCCCGCGCCCGGTGCCGGCCGCGAGCCGGCGGTCGGCCGCCGCCGCCTGCGCCGGCGCGCTGCCGTCCACCACCAGTACCGCACCCACCAGGGCGTCAGCCTCGGCGATCCGGCCCAGGCAGCGCCGGGTCAGCTCCGCGCTGCTCACCCGTCCGTCCCGCAGCCGCCGGCCCAGCTCGCGCAGCGGCGGGAATCCGGCCGGCCGCGGTGCGGTCGGGGTGTCGTCGCCCCAGAAGATGTCGTCAGTCAAGGCGGACGCTCCGGAGCCGGGGCGTCAGTACGACGATCGCGGTGGCTGCGAAGGCCAGCGAGGAGAAGACCGCCATCGTCGCCGCAAAGCCCAGGAAGCCGACCAGTAGGCCGTAGAGCAGGTTGGCCAGTGGCGCGGAGGCGTAGATGACCAGCGACAGTACCGCCATCACCCGGCCACGGACGGCACTGGCGGTCAACCGCTGCGTGAGGGACACCAGGATGACGCCGGACTGCCCGGTGACCATGCCCAGCACCGCGTAAAGCCCCAGGGTGATCCAGAGCGAGTGGGCCAGGCCGGTACCGAGCAGACACACCCCCGCCAGCGCGGTGTCCACGATCAGGGCGAGCCCGCCGCGCCGCAGCGGCGGCAGCGACATCGCCAGGACCGAACTGGCCACCGCACCCACCGTGTAGGCGGTGAGCAGCAGGCCGGCCCCTCCGGCACCGGTGTCCATCCGCCTGGAGAGCAGCACCAGACCCAGGTTCACCGGCGGTGCGCAGGCCAGCTCGGTCAGGGTGATCAGCAGAACGGCCGTCAGGATGCCCCGCTCGCCGCGCAGATAGCGCAGGCCATCCGCCAACTGCGGCCAGAAGCGCGGCCGTTCGGGCGCAGGTGCCGGCTCCCGGAGATAGCGCACGCGCCAGGAGGCGGCGGCCGAGAACAGGTAGCCGAAGGCGTTCACCACCGCGATCAGGGCCACCCCGCCCACACCGATCAGCCAGGCGCCGATCGGGCCGCCGGCCGCCTGCCCGCCGCGCAGGCCGAGCACGAACATGGCGTTGCCGCGGACCAGGTCCCGGTCCTCCAGCAGCAGCGGCTTGACCGCGCCCGAGGCCGGAATGAAGAAGGCGCTGAGCAGTGCCACCAGTGCCGCGGCGGCGAACAGCAACGGCACCGAGGGTCCGCTGAGAGCGATCAGTGCGGCCGCCGTCAGCATCACCCCGCAGCGCAGCAGGTCGGTCACCACCATCACCCGGCGCGGACCCTTGCGGTCGGCCAGTACACCTCCGCCGAGCAGGGCGACCATGCGCGGCAGCGAGGCGAGCGCCAGCAGCGCTCCCGCCACGGCCGGGCTGACGCTGCGGGAGAGGGTCCAGGTGAGCGCGATGTACCAGGAGGCGTCGCCGAGTGAGGCCAGGCCCATCGCGCCGGTGAAGCCGAGGTAGTTGAGACCGAACGGGGAGGAGGCGCTGCGCGCCTTCGGGGCCGGTACGTGCGTCTGCAGATCAGTCATGACTCAGCGCTCCTTCTCTCTGCCGCGCACGCGCGGACCCGGGTGCGGACAGTCCGTGCGCTCCCGACGTACTCGGCGGGCCGGCCGTGCCGGGAGCCCACAGGTCCTCGGGTGCGAGCGCGGAGACGGCGTACTTGCCGAGCGCGCTGGTCAGCATCCGCAGCTCCAGGGCCAGGCACTCGACCAGCCTGGTCAGTCCCCGCTCCGGGTCCTCGTCCGCGGCGACCAGGGCCGCCCGGCCGAGACCGACCGCCGAGGCCCCCAGGGCGAGGCAGACGGCGGCCCGGCCCCCCTCCCAGATCCGGCCGGACGCCAGCGGCCGGCCGCCGGACCGGCCGATCCGCAGCAGGCACTCACCGAGCGGCAGCCCGACGCGCTGGATCGCGATGGTCGGCGCCCAACCGGTGCCGCCCTCCGCGCCGTCCACGGTCACCGCGTCCGCGCCGGCCTCCCAGGCCACCGCGGCGGCCTGGGCGATGTCCCGGCCCGGGTGCAGCTTCACCCACACCTTGGCCCGCGGGTAGTTGTTGCGCATCAGCCGGACCTGCTGGCGCAGGATCTCCTCGGTGACCGTGCCTGCGCTGCCGCAGCGCAGGACCCGGTCGGCGTCCGGGCCGAACACCTCCTCGATGGCGAACTGCTCGTCCACCCGCGCGGCGGCGGCCCGGTCCAGCACGGTCATGCCGCCCAGACCGGGCTTCGCGCCCTGACCGACCTTCAGCTCGAAGGCCAGCCGTCCGCTCTCCAACAGCGGCCGCGCACCGGGGTCGCTGTACACCAGGTTCCACACCTCGGCGTCGGCGTCCTCGGTACTCTGCTGCACCGCCAGACCGCCCATCCCGTCCGGCAGTTCGCCGGTGTAGGACTGGATCCGGGCCAGCACCGAGCGCTGGGTCTGCTCCCCGGCGCGGCCGTAGCCGGTGATCGGCACGACGTTCTCACCGATCACCATGGGTATGCCCAGGCGTCCGGCCTGGCGGCTCGCGCCCAGCACCTGCTCGGTGCCGGCCGCGCGGGTCGAGCCGAAGGCGGAGAGGTAGAGCGGGAGCGGCGAGGAGAACCCGCCCACGTTCGCCGACAGGTCCACGTCCGTGTGCAGCGGCTCGCGGCCCAGCTCGATCAGCTTCTCCAGGCGCAGCGGCATGAACACCGGCTGCGCCAGCCGGAAGGCGTCCAGCGGGTCGCCGGTCCCGGCGCCGGGCTCGGCGCCGAACAGCGTCTGCCCGTAGGCCCCGTCCGGCGGGAAGGCGGCGGCGGCGCCCAGCCGGGCCCGCTCCCGGATCGCCTGCTCGGGCAGGCCGGGCGTGCTCAGACCTGGGGTGCTCAGACCAGGGGTGCTCAGACCTGGCGTGCTCGGACCAGGGGCGTTCGGCCCCGCCGCGCTCACGGCGACACCACGCCGGGGAGCTTCGGGAAGGCGTTGGCCTGCCAGGCGTTGTCCAGTCCGGTCACGAAGCGGGTGAGCCGCTCCACGCCGATGCCGAAGCCGGCGCTCGCGGGGATGCCCTCGCGGACCAACTGCAGGTACCAGCCGTACTTGGCGGGGTTCTCCCCGGTCTCCCGGATCCGGGAGACGATCCGCGCGTAGTCGGACTCGCGCTCGCTGCCGCTGCACAGCTCGCCGTAGCCCTCCGGGGCGATCAGGTCGAAGTTGCGCAGCACTCCGGGCACGACCTGGCTCTCCCGGTCGTAGAAGCCGCGCGAGCCCTTGGGGTAGTCCACGATGAAGAACGGGCGCGGGGACTGACGGGAGATCAGCGCCTCGCCCTCCCAGTCGATTTCCGCGTCCGGGCTCTGCGGGTGTCCGAGCTTGTGCAGCTCACCCACGGCCTCGGCGTGTGTGCGCCGCTGGAAGGACTCACCGAGCAGCGCCGCGAAGGCGTCGGTGTCCCGGCCCAACAGGGCGAAGTCTTCCGGCAGCCGCTCGACGACCCGGCGCACCATGTGCTTGACCAGGCCCTCGACGACGGCGGTGATCTGCTCCCGGGTCGCCCCGGCAACCTCGACGTCGATCTGGTGGAACTCGACCAGGTGACGGCTGGTGGAGGTGGTCTCCAACGGCTCCAGGCGGATGTTGGGGGCAATGCAGAAGATCTTGTCGAATGCCAGCAGCGAGGCCTGCTTGTAGAGGATGGCGCTGGTCATCATCTTGTAGCGGTGACCGTAGAAGTCGACGTCCACCTGCTTGGCGCCGCGCGCGCCCGGATCGGTGACCGGACCGATGATCGGCGGCAGCATCTCGGCGAACCCGGCTCCGGTGAGGTGCTCGCGGGCGGCGGCGAGCAGACCCTGCTGGATCCGCAGCGCAGCCCGGGTGACTGGCGACGTCAGGTGCTGCCGGGGGTCGGCGGGGGGCAGTTGGCCCTCGCGGGGACCTGCCTCGGGAACGGTCAGGGTCATGGTGTTCAGCTCCTGTTCGGAAGGACGGACGGTGCGGTACGCGGGTGGTGCGGTACACGGGGTCGCGCGGTACGCGGGTGGTGCGGTACACAGGGGCGTGCGGTACACGGGGTCGTGCGGTAGGCGGGTCGCGCGGGTGCCCGTTCAGCCGTGCCGGCCGGCGGCCGCCACCGGGCGCCGCGGTACGGCCTCGACGGCCGCCTCGTCGAAACCTCGCGCGACGAAGGAGAGCGAGGAGAGCAGCGCGGTCGAGCTCATCCGCTCGGAGCGGGAGACCTCGGCGAGGCCGCCGATCGGCAGGGCGCCGATGTCCGACCACAGCAGCCGCCCGTCGGCGCCGATCAGGCTCCGGGACCGGCCCGCGTTGTCGGGGTGCAGGCAGAACGGGACGTCCAGGTAGCCCCGCTCGAACGCGGTCACCAGCGCCAGGCCGAGGTCCCCCTGGTCCAGGTCCAGCACGGCCTCGACGATCGCCCGTGCCTCGGCCAGCAGCCCGGTGTCCGGATAGCCGGCGGACCGGCCCCGCTCGTCGACGGCGGCCTTCGCCGCCAGCTCCAGTGCGGTGACGTTCTCGGCGACGGTGGGGATCCGATGCGCCTCCGCCGCGGTCTTGACGATCAGTCGGGCCGCGCCGGTGCGGGCCGCGAGCCGGGCGGCCTCCCCCAGCAGCAGCAGCGCGCCGTGCTCGCTGCGGGGATAGACGCCCATGTAGGTGTAGACGACGAGGTGCCAGTCCAGGTCCGGGAGCAGGTCGGCGGCCAGCGCCGCCAGCGCGGCCAGGGCCTCCTCGTCCTGTTCCCGGTTGGTCTGCTGGGCGTAGCTGAGCGAGACACTGCGCAGCCCCAGGCTGCGGAAGAACAGGGCCTCGAGCACGCTCAGCGCCACAAGCAGCGAGGGCGGGCACAACTGCCCCATCATGCAGCCGCCGAAGGTCTCCAGATGCGGCTCCATCCCGGTCTCGCGCAGCCTGGCGAAGCCCTCGCAGCAGCGCCTCCAACTGGCCACCGAGTCCCGCAGCGGACTACGGCTGTAGGGGAGGCAGTAGGAGATCGGGCCGCCCTCGGTGGCGCTGAGGCCGGTGGCCGCCATGGTCCGGAAGATGGCCTCGGGGTGCGCCGAGCCGTGGCGCACCTGTACCGGGAAGCTCGGCCCGGCGATCCCGTCCAGGACCGCCCGGGTGGTGTCGGGGCCGTGGTGGACCAGCGGGTACCCGTTGAGGTCGGCGCCCTGCTCCAGGGCTCGGTGGACGGCTTCGTGGTCGCCCACCCGGGTGTAGCTGTCCAGGGTGAGCGTGCCGACGGTGGTCGCGGCGGCCCGCCGGGTCGCGAGCAGTCCCTCCCGCATCAGCCGCGGGTCGCTCATGCCCATCCGCGGCTGCACCACCAGGTCGCCGGCCGCCGCGGCGGCCCGGACGAACGCGCCGAAGCCGGTCATGCGACGGCCTCCACTACCCGGGCGGCACCCGCGGACCGGACGGCGGCCGGCCGCAGGGCGGCACCCGGGGTCGGGCCGGTGACCTCGCTCAGGGCACCGACGAAGGTGTGGAAGGAGCCGAGCCCCGCGCTGTCGTCGAAGACCGCGTCGAATCCCGCCTCGCGCAGGCGGCCCAGCAGCCGCTGGTTGCCCGCCCCGGCGATGCCGAGTTTGCCGCCGATGACGATCGGGGTGGTCCTCAGCTCGGGGCATTCACGCAGACGGCCCACGACGCGCCCGCCGTCGGTGGCCCCATGACCGTTGACACTGCTGATCACGATCAGGTCCGGGCGCATCTCGCGGCAGCGCTCGACCATCAACTGGTCGGGCACGCAAGCGCCCAGGTTGGTCACCCGGTGCCCGAGCTCCTCCAGCAGCAGCTGAAGGAAGATCAGGTTCCAGGTGTGCGAGTCGGACGCGACACTGGTGACCACGACGCTGAGACCTGTGGTCGACGGTGTTGCGGTGACATGTGCCAGCTCCATGTTTCGTCCCCGGGTTTGACGATCTGTCGGCTGTCTTCCCAACCGGCCGGGCACCCTGCTGCCCGGCTGCTCCGACGCTAGGCGCAGCTTTCTCCCTGATCAGGCAGTTGCACCGGCAGACCACCGGCGGTTGCTGGAACTTCCGCCAGTGCGTGGGCGACCAGCCGCGGCACCCTGAAGCCGTGCGCGTCCTGGGGTGGCCAGACCTGCAGCAGGCCGCACTGGACCAGCGCGTGCAGGTCCTGGGCGCAACGGGCCGGACTTCCGCCGACCGCGCGGCCCACGGCCGCCAGAGTCCACTCCCGGTCCTGTCCGGCCAACTGGTGCAGCAGGGCCCTGCGCCCCTGCGGCAGCGCGTCCGCTGCCGCACGCAGAGCGGCGGCCAGCGTCCGTCTCTCGTCCACCGGCAGCGGCGGGTCGGCCACCGCCAGCGGATCGGCACGGGCCCACTCCGCCAACTGCCGCAGCGGGAGGATCAGGCACCAGTCGGCGGCGCACTCCAGCGCCAGGGGCAGTCCGTCCAGCAGATGGCACAGTTCGGCCAGCAGCGGCGCGTCTGCGGCCGAGGGTTGGAAGCCCGGCTGGGACCGCCGTACATGGGAGAGGAACAACCGGACGGCGGGCTGGTCCAGCAGCCCGCCCGGGTCCCCGTTCGGGACCGCGAGCCGGACCGGCAGCGGCGCCAGCGGCATCACCCGCTCACCCGGGAGCCCGACCGGGGCGCGGCCGGTGGCCACGACCCGGCGGTGGGGGTGACGCAGTCTCAGTCCGGCGAGGGTCGCACCCCAGGAGTCCGGGGCGAGGTCGTCGCAACCGTCGACCACCAGCAGTGAGCCGCCGCAGGACGACACGGGGATCGGCTCGGGCGGTCCACCGGCCCGAAGTGCCTCCGGGGTGGCCCAACTCACCTCCCAGCCATGGCCGGTGCGCAGCCGGTCGGCCGCGTCGGCGACCAGTCGGGTCTTGCCGACGCCGGGCAGGCCGCTGACCGTGAGCTGGCCCGGGCCCGCCGAGAGCAGCAGGTCGACCAGCGCGGCCAGTTCGCGTTCCCGGCCCAGGGACGTCCCGGTGCGGGCAGCCGAGGCAGCGGGAGCGGCAGAGGCCGTCGAGGGCGTCGGAGGCCTTGGCAGCGACCACGGCCGGACGGCATCCGACTCCCCTGCCGATTCACCTCCGGTAGGCGCCCATGCCTGCTCAAAGGCGGCACTGCGGTCGCCTTCGAGGCGCAGCGCGGAGGACAGCAGCCGGACCGTCTCCCGGCGCGGGTGGTGCACGCGGCCGGCCTCCAGATCACGGAGGGCTCGGACGCTCAGTGCTGACAGGTCTGCCAACTCCTGCTGGGTGAGGCCGGATCGTAGCCGGAACTCACGAAGCAGGCTGCCGAATCGGCCTGCGGTAACGGGCATGACGGGCATGGCCACGGGTCTCCTCGGTAGGGAGGGTGTGGTGAGATGGTCATAACAATACCGCGACGAAGGTTTGTTTCAAGGCCTCAGATCGAACATTTGGGCCATCACTTGGGATTTTCGACCGCTTCGGCGACCCGGTGGTGCCATAAAACAGACCGCAAGGTATGTTGAATGGGCGGCGAGAGGATCCAAGGAGCGGACTATGAAGCAGGAACGGGCGCGGCGGACGCGCGAGCAGGTACTGGACGCGGCGGCGGCGGAGTTCGCGGCGCACGGGTTCGCCCAGACCAGGCTCGAAACGGTGGTGGCACGCACCGGCATGTCCAAGGGGGCCCTCTATGGGCACTTCCGCTCCAAGGAGGAGCTGGCCCGGGCGCTGCTGCTGCACGCCGACCGGGCCTGGGGGGCACTGCTGGCCGGCGCGGAGCAGTCCTGTCTGCCTCCGCTGGCGACCCTGGAACTGCTCACCATCGGCCTGACCAACCAGCTGCGCGCGGACGTCCGGATCAGGGCGGCCCTGCGCCTGACGGCCGAACTTCCGCCGGACGAGCACAGTCGCCGGCCGCTCGGGGCGATTCCCCGGCGGATGGTCCAACTGACCGCCGAGGCTCAGTCCGCGCAGACCATCCTGCCCACCCACGCCCCGGCCACGGTGGCACAACTGCTGCTCACCACGGTACTCGGAATGCAGGCGCTGCCCACGCTCCAGCTCGACTCCGAAGTACCGGCCCGGATCGAGGAGTTGTGGCCGCTGCTGGCGCTGGCCGCGACCGGCGGTCGGGACGGGTCGGGCGGTCGCGACGGGTCGGGCGGTCGGGACGAGTCGGGCGGTCGGGACGAGTCGGGCGGTCGGGACGAGTCACTGCCCCGGCCGCCCGTCGACGTCACAGAGCGGTGAAACCCCCGTCCACGGGCACCACCGCGCCCGTGACGAAGGACGACTGCTCGCTGCAGAGCCAGGCCGCCGCCCGGGCGACCTCCTCAGGCAGCGCGGTGCGCGGCTGGATCGAGGCGGTGTGCAACTGCTCCTCGATACCGGGATTGGCCTCGAACCAGGCCTCCACCAACTCGGTGCGGGTGGTGCCGGGAGCGATCGCGTTGACCCGGATGCCCTGCGTCCCGTACTCGGCGGCCGCCGCCTTGGTGAGACCGATCACCGCGTGCTTGGCCGTGACGTAGGGGGCGGCCACCGGAGTCGCCACCAGGCCGCCGACGCTGCTCGTGTTGACGATCGTGCCGCCGCCGGAGGCGAGCATGGCCGGGATCTCCTTGCGCAGGCAGTTCCACACGCCCCGCACATTGACGTCCATGATGGCGTCGAAGACCGCGTCGTCCATCAGGTGGAGCGGCGTGCGCTCGACACCGTACCCGGCGTTGTTGAACGCGGCGTCGAGCCGGCCGTGGATCCGTACCGCGGCGTCCACCGCGCGGCCGACCTCCTCCGGCCGGGTCACGTCGGCGACCACGGCCGTGGCCCGGTGGCCGGCTGCCAACAGCTCGGCCTCCAGTTCCTTCAACTGGCGCTCGCGGCGGGCCAGGAGGACCACCACCGCACCCTCGGCGGCGAAGACCCGTGCCGCGGCCGCTCCTATGCCACTGCTCGCGCCGGTGATCAGCGCGACCTTCCCGTCCAACATGCCTTCCCTGGATGTCATGGACACCAGAAAAGCAGCGATCGCAGACCATGTGAAGAGCTCACCCGCCACCAAGACCGACCGGCACATGGGGGGCGGCGTCGCGGGCCGATGGCTCTCGCCTGACCGGGTTGTCGTCAGTCGCCAGTGCTCCGCAATGGCTCCCTCCTCCGCCCCGCCCAG
>NZ_JBGCBY010000030.1:0-103117 GCF_041262165.1 Streptacidiphilus sp. MAP12-16
CGCCGTTCCAGCAGCCAGGCGGGGAAGTAGGAGCCGGAGCGGATCTTCGGGATGGCCAGGTCGATCGTTCCCGCGCGGGTGTCCCAGTCCCGGTGGCGGTATCCGTTGCGGGAGTTGACACGGTCTTCGCTGGGGCGTCCGTACTCCCCTCCGCAGGCATGGTCCACGTCGGCCGACATCATCGCCTCAGCGAAGGTCTTCACCATCGCCCGCAACAGGTCGGGACTCGCCGAGGCGAGGTTCTCCTCCAGCAGAGCGGCAAAGGGCACACTGTCAGGTGCGGTCATCGTGCGGATCTCCTTCAAGAGCTTGGTCGTTCTCGAAGAATCAGCCGATGGCCGTCTCACGTTCTCAGGCGACACCCACTACCGGGACGAAACCCCCGGAACGGGTGGAACCCGTACACCACTTCCCTGGACGCAACCGAATGCTGTCGTGCCTGATCAGAGCACATGCGCCTGGTTGGGCCGTGACGCCTCGTGATGCACAGTCCAAAGGCGTCCGGCCACCCCTTGGCCACCCCCAGTCGCTCCGCGACTCCAGAGCCGAACTCGGATCCGACGCGCTGTTGGCGGTCACCCAGTTCGTCATCCTGGATGCGGCCGGGGCTCACTCCTCCGAACTGGCCCGTGCCTACGCCGCCGCAGCGCTGCCCAACCGGCGAAAGCTGCTGCAAGTCCTGGGATTCCACGACGCGGACGCCCTGGACGACGCGCTCGTCGACGCGCTGATTAGCCGCGGGACCGCAGACGACATCGCCCACCGCGTCGCAGCACACTTCGCCGCCGGTGCCGACCACGTGAGCCTCTACGTCCTCACGGCCGAGCCCGCGACCCCGCCGATCGGGCAGTGGCGGGAACTTGCCGCCCGGCTCCTGGAGTGACGCTGCCGGCCTGCCCGCGGGTCCTCGCAACCAGTCGGAGCGATCCGTGGGCGCTTCCTCGGCCACGGGGCCTCGCCCATCGCCGAGGCCGGTCGAACTGGACCCTGTTCCGAGTCGCCGACACAGCGATGGCCGAGAGAAAGTCACGGGCTTGACCAACGATGCGACGCGCCTGTTCGGTCTCGTCGGGGTGGCCGTCGCCTCGGTGACCACCGGCGGGGACGGGAACCCGATGCTGGCCCTGGTCACCACGGATGAGCAGGCCCGATGCTGCCCGGGGTGCGGCGTCCGCTCGGAGCGCCCTCACTCCTGGGTGACCACCCGGCCGCGTGATCTTCCGGTGGCCGGTCGGCGGACCGAGCGGACGTGGAACAAGCGCCGGTGGCGCTGCCGCCAGGCGGCCTGTCCGCGCAAGACGTTCACCGAGGCGCTGCTACAGATACCGGCCCGGGCCAGGCTGACCGGCCGGCTGCGGGAATCGGCCGGTGCGGCGGTGGCCGACCTGGGGCGCACCGTTATCCAGTCCGCCCGCGACCATGAGATCTCCTGGCCGATCGCGCAGGCCGCGTTCGCCGCGCACGCCAAGGAGGCGTTGCCCGCCGTCACGCCGCCGGTCGAGCGGCTCGGGATCGACGAGATCCGCCGCGGGAAGGCGAAGTTCCGGCTGGCCGCGACCGGCGACGCCTGGGAGGTGACCGCGGACCGATGGCATGTCGGTTTCGTCGACCTCCGCGGCGGCGCTGGGCTGCTCGGACAGGTCGAGGGCCGCACCGCCAAGACAGTGTCCGACTGGATCGACGCCCAATCGGAGTCCTGGCGGGCCGGGGTGCGGTTCGTCGTCATCGACATGTGCACCATCTTCAAGTCCGCGGTCCGGGCCAGCCTGCCGCACGCGATTCTGGTCGTCGACCGGTTCCACATCGCGCAACTCGCCAACACCGCGCTCACCGAGGTCCGCCGCCGCGTCACCGTGCAGCAGCGCGGACGACGCGGCCGCAATGGCAACCGGGAATGGGAACTGAGAAACAGGATGACGCGCTCCGCGGCGAAGGTCCACGCCGATCACCTGGACCCGATGGTCGACGACCTCAATGCCCTTCCCGCGAAGATAGGCGTCCCAATCTTGGCCGCGTGGAACGCCAAGGAAGACCTGATAGACCTCCTGGCCCTGATGCACACCAACCCGGCGCGGACGACGATCGCGCACCGGCTATTCCGGTTCTACGCCGCCTGCGCCAACTCGCACCTGCCGGAGCTGGAACGCCTCGCCACAACGGTGCAGAACTGGTGGCCCGAGATCGAAGCCGCGATCGTCTCGGGAGTGAGCAACGCTGGCTCCGAGGGAACCAACCGGGCGATCAAGACCGACGCCCGGACCGCCTACGGTTGCCGCAACCCCGCCAACCAGCGGCTTCGCGCCCGCTGCGCCACGACACGACGCTCACGCGGACAACTCACAACCCGAACAAGCGGGAAGCACGGACAAGTTCGTTGAGCCCAGATGCGAGGAACCCATATCGCCGACGACCGGCGCCACAAGAGCCGTCATGCGAATCAGTACGCGCGATCGACTCGAGCATTTCAGCAAACCGCTCAAGCCATGGTCTCGGCTTCGACAAGCAGCCGTTCGATGTCCGCTTCCGACAAAGCCGAGCCCAACCAAGTCAACAGTCGCAGCCACTCCCCATGACTCCTCCGGTGTGAGTTCGCGGCGCACTCGGCCACCCCCTCTGCGCTGCTGATGTCCCGATGGCCACCCCTTGGCCACCCCAGGCTCTCCGGGCTGTACGGCAGCCCTTGCAGGGCCGCATCACAAGGTCCCGAGAAGCACAAAAGCCCAGGTCACGGCGAGTGAGTCCTGGGCTTCTGAGAGCCGCCTTCGGGATTCGAACCCGAGACCTACGCATTACGAGTGCGTTGCTCTGGCCAACTGAGCTAAGGCGGCGCCGTCGACGGTCGGCGACCGGCAACGGGGGATAGTCTACACAGTCCCCAGGGGTGATCCTTACGGCCTTTTGGGAGGCCGGAGGCGGGTCAGCCGGCGGAGGCGGTGGCGAGCTTTGCGGCGAAGCCGATGAAGAGCGCGGCAACGCCGGTGGTGAGGCCGGCGGAGAGGCGACGGCGGCGGCGGAACGCGTTGGCAAGGTAGGTGCCCGCGAGGATCAGCGTGGTGAGGTAGAGCACGCTGAAGACCTGGAGGGTGGCTCCGAGTATCGCGAAGGAGACCTCGGGCTGGCCGTAAACCGGGTCCACGAACTGCACGAAGAAGGACAGCAGGAAGAGGATCGCCTTCGGGTTGAGCAGGCTGATTACCAGGGCCCGGCGGAAGGGGCGCTCGCGCTCGTCCTGGACCTCGGGCTGGTCGGACTCCTCGGCTGCGGGGTCGCTGTGCCGGTCGCGCCACAGTTGGCGCGCCGACTTGAGCATGCCGTAGCCGATGTAGAGCAGGTATGCCGCGCCGACCAGCTTCACTCCGTCGAAGACCAGCGGGGTCGCCTTCAGCAGCGAGGCCGCCCCCAGTGAGGTCAGCAGGATGAGCGTGGTGTCGCCGACGAAGACCCCGGACGCCGCGCGGAAGCCGGTTCGGACGCCCTTGCGGGCGGCGACGGAGAGCACGTACATGGAGTTGGGGCCGGGGAGCAGAACGATCAGCAGCGCGCCCAGCACATAGGTGCCGTAGTGAGTGACCCCGAACATGCCAGCCTCATCCTTTCATCGCACCACTCGTTGATGCGATGAAAGGATTGTGACACTACCTGGCTCCTTACTTACAGACCGTTCCCTTGGCGGGGACCCGCCCGGAGAGCAGGTACAGGTTGACTGCCGTGTCCACGCAGTCGCTGCCCCTGGCGTACGCCGTGTGGCCGTCGCCGTCGTAGGACAGCAGCACGCCCGAGTCCAGCTGCCCGGCCAGGGCCTGGGCCCAGGCATAGGGCGTGGCTGGATCACGGGTCGTGCCGACGACCAGGATCGGGCCCGCGCCGTGCGCCGGGATGGTGTGCGCCTCGCCGGTCGGCTTCACCGGCCAGTACGCGCAGGTCAGACCGGACCAGGCCAGGGACGTACCGAAGTGCGGCGACGCCTTCTGGTACATCGCGAGCTGCTGCTCGACCTGCTGCGGGTCGCTCGCCGCGGCCGGCAGGTCGAGGCAGTTCACCGCCGCGTTGGCGTACATCAGATTGCTGTAGTGCCCCGAGGGGTCCCGCTCGTAGTACTGGTCGGAGAGGGCCAGCAGGCCCGAGCCGTCACCGCGCTCGGCCTGGGTCAGCGCCAGGCGCAGCTGCGGCCACTGCCCCTGGTCGTACATCGCGGCGATCACCCCGGTCATGCCGAGGGCTTCGTCCAGCGGACGGGACGTCCCGGTGCTCAGCGGATGGGTGTTCCACGCGGTGAACAGCTCGTCGATCTTCGCTCCGGCCTGCGCTTGCGTGCCGCCGAGCGGACACCCGCTGCGGTGCGCGCAGTCGTTGGCGAAGGCGCCGAAGGCCGTCTCGAAGCCGCCTGCCTGCTCGCTGTTCAGCGGGAGCGGCCCGAGGGTGGGGTCGATCGCGCCGTCCAGCACCATGTTCCCCACCCGGGTCGGGAACAGCCCCGCGTAGGTCGCGCCGAGGAACGTCCCGTACGACTTGCCGAGGTAGTTGAGCTTGGCGTCGCCGAGGAGTCCGCGGAGGACGTCCATGTCCCGCGCCGAATCCACCGTGCTGACGTGGGAGAGCAGCTTGCCGGAGCGCTGGGCGCAGCTCTGCGCGAAGGACTTGTCGGCCGCGACGAGCGCGTCGATCTGGGCCTGGGTCTGCGGGGTGGTGTCCGTCGCCGTGTAGGCGTCCATCTGCTTGTCCGTCAGACAGCTGATCGGGCTGCTGCGGGCGACGCCGCGCGGGTCCACCCCGACGATGTCGTAGGAGGCGCGTACCGGGGAGGGGTAGCTGGACGCCGCGTACTCGGCGTAGTCGACCGCCGAACCGCCCGGACCGCCGGGGTTGACCAGCAGCGATCCCAACCGCTTGAAGCCCTGTCCGGTCGCCGGCCGGCGGACGACGGACAGCGAGATGTCGCCGTCGGCCGGGTGCGCGTAGTCCAGCGGGACCTTCATCGTGGCGCACTGGAACCCGCTGTCGCAGCCGGCCCAGCTCAGCGTCTGCGCGTAGTAGTGCTGCAGCTCCGCCGGAATCGCCGCAGGAAGCGGCTGAAGCACCGGTGCCGCGGAGGCGGCGTCGGTGGACGAGGACGCCCCTGAGGTCGCCCCCTGCCCGCCCGCGCCGGGCGCCGAGGATTGGCTCGCCCCGGGGGACGACGGCGCGGGCGCGGAGCACCCGCTCAACGTCAGACCCGCGAGCACCACCGACGCTGTCACGACCCGCCGCAATACCTTCATCTGTCCCTCAGCTCTCTCTGCAGTTCAGAGCGTAT
Source organism: Streptacidiphilus sp. MAP12-16 (assembly GCF_041262165.1). Lineage (NCBI taxonomy): Bacteria > Bacillati > Actinomycetota > Actinomycetes > Kitasatosporales > Streptomycetaceae > Streptacidiphilus > Streptacidiphilus sp. MAP12-16. The sequence goes on from NZ_JBGCBY010000030.1 coordinate 5,294, forward strand.
CCGTCAGCGCCGACGGTCACCGCCCGGCCGCGAGTTGTTCGGTGAGATATCCGGCGGCCAGCCGGACCAGACGCAAGCGCTCGCGCTGGACGGAGAAGTCCCGCACCACCGAGGAGAGTCGCACGTCGGCGCGTGGCAGCCGGGCGAGGGCGCTGCGCAGACGGGCGGCGGAGTCCTGCCCGGCCGTGTCCCGGTGGGAGTCGGCGAGCAGCAGTCGGGTGGCGGGCGGCAGCGTGGTGGGGTGGGCTGCCGGGTGCGGCGGCAGGTGCGGCGGCAGGTGCGGTGTGCGGTGTGACATCAGCCGGACGAGGTCGTCATAGCGTCCGCCGAGACCTGCTGCGGCAATGAACGACCCCGGCCGGGCCAGTTCTGCCTCCACCGCGCAGGGCGCCCCCGCGTCCAGGCCGAGCAGGCCCCATCCACGGGCGTCCGGCGCCACGTGAAACCGCGCCGCGACGGCGTGACGGAGGAGATCGCCTGCCGCTGCGACGTCCGCACCGGCTGGGTTGCACGGCGGGGTCGGCACGACGGCCACGAAGGCTTTGGAGCGTCCCGAATCGACCGCTCCCGAGAGCCCCTCGAAGACGTCGCCCAGTTCGGCGTCGTCCGCCCGCACCACCATGACCGGCAGCGGGGTCGACGCCTTGGCGTACTGCTGCGGCAGCCACACCCGCACCCGGCCCGGCACGCCGGGAAGCGGCCCCTCCAGCAGTGCGCCGCCAGAGGGGTGACCGACCGTCAGCATTGCTCCGCCAGCGGAGGAGGGCGCGGACGACGCGGTGACCGTAGCGTCAGAGGCCGGGACGGGGGAGAGGGCCGGAGGGATCGGGCCCGAGCTTCGGGTGCGGGTGATGGTGTCGACGGGGGCGAGAGCCAGTCCCGCACCGCCGGCGAGGACGCAGCCGAGGGCCGCGACGGCCGCGCCTGACCGGACTGCGACGCCCCGGTAGCGGGGCGTCAGTTCATAGACCAGCCCCGCTCGCTGTTCACGCCACGACGCCAGCGCGCCGCCCGTGAGCCAGACTGCCGCCGCCGCACCCGTCACCGCGAGAACCACCCACCACAAGATCACCCCGGTGCCATCCCCCGGCACCGGCACTCGCCCCACCGAGGGACGCGACTGTCACCCGAACGAGCTAGCGGGCGGTGGGCAGCAGGCTGTGACGGCAGACGAGGGGACCGGAAGGGATCACCCCGCCCGCAGCGCCACCGTCATCGCCTCCACCGCGAGCAGCGGCGCGACGTTGCGCTCCAGCGCGGTACGGCATCCGAGCACGGCCTCGATCCGCCGCAGGGTCCGCTCCGGGGTGGACTCCCCCGCCACCCGCTCCACGGCGGCCCGCATCTCCTCGTTGCAGAGCTCGCCGGGCGCGCCGAACTGCACGGCGAGAACGTCGCGGTAGAAGGACGACAGGTCGATCAGGGCACGGTCCAGGGTGTCGCGTTGAGTCCGGGTCGCCCGGCGCTTCTGCCGGTCCTCCAGCTCTTTCATCGCCCCCGCCGTGCCGCGCGGCATGCGCCCGCCCAATCCGGCCGCAGCGCCCAGCGCCGTCCGCAGATCCTCGGTCTCCTTGCTGTCGACCTCCTCGGCCACGGTCTTGGCGTCCGCCGCCGCGGCATCGACGAGGCTCTGCGCACCGGCCAGGCAGGCCCCCAGGTCGGCCACCCGCAGCGGCAGTTTCAGCACCTCGGCGCGACGCTCCCGCGCGGCGGCATCGGTCGCCAGGCGACGGGCGCGGCCGATATGCCCCTGTGCCGCGCGTGCGGCGAAGGCCGCCATCTCCGGGTCGATGCCGTCCCTGCGCACCAGGACGTCGGCAACCGCCGCGACCGGCGGCGTGCGGAGCACCAGCAGCCGGCAGCGGGAGCGGATCGTCGGCAGGGCGTCCTCGACGGACGGCGCGCAGAGCAGCCAGACCGTGCGCTGCGCAGGCTCCTCAATGGCCTTGAGCAGCACGTTCGCGGCACCCTCGGTCAACCGGTCGGAGTCCTCAATGATGATCACCTGCCAGCGGCCACCGGCCGGGGACATCGACGCGCTGCGGACCAGCTCGCGGGTCTCTTTCACACCGATGCTCAGCACATCGGTGCGGACCGTCTCCACATCCGCGTGACTGCCGATCAGCGCGGTGTGGCATCCCTCACAGAAACCGCAGCCCGGAACCCCGCCGAGTTCCAGGTCCGGCGAGGTGCACTGGAGCGCGGCGGCGAAGGCCCGCGCCGCCGTCGACCGGCCCGATCCGGGAGGGCCGGTGAACAGCCAGGCATGCGTCATCCCGGTTGTGCCGGCCCCGGCGGGCGCGGCCTGCTCGGCCTCCCCGCTGGTCCGACCGCCCGCCAGGACGACGCGCGCCGACCGGGCGGCGGCGACGAGCTGCTCCACCACCTGGTCCTGGCCGACCAGGTCGTCCCACACGCTCACGATGTCTCCGGTTCCTCGCTCCGTCAGGTCGAGCCTAACGGCCGCCACCGACACGCCGGGCGTGGCCCGGACCGTCAGCGCTTGGAACGGCCCTTGGCGGGGCCTTCAGGTTCCTCGGGTCCGCCGCCGTCGTGCCACTGCGACCACTCGTCGCGGGAGCCCAGAAGCTCGTCGGTGAGGCTGGGCAGGTCGTCCAGCGGGGTCTCCTCGGCCCAGTCGTAGCGGCCACGCTGCTGGGACGAGGGGGCGGCGGGATCGATGATCGGCATCTCCCGAGTGCGCTCCACCGGCGAAACGCCGGGCGCCTGCGGGCTCTGCCCTCCGTCCTCGGGGCGGAACAGCCAGTCGGGGACGCGGTCCTGCACGCTCTCGTCGCTACGGGGCTTGGCGACCCGCCAGGACTTGGGCAGGCGTCGGCTGTCGTCCCCGGCCGCGGCGGGAGCGGCTGCGGCTGGACCGGCCGCGGCGGGATCAGCGCCGGCGGGGGCAGCTGCGGCCGGAGCGGCTGGAGCAGCGCCGGCCGGGGGCACGGACGGCGGCACGGGCGGGTTCGTGGGCGGCGTCGGCGGCGGGTTCGGCGGGGGGTTGGTCGGCGGAGCCGGAACCTTCGGCAGCACCGCTGTCCGGTCGTCGGCGTCGGCCCTGCCGCGCCGCTCGGGCGCCGGGTCCGCGGCCGGAGCGGGGGGCGCAGCGGGAGCGGGGGGCGGAGGTGTGGCGGGGAGGGGAGGCGTGGCGGGTGTGACAGTCGGGAGCACTCGGGTCTCCTGCTCCGCTGCTTCCTGCGCCTCCGGCTCTGGCTCGGACCTGACGGCGGACGCGGCTACCTGCGGCAGGACCGTCGTCTCCTCCGCCGCCGAAGCGCGTCCCTTCTCCGCTTCGCCTTCCTCCGCGCTGTGCACCAGGGAGATCACCTCGGTAGGCGCCTCAGTCGCCGCCTCGCCGTCACTCGACGCACCGGGCTTCGCCGTCGGCATCTCCCGCGTCGGGGCATCGGTCTCGTCCGAGGTCACCGCAGCCGTTGCAGCAGCCGTAGCCGCCGTGGCAGCAGCCTCCGCGGCCGCGAGCCGGGCCGTCTCCGCGCGGCGCAGCGCTTCCTCCGCACGGCGCCGCTCGTCCGCACGCTTCTCGTTGCGCTGCCGCTCCAGCTCGGCCAGGCGCGCCGCCTCCGACTCGACCCGGCGGCGCTCCGTCGCCTCGGCCTCGCGGCGTTCCTGCTCCTCGGCCGCACGGCGCGCGGCCTCGGCCTCGGCCTGCTTCCGCGCCTCCTCCGCCGCGAGGCGTGCAGCCTCAGCAGCGCGGCGGTCCTCCTCCGCCTGCTGTGCCTGTGCCTGCTCCTCGGCCTCCAGGCGCAACCGCTCGATCAGCGCCTGCTTCTCCCGCTCAGCCTTCTCGGCCTCGGCCTTGGCCCTGGCCTCCTCCGCGAGCCGGCGCTCCTCGGCCTCGCGGGCGTGGCGCTCCTGCTCGGCGCGGGCGACCCGCTCCTGCTCGGAGAGCGGCAGCTCCCGGTCGAGCCGGTGCCGGATCGCCGTGGTGACGGCGGCGGGGGGCTGCGCGCCGTCCACGACCAGGTACCGGACCGGGTCTACGGCGGCCAGCGCCAGGAAGCCGGAACGCACCCGGGCGTGGAACTCCTGCGGTTCGGACTCCAGCCGGTCCAGCGCCTCGGTGAAGCGCTCGCGGGCGGCCTCGGGGGCGACGTCCAGAAGCACCGTCAGGTCCGGGACCAGGCCGTCGGTGGCCCAGCGGGAGATCCGGGCCACCTCGCTGCCCGCGAGGTCACGGCCCGCCCCCTGGTAGGCGACGGACGAGTCCGTGTAGCGGTCGGTGATGACGACTGCTCCGCGCTCCAGGGCGGGGCGGATGACCGTGTCGACGTGCTCGGCGCGGTCCGCCGCGTACAGGAGAGCCTCGGCCCGGTGCGAGATGCCGGTGTTGCCGACATCGAGCAGCATGGCGCGCAAGCGCTGCCCGACGGCGCTGCCGCCGGGCTCGCGGGTGACCACGACTTCGTGGCCCTTGCTGCGGATCCACTCGGCGAGCGCCTGGGCCTGGGTGGACTTGCCCGCGCCGTCGCCGCCCTCGATGGCGATGAAGTAACCGTGCCCGGCCCGGTGCGGGACGGGACGGGTGCCGCCTCGCAGCGCGTCCCAGACGTCCCGGCTGAACGAGGCGGCGCCGCGCCGGTCGTCGGCGCGGACGAACACCACGACGGCGAGGATCAGCAGCAGCAGACCCGCGACGGCGATGGCCAGGCCCGCGCCGCCGTGGTCGAACTGGAGCGCGGCAGTGTCGACGAACTGCGCGCCGAAGGCCGCGGCCAGCAGCGGCGCGACCACCAGCGCGGTGCCGGTGGCGGCCCGGAGCATGGCGTGCAGGTGCTCGGCGACCAGGGGCCTGCGGGCCGCCTCGGTCTCCAGGTCCAGCAGCACCCGTCCGGTGCTGATCGACACCCCGGCGGCGAACCCGGCGACGCCGACCAGGACCAGCGCGAGGACGTAGTCGTGGACCAGGCCGCTGAGGATCAGTGCGACGGCCGCGGTGCCCAGCCCGAGCGGCAGCAGCCGGCGGCGGCTCAGGGTGGGCAGGACCGAGGGCGCGACGCGGATGCCGAGCAGCGGAGCCGCCGTCGCGGCGAGCACCAGCAGCCCGAAGCCGACGACACCGGCCCCCAGGTCCTGCGCATGCGGTCGGGCCAGCGCGACGACAGCCGCGAGCGCGGCCACCGCCCCGGCGACCGCGAAGCTGAACACCACGGAGCTGCCGGTACGGCCGCGCGGCGGCTTCGGGCCGGGCGCGCCGGACGTGCCGACCACTGCGTCGGTGGGTGCCCGCAGGCCCGTCAGCGGAGAGCGCGGCTCCGTGTCACCGGACGCGGACGGCAGCTCCTGCTGGAACAGCAGCACCGCCGAGGTGACGAAGAATCCGGCCGCGCCGAACGCGGCGACAGTGCCGGAGTGGTTGCCCAGCCAGTCGACCGAGGAGGCCAGCCCGTCCTCGACCAGCGTCAGCAGCACCAGCACGGCGGCGGCCAGCGGAACGGCCGCGTAGCCCGTCCACCGGTCGACGTGGCGCAGCACCGGCCGCTGGTCGACCGGGCGCAACCCTGGCGCGACGGTGGGGAGCAGGGAGTCCGCGAACGACTCCCTGGTGACCGTCCACACCCGCTCGGCGGCGGCGGTCACGAAGACGGTGGCCAGGATCCAGGCCAGCGCGGTCGGCCGGGACCAGACGATCCAGAACGGGGCGACTCCGAGCACTGCGACGCGCAGCACGTCCGTGCCGAGCAGGGTCCAGCGGGAGTCGATCCGCCGCACCAGCCGGGCCAGCGGGACGAGCAGCAGGACGCCGAAGAGCACCGTCGCGAGCAGCCGGACAGCGAAGACGGCGGCGATGCCGAGCATGATCGGCCGGTAGCCGCCGTCACCCAGGGCGCCGCTGGCGGTCGTGGCCGGGACCACCAGCACGAGCAGCACCAGCAGTCCGAGCCGGTCGCCGACCCCGCCGAAGAGCTGCGCACGCCAGAGCTTCCGGTACGGGCGCACGCGAAGCAGCGCCCGGGCACGTTCAGCGTCGCTGCCGCCCGGGACGACCGTCTGGACGGCCGCCGGAGCGGGCGGCTCGGCGGTCGGCTGGACGTCCTGCTGCGTGCCCCCGGTCGGGGTTGTCGGCTGTACGTCAGATTGCTGGTCGGGTCCGGGCTGCTCCGCACTCGTCATACCTGTCAGCCTAACCGGAGGGTCGGACACCAGACCGCCGTCCGACCGAACAGCCGTGGGTCATGACAAATCTGTGACCCTGTCAGGTCCGCTGCGGACTCCGCAGCCGGGTGGTCCCGTCCCGTTGAGCCGGACAGGACCACCCCGAACCACCCGCAACTCCCGCTAGTCGGCGGGGGCCGTCGTCTTCTTCGCGGCGACCTTCTTCGCCGGGGCCTTCTTCGCCGCCGTCGTCGTCTTCTTGGCGACCGTCTTCTTCGCCGCCGTCTTCTTGGCGGCGGTCTTGGTCGCGGTGGTCTTCGCCGGAGCCTTCTTCGCCGGGGCCTTCTTGGCGGTCTTCTTCACCGGCCCCTTGGCGCGCTTCTCCGCCAGCAGTTCGTAGCCGCGCTCGGGGGTGATCTCCTCGACGCTGTCGTCCCGGCGCAGTGTGGCGTTGGTCTCGCCGTCCGTGACGTACGCGCCGAAGCGGCCCTCCTTGACGACCACCGGACGCTCGCTGACCGGGTCGGTACCCAGCTCCTTCAGCGGCGGCTTGGCGGCGGCACGTCCACGTGCCTTGGGCTGGGCGTAGATCTCCAGCGCTTCTTCCAGGGTCACCGTGAACATCTGCTCCTCGCTGGTGAGCGAGCGCGAGTCGGTGCCCTTCTTCAGGTAGGGACCGTAGCGGCCGTTCTGCGCGGTGATCTCCACGCCGTCGGCGTCGGTGCCGACGACCCGCGGCAGGCCGAAGACCTTGAGCGCGTCGTCCAGCGTCACCTCGTCCAGCGACATCGTCGAGAGCAGCGACTGGGTGCGCGGCTTGACGGCCTTTTTGCCGGTCTTCGGGGTGCCCTCGGGCAGCACCTCGGTGAAGTACGGGCCGTAGCGGCCGTCCTTGGCGACGATCTCGTTGCCGCTGACGGGATCCTTGCCGAGTTCGCGGACGCCGCTCGGCCTGGCCAGCAGCTCCTCGGCGAGCTCGACCGTCAGCTCGTCGGGGGCCAGCTCGTCGGGGATGTCGGCGCGCTGCTCGCCGCGCTCCACGTACGGGCCGTAGCGGCCGACGCGGAGCACGATGCCGCTGTCCTCGATCGGGAAGGAGCTGATCTCGCGGGCGTCGATGGCCCCGAGGTCGGTGACGAGCTCCTTGAGCCCGCCGAGGTGGTCGCCGTCGCCGTTGCCGGCGTCGGCGGCGGACGCCGATGCGCCCTGGTGGCTGCCCTCGGCGCCCTCTCCGTAGTAGAAGCGGCGCAGCCACGGCACGGACTCGGCCTCGCCGCGGGCGATGCCGTCGAGGTCGTTCTCCATCCGGGCGGTGAAGTCGTAGTCGACCAGGCGGCCGAAGTGCTCCTCCAGCAGCCGGACCACGGCCAGTGCCAGGAAGGACGGCACCAGGGCCGTGCCCTTCTTGAAGACGTAGCGCCGGGCCACGATGGTGTCGATGATCGCGGCGTAGGTGGAGGGGCGGCCGATCTCGCGGTCCTCCAGCTCCTTGATCAGCGAAGCTTCGGTGAAGCGGGCCGGGGGCTTGGTCGCGTGGCCGTCGGGAGTGACCGCCTCCGCGCCCAGGGTGTCGCCCTCGGCGACGGGCGGCAGTCGGCGCTCGCGGTCGTCCAGTTCGGCGTCCGGGTCGTCACGGCCCTCGACATAGGCCTTGAGGAAGCCGTGGAAGGTGATGATCTTGCCGGTGGCGCTGAACTCGGCGTCCCTGCCGTCGCTCGACGTGCCCGCGACCTTGACCGTGACGGACTGGCCGACGGCGTCCTTCATCTGGGACGCGACGGTGCGCATCCAGATCAGCTCGTAGAGGCGGAACTCGTCGCCGCGCAGGCCGGTCTCGGCGGGGGTGCGGAAGCGCTCGCCGGAGGGGCGGATCGCCTCGTGCGCCTCCTGGGCGTTCTTGACCTTGCCGGTGTAGACGCGCGGCACGTCCGGCAGGTACTCGCGGCCGTAGAGCTGCTCGACCTGGGCGCGGGCGGCGGTGATCGCCGTATCCGACAGTGTGGTCGAGTCGGTACGCATATAGGTGATGAAGCCGTTCTCGTACAGCTTCTGCGCCACGTCCATGGCCCGCTTGGCGCCGAAGCCCAGCTTGCGCCCGGCCTCCTGCTGCATGGTGGTGGTGCGGAACGGCGCGTAGGGCGAACGACGGTACGGCTTCGACTCGACGCTGCGGACCCGGAAGGCGGCGTCGGCGAGACCTGCGGCCAGGGTGCGGGCGGCCTCCTCGTCCAGGTGCAGGACCTGCGCGGACGCGCTCTTCAGCTGTCCCAGCGAGTCGAAGTCCCGGCCGGACGCCACCCGGCGGCCGTCCACCGATGAGAGCCGGGCGCCGAAGGTGCCGGGATCGCCGGCCTCGCCCTTCCCGCTCGCGAAGACCGCGGTGAGGTCCCAGTACGAGGCGGAGCGGAACGCCATCCGCTCGCGCTCACGCTCCACCACCAGACGGGTCGCGACGGACTGGACCCGGCCCGCCGAGAGCTTCGGCATGACCTTCTTCCACAGCACCGGCGAGACCTCGTAGCCGTACAGGCGGTCGAGGATCCGGCGCGTCTCCTGGGCGTCGACCAGGCGCTTGTTCAGCTCGCGCGGGTTATTGACCGCGGCCTCGATGGCGTCCTTGGTGATCTCGTGGAAGACCATCCGGTGGACCGGCACCTTGGGGCGCAGCACCTCCAGGAGGTGCCAGGCGATCGCCTCCCCCTCGCGGTCCTCATCGGTGGCGAGGAAGAGTTCGTCGGCATCCTTCAGCAGCGACTTGAGCTTCGCCACCTGGGTCTTCTTGTCCGCGTTGACGACGTAGATCGGTTCGAAGTCGTGCTCGACGTCGATGCCGAGGCGGCGGACCTCGCCGGTGTAGCCGTCCGGCACCTCGGCGGCCGTGCCGGGGAGGTCGCGGATATGCCCGACACTCGCCTCGACCACATATCCGGGGCCGAGATAGCCCTTGATCGTCTTCGCCTTGGCCGGCGACTCAACGATGACGAGTCGCTGACCTTCGCGTGTGGTCTTGCTGGTCGGGGACACCTTCGCTCTTCTCTCCCGGTCGAGTGGGGGGTGGTGGGGCCGCTCGCGCCGCTTCTTGTCCAAAGTCACGAAGCCCTGAGAGCGGAGTGTGACCGCACTCAGGTCCCCCTTGTCAAACGGACGAATACCGACTTGTTGACTTTCGGAAACGACCGGCGACCCTCGAACGGTAACCCGACGGCGGGTGTTCCCGCCGTACAGATCGCCGCCAACGGCTGATCCGAAGGGGGTGACGGCGCTTTCCAGGCAACCACGGACGCATGACCGGACGAGGACGGAACGGACAAGCCGGATGATAGGACTGTCACGTTCGGGAACGTTGCACAGGCCGGCACCCTCGGCGTGTTCTGCGCCCATCCGGCTGCACTCGACCTGCGGAATCTGCTACACCGACCGGCGCTACCGCGTCCCCCGGCCGGGCCGGGCGTGCACCGGTCGAGGAGCATGCCTGGCTGGAACGCGCCGCGCTAGAACGCGCCTGCCAGCAACAGCACGCCGCAGGCGGCGAAGGCGAGACCGAGCGCCGCCCAGAAGAGGTCGCTGCGCCCCTGGCCCACGCCGTCGACCGCCACCAGTGTCGGCCGGGCCGGGTCGTACGAGACGGCGACCAGGCTGTCCACCGCCAGCGCAGGAGTGCGGCGGATCGAGGTCCAGCCGCGCGGGCGGGTGACGACCTCGCCGTGGCCCTCGACCTGGAAGCCGAGCACCGGCGAGGTGTCGGCGTGGTCGGCGGTGATGTCGGGATCGGGCAGGACTCTCGCCATACAGGACACGCCGCTGCGACGAAGCTCACGCCGGGTGCGGACCTCGGCGGCGCACCACCACAGCACCCCACCCCCGAACAGGGCGAACCACGCTCCGGTGAACATGCTCAGTGGAGTACCCACGCCCGCCCGCCCCAGTCGCTACAAAGCCATGACAAGTACGACGGTCAGACTGTCAGCGCGGACGCAACGCCGGGCGCACGCCCGGCGTACGTCCGGCGTCACTCCGGCGACGTGAAGATGAACGGGGGCGCGGATCAGCCCACCGGCTCCAGGAAACCCTGTTCCACCAGCATCCTGATCTGCTCCGGCGTACGGTCGCGCAGCCGCACCGGGTCCTCGTCGATGAGCGCGGCGATGGCGTCCAGGATCTGCCCGGCCGCGAGCTCACCGTCGCAGACCCCGGCGAAGCCGGCGCCGACCGTGTCGACCTTGGTCGCCCGTCGCATGCCCCGGTTCTGACGGAGGATCACATGCTCGGGGTCGTCCGCTCCGGGCGCGCCCACCTGCTCCTGGACGACCTCGTCGGCCAGCCGGTAGCGGGCCGCCAGCAGTCCGGCGTCGTCGTGCGCCTGCAGGAACTCCTGGCGCGCGAACCAGCGTTCGATCTGCGGACCGAGCGGCTGCTCGACCGGGTGCGGCCACTCCTCCACCCGTACCACCGGCTGCCGCCCCGCCAGGGGCTTCCGCAAGGTGATCCAACCGAAGCCGACGCCCTCGACCTTGGCCGCCTCGAAGGCGTCGAGCCACTCCGCGTAGCGCGCGTCGTACGACTCCCGCGCCTCGCGATGGTCACCGCCGTCCCGCAGCCACAACTCCACGTACTGGGTCACGTCCTGGACCTCGCGCTGCACCACCCAGGCGTCACAGCCCGTACCGGCGATCCAGCCGGAGACCCGCTCGCGCCAGTCCTCGCCGCGTACGTGCTGCCAGTTGGCGAGGAGCTGGCAGTAACCGCCGGGCTCCAGGTGCCGCCCGGCACCGGCCACCAGCGTCCGGCACAGGTCGTCGCCCGCCATGCCGCCGTCCCGGTAGGTGAAGCGGCCTCCAGGCGAGATCACGAACGGCGGGTTGGACACGATCAGGTCGAAGGTCTCGTCGCCCACCGGCTCGAACAGGCTTCCCTGCCGGGTCTCGACGTTGTCGAGCCCGGAGAGCGCCAGCGTCAGCCCGGTGAAGTGCAGCGCGCGCGGATTGACGTCCGTGGCGACGACCTGCGCGCTGTGGCGCGCCGAGTACAGGGCCTGCACGCCGGAGCCGGTGCCGAGGTCGAGCACCCGGCGCACCGGCCGTCGGACGGTGATGTTCGCCAGCGTCGTCGAGGCACCGCCGACGCCGAGCACGAGTTCCGAGCGCGGCACCGCGGCGGTCCCGTCCCCGCCGTCGGCCCCCGCGCCGATCCCGCCCGCTCCGCCGACCGCGCAGCCCAGGTCCGACACGATCCAGGCGTCCCCGGCCGCCGAGTCGCCGCCAATGTCGTTGGCGTACGGGCGGACGTCCACCGTTGCGCGCACCTGGTCCCCATCACGCAGCAGCCAGCCGCCCGCCAGGCAGTCCTCCACCGGCAGAGCCGCCTCCGCCACCGCGTACGGGACCGGGCGCTGCAGCAGGAAGAGCCGCAGCAGGGTCTCCCGCGGGCTGCCGCCTCCGGTCGCCCGCAGTGCGGGCACCGTCTCGCTGCGGCCGAGCGCCGCGTACGCGGCAGCGCCGAGGAGCTCCAGGCAGCCGTCTGCGGTGAAGTCCGCGGCGACAAACGCAACCCGGAGCCGGGCGGCGAGCTCGGCGTCGAGGACCGGACGGAAGGGCGCGGGGGCGGCTTTTGGCACAGTGCTGATCGTCACCGGGCCATTGTCCCCCCGGACCCGGCCTAGTGAGCGGACGCGGACGCGCTCGCGGACTTCGAGGCGGCCTTCGAGCCGGTCCCGGCAGCAGTCCCGGCAGCAGTCCCGGAAGCGGAGGCCCCGGCGGAGGTGGAGGATGAGGCGCTCGGGGCGACGGTGGCGGCAGGGCCGCTCGCGGACGGCGACGCCGACCCGCTGCCGGTCGCCGTCCCCGCCCCGTTCACGCTCTTGCACCCGGGCTGCTTCGCCAACGCCGTACCCAGGTCGCCGGTCTGCAGCGTCTGCAGGGCCGAGGTGGACTGCTCGGCGAGCCGCTGCACCTGATCGCCCACACCCTTCAGGCTGGCCGCGAACTTGGCCTGGTCGGAGACCACCAGCACCTGGACCGCGTGCTGCACCGTGGTGTAGCCGCCGGCCGCCTGGTTCAGCTCGGTGACGGCATCCGCCTGGGTCTGCGCGCCGTTGGTGACGTTCGGCGCGCCAGCCTTCTGGACCGCCTGTGCGATCTGCGTGTTGGCGGCGGCCAGCGCACCGAGGTCGGCGGCGAGACGGGTCTGCAGCGCCTGCGGGGTCTCCCCGGGCTTGAGCGCACCGGTGTCGGCGAGAGCGACGTTGGACTGCTGAACGGGGCTCTGCACGCCCTCGCACAGGGACTTGGCCCAGCCGTCGAGCTGCGGCCCGCTCCCGCTGCCGCAGGCGGTCGCCCCAAAGGCCAGCAGGGCGGCCGGAGCCGCGAGCCTCAGCCACTTCTTCGTCACCACGGGTTCCTCTCCTCGCACGGACCCGGCATGCACCAGCTCCGGCTTGGGAACCTACACGCCGCGTACGGGTGCTCGACGTGGAACCCCTGGGCGGGCTGTCGCCCGTACGAGCCGCCCGCTACCGTACCGACTAGTCGGTAGGCCCGGCAGGTTCGGTAGACCCAGCAACTCCAAGCCATTCAGGAGGCCGCAGCATGCCCCGTACCCAGGCGAACGCGCACGGGATCGAGCTCGAGTACGACACCTTCGGCGACCCCGAGGACCCGACGCTGCTGATGGTCATGGGCCTCGGATCGCAGATGATCGGTTGGCGGACAGGCTTCTGCGAGCTCCTGGCCGCCCAGGGCTTCCACGTCGTCCGCTTCGACAACCGGGACGCCGGACTGTCGACCTACCTGGACGCCGGTCCGCAGCCGGACCTCGGCGCGGTGCTGCACGGCGACTTCTCCACCGCTCCGTACCTGCTCGGGGACATGGCCCAGGACGCCGTCTCGGTGCTGGACGAGCTCGGAGTCGAGCGGGCGCACATCGTCGGGGCGTCGATGGGCGGGATGATCGTCCAGCAGCTGGCGATCGACCACCCAGGCCGGGTGCTCAGCCTGTGCTCGATCATGTCCCGGCCCGGGGACGGCACGAGCGGCAACTCGACGCCCGAGGCGAACGCCATGCTGATGCGCCCACGTCCGGCCAGCCGCGAGGCCGCGATCGACGGCGGGGTGCAGGTCTGGCGGGTCATCGGCTCGCCCGACTACCCGGAGGACGAGACCACACTGCGCGCCTACATCGCGGAGGCCTACGACCGCTCCAACCGGGCCGACGGATTCGTACGGCAGCTCGCAGCGATCGTCGCGTCCCCCGACCGGACGCCCGGCCTGCGCGAGGTGACGGTGCCGACCCTGGTGGTGCACGGCGAGGCCGATCCGCTGGTCGACCGGAGCGGCGGCGAGGCCACGGCGAAGGCCGTGCCCGGCGCGGGACTGCTACTCGTCCCGGGCATGGGGCACGACCTTCCCGAGCCGCTGTGGCCGGAGCTGGCTTCGGCCATCAGCGGCAACGCGGCATCAGCGAACTGACTTCACCTCAGGCGACATCTCAGGCGACGGGGGAACTGGAGGAGGTGCTGGGCGAACCTTGCCTCGGCACCTCCGCACCGTCCGGCAGGGCGCCGTCCGGCAGCGCCCCTTCCGGCGCGCCGCCGGAATCGCCGGTGGACGTGCCGCCGGATTCGCCCGGAGTGCCGGCGCGGCCGGCGGGCTCCGCCGCGACGGCGATGCTGCGCCGCTTGGAGATCGACACCGCAGTGACGATCACGGCGATGCACAGCACCGCGATGCCGACCCGCAGCCCCACGTTGGCATCCACGCCGAAACTGAACTTCACGATCGCCGGAGCCACCAGCAGCGACACCAGGTTCATCACCTTGAGCAGCGGGTTGATGGCCGGGCCGGCGGTGTCCTTGAACGGGTCGCCGACCGTGTCACCGATGATCGTCGCCTCGTGGGCGCTGCTGCCCTTGCCGCCGTGGTTGCCCTCCTCCACCAGCTTCTTGGCGTTGTCCCAGGCTCCGCCCGAGTTGGCGAGGAAGATCGCCATCAGTGTCCCGGTACCGATCGCCCCGGCCAGGTACGAGCCGAGGGAGCCGACGCCGAGCAGGAAGCCGACGGCGATCGGGGCGAGTACGGCGAGCAGGCCGGGCGTTGCCAGCTCGCGCAGGGCGTCGCGGGTGCAGATGTCCACGACCCGCCCGTAGTCCGGGAGTTCGGTGCCCTCCATGATCCCCGGCTTGGTGCGGAACTGCTCGCGTACCTCGAACACCACGGACCCGGCGGAGCGGGACACCGCGTTGATGGCGAGACCGGAGAAGAGGAACACCACGGCCGCGCCCAGCAACAGCCCGACCAGGTTGTTGGGCTGGGAGATGTCCAGGCTGAGGCTCAACCCGTGGGCGGCGGAGCCGACCTGGGCCTCAGCCGTGGCGATGGCGTCGGTGTAGGAGCCGAACAGCGCGGTCGCCGCCAGGACGGCGGTGGCGATGGCGATGCCCTTGGTGATCGCCTTGGTGGTGTTGCCGACCGCGTCCAGCTCGGTGAGCACCTGCGCGCCGGCTCCGGTCACGTCGCCGGACATCTCGGCGATGCCCTGGGCGTTGTCGGAGACCGGGCCGAAGGTGTCCATGGCGACGATCACGCCGACTGTGGTGAGCAGGCCGGTTCCGGCGAGGGCGACGGCGAAGAGGGCCAGCATCAGCGAACCGCCGCCGAGCAGATACGCCCCGTACACGGCCGCGCCGATGACGACGGCCGAGTAGACGGCGGACTCCAGGCCGAGCGAGATCCCGGACAGGACGACGGTGGCGGGCCCGGTCAGGGAACTCTTGCCGACGTCCATGACGGGTCGTCGGTTGGTCTCGGTGAAGTAGCCGGTGAGCTGCTGGATCACGGCGGCCAGCACGATGCCGATGGCGACGGCGGCGAGGGCGAAGACCCGTGGGTTGCCGCTGTGCTGGGCGATCTGCTGCGGTACACCCTTGAGGTCGGCGAAGCGTCCCGGCAGGAAGGCGAAGACCGCGGCGACGACCAGGACCAGGGAGAACGCGGCGGAGATGAAGAAGCCGCGGTTGATGGCCGTCATGCCGCTGCGGTCCCGGGTGCGGGGGGACACGGCGAAGATGCCGAGGACGGCGGTGATCACGCCGATGGCGGGGACGAGCAGCGGGAAGGCCAGTCCGTCGTCCCCGAAGGCGGCCTTGCCGAGGATCAGCGCGGCCACCAGGGTGACCGCGTAGGACTCGAACAGGTCGGCGGCCATACCCGCGCAGTCGCCGACGTTGTCGCCCACGTTGTCGGCGATGGTGGCGGCGTTGCGGGGGTCGTCCTCGGGGATGCCCTGCTCCACCTTGCCGACCAGGTCGGCGCCGACGTCGGCCGCCTTGGTGAAGATGCCGCCGCCCACGCGCATGAACATCGCGAGCAGGGCGGCTCCGAAGCCGAAGCCCTCCAGGACCTTGGCGGCGTTCTCCTTGTAGATCAGCACCACGGCGGAGGCACCGAGCAGGCCGAGGCCGACGGTGATCATGCCGACAACGCCCCCGGTACGGAAGGCGATCCGCATGGCGCGATGGGAGACGCCACGGATGTCCGGCGCCTCGCCCGTGTCGGGGGAGGCGGAGTCCGGGGTCGCCGCGCGGGCGGCGGCTGCGACGCGGACGTTGCTGCGTACGGCGAGCCGCATCCCGATGTAGCCGGTGAGGGCCGAGAAGCCCGCGCCGACCAGGAAGAACACGGAACGGCCGATGCGCTGGGACCAGTTGTCGGCGGGCAGGAGCAGCAGCAGGAAGACCACTGCTCCGGCGAAGACCCCGAGGGTCCGGAACTGTCGTGCCAGGTAGGCGTTTGCGCCCTCCTGGATGGCGGTGGCGATGCGCTTCATGGACTCGGTGCCCTGGTCCGCGGCGAGGACCTGACGGACCAGCAGCCAGGCCACGCCCAGGGCGGCGAGTGCGATGACGGCGACGATGACGACCACCGTCCGGCCGCTGTCGGTGAGCACCGCCGATGCGGCGGATGGTGCGCTCGATGGAGCACCGGAGAAGATGAGCCCGGCCATTCGTCCTCCTTGACGTCTGGCTCGTGCGCCGGGCGGGGCAGGCGGTTCGGACCACTCGGCTGCGCGGGCGAGTTGGGGCCGTGTCTCATCCTGTTCCAGTAACACGGCAGGCCGCGATTCTAGGAATCACGGCCTGATCAAAACAGGGTATGCGCAGGGATTAGCCCATGAATCATCCAGATTTCCTTGATCTCTGACTGATCATCGGAAGCTGGTGCAGACGATCCCGAAGTGGACGTTTGCGGGCGTACGAACGTGGACAGCCATGACTGAATGCGGTCATGGCTGTCCAGTGGTTGGTGGCGGGTTCATGTTCGAGTCAGCGAGCCGGTGGGTCAGCGGCCCGGTAAGTTCAGTGGGTTCATGGATCAGTGGGTTCGTGGATCAGTGGGTTCGTGGATCAGTGGGTTCGTGGATCAGTGGGTTCGTGGCTCAGTGGACTCGTGGGTCAGTGGATCCGTGAGTCAGGGCAGCACGGGATGCACGGCGACCGGCCAACTCATCCGGACGACACCGCCGTCCTCGTCGTTGCTGATGTCCAGGTCGTCGACCAGGCCGCTGATCACAGCGAGGCCCATCGCGGCTTCGGCGGCGTCCTCGCCCCCCGCCCCGTCGGTCGAGTGCACGTCAACGTCCTGTTTGCTGCCGACTCCGTCACCGACCTCGATGAGGAACCGCTTCTCCTGTTCCACAAGTTTCACTCGGACGGCGCCGTCGATACCGCTACGACGATGCAGTCCCACCGCGCGTGAACATGCTTCGCCCACGGCGAGGCGGACCTCGTCGAGGACGGATTCGTCTACTCCTGCCCGGCGGGCGACGGCGGCGGCGACGAGCCGCGCGGTCCGTACGTGCTCCGGGAGCGCGCTGAATCGGAGTTCGACGGTGGCCATGGCTCCCCCTCGAAGGATCGTGTCTCCAGCCCAGTCCGGGCCGGCCCGGGGTCCGCTGAGGGACCCCGGGATGTCGCGACGGCTGGCTCTACCGGTTGGTACCGGCAGGGTCAGTCGGTCGCGGCGACGGCCTCGTCCACAGAACTGTGGATGGGGAACACCTTGGTAAGCCCGGTGATACGGAAAATCTTGAGGATGCGCTCCTGGTTGCAAACCAGACGGAGCGAACCCTCATGAGCGCGTACCCGCTTGAGCCCTCCGACGAGAACTCCCAGTCCGGTCGAGTCCAGGAAGTCCACGCCTTCCATGTCCACGATCAGGTGGTAGTGACCCTCGTTGACGAGCTCGACAAGCTGCTCGCGCAGCTTCGGGGCGGTGTACACATCGATCTCGCCCCCCACCTCGACGACCGTTCGGTCGCCAACGGTACGGGTCGACAGGGACAGGTCCACGGAACCTCCAGCACCTTGCTCTCGCTGCACCACGTCCCGCCGGGACGGGGGACGCACAGCAGCGATGGCATCGTTGCGAATCTTGGCCGATGGCGGGGCAGCTGCCCCGATGCACGGCCGCGATGGCATTCAACCACTTACGACCAGGGCAGCACGACGCCTTGAGGGGAATCTCCACCGGTCTGATGACAGACTTACTGCCGATGAAGCCCCCTCCGGACCCGCCCGCGACCGTTCTCGACAGGCTGACGGAAGCCCGAGGACGGCAAGATCGGCTCACTCATTCGGAGCATCTGCCCGCCCGCCCCGCCCGCTATGCGAACTGGCCGGGAGATCTTAGGCCGGAAGTGGTCTCCGCTATCGAGGTTACCGGAATCGCCCAGCCATGGACACATCAGGCAGAAGCGGCGAGCCTGGCTCTTAACGGACAAAACGTGGTAATCGCCACGGGAACCGCCTCGGGCAAGTCGCTCGCGTACCTCGCACCCGTACTCAGCGCTCTGCTCGACGGCACCGAGGCGCCGAACGGACGCGGCGCGACCTGCCTCTACCTCTCCCCGACCAAGGCCCTGGCCGCCGACCAGATCCGCCGCCTGGGCGAGCTGCGCCGCGCGGGCGGAGGCACCCTCGACCGGGTGCGTCCGGCCGCCTACGACGGCGACACACCGTTCCAGGAGCGGGAGTGGGTCCGCCAGTACGCCTCCCTGGTCCTCACCAACCCGGACATGCTGCACCGGGGCATCCTGCCTGCCCACACCCGCTGGGCCTCCTTCCTGCGCGCGCTGCGCTTCGTGGTGATCGACGAGTGCCACACGTACCGGGGCGTCTTCGGCTCCCACGTCGCCCAGGTCCTGCGCAGGCTGCGCAGGCTGTGTGCCCGCTACGGCAGCGAGCCGGTCTTCCTGCTCGCCTCGGCCACCTCCGCCGACCCCGGTCGCTCCGCCGGCCGTCTCACCGGCCTTCCCGTCACCGAGGTCACCGAGGACGGCTCCCCGCGCGGCGAGACCGTGTTCGCCCTGTGGGAGCCGCCGCTCACCGAGCTCCACGGCGAGCAGGGCGCCCCCGTACGCCGGTCCGCGACGGCAGAGGCCGCCGACCTGCTGGCCGACCTGGTGCTCGACCGCACCCGCACCGTCGCGTTCGTCCGCTCACGGCGCGGGGCCGAACTGGTGTCGGTGATCGCCCAGGAGCGACTGGCTGAGGCGGCGGGACCCGCGACCGCCCGCAGAGTCGCCGCCTATCGGGGCGGCTACCTGCCCGAGGAGCGCCGAGCGCTGGAACGCGCCCTGCACTCGGGCCAACTGCTCGGACTGGCCGCCACCAGCGCCCTGGAGCTGGGCGTCGACGTCGCCGGGCTGGACGCGGTCCTGCTCGCCGGATACCCCGGCACCCGCGCCTCCCTGTGGCAGCAGGCAGGACGCGCCGGTCGGTCGGGCCAGGGCGCGCTGGCCATCCTGATCGCCCGCGACGACCCCCTGGACACGTACCTGGTGCACCACCCCGACTCGCTGTTCCGCCAACCGGTCGAGTCCACGGTGCTCGACCCCGACAATCCCCATGTGCTGGCGCCCCACCTGTGTGCGGCGGCCGCGGAACTCCCGCTCACCGACCCGGACCTGGACCTGTTCGGCCCCTCCACGGCGCTGCTGCTGCCACAGCTGGAAAGCCGCGGGATGCTCAGGAAGCGGGCCGGCGGATACTTCTGGACGCGACGGGAGCGAGCCGCTGACGCCATCGACATCCGCGGCTCCGGAGGCCCCCCGATTCGTATCGTGGAGGCCGACACCGGGCGCCTGCTGGGTACCGTCGACACCGCCTCGGCACACACCTCGGTACACACCGGAGCCGTCCACCTGCACCAGGGCAAGACCTACCTCGTTCGGGAACTGGACCTCGAAGCCGCCGTCGCCCTGGTCGAGGAGGCCGACCCGCCCTACAGCACCGTCGCCAGGGACACCACGGCGATCACCGTGCTGAGCACCGACAGCGAGGTGAAATGGGGCGAGGCCAGACTTTGCTTCGGCTCGGTCGAGGTCACCAACCAGGTCGTCTCGTTCCTGCGCCGCCGACTGATCACCGGCGAGGTGCTCGGCGAGACCAGACTCGACCTGCCGCCGCGCACCCTGCGCACCCGCGCCGTGTGGTGGTGCGTCACGGACGAGCAGCTCGACGCCGCCGGCCTGCTCCCCGAGGAGCTCCCCGGGGCCGCACACGCCGCCGAACACGCCTCGATCGGCCTGCTCCCGTTGTTCGCCACCTGCGACCGCTGGGACATCGGCGGTGTCTCCACGCCGCTCCACCCCGACACCGGGCTGCCGACCGTCTTCGTCTACGACGGCCACCCCGGCGGCGCGGGCTTCGCCGAGCGCGGATACCAGCGGGCCAGGGAGTGGCTCGGCGCGACCCTCGACGCCATCACCGCCTGCGAGTGCGAGCGGGGCTGCCCCTCCTGTATCCAGTCGCCCAAATGCGGCAACGGCAACGATCCACTGGACAAGGCAGGCTCGATCAGGCTGCTGCGCCTGCTGCTGGCCGACACCGGCGTAGCCGCAGCCGCACCGACCGCCCCCTCGGCGTAGAGCGGCCCCGCCCGCGCCCGGCCCCGCGCGGGCAGCAGCCCGACGAACAGCTCACCCGTCACAGGCACCTCCACCGAGACCTCGACCGCACCCGCGCCCGGTCCGCTTTCGAGCACGCAGGACACCACCCGGGCTCGCTGCGCCTCGGCGATCCTGGTGGCCTCGCCGCAGGCGGTTTCCGGCTCCCAGAGCAGCCGACCCGCCGCCGCGAGTGCGGACAGATCCGCGGCCGAGGCCGCACGGTGCCGCGCCGTGACCGCTGCGCCCAGCCCGAGGGCGCCCACGAAGGCACAGCAGCCCAGCATCAGCAGGGCGACCAGCCAGATCGCCGCCGACCCGGCATCGGGCTCCGCATCCCTCCCGCGCCGCCGGGCGATCCGCCGAGCAAGCGTCCTCGTCCTCGTCATCGTCGACGTATTCGTCGCCGTCTTCGTCGCCGTCGTCATCGGGACGCCCCCAACTCCCCAGAGGTGCCCACCTGGCCCGGCTCACGGGCCGCCGTGGCCGTCGACGCGACCCGTAGCGACAGGACACCGCCCAGGCCGCCGGGAGCCCGCGAGAGCGCGGAGACAGCCACCGTGACCGTGTCGTCCTGACCGCTGACGGCAACCGCCGCACCCTGCGGTGCGTTGGCGCGAGCGATGGCGAGGACCTGCCCCTGCGGATCGCCCCGCGCTGCCGCCCGCGCCGCCTCCCGTGCTGCGTCCACGCACCGGACCTGCGCTGCCCCCACCAGCACTCCCCAGACCAGCACCCCGGTGAGCAGTACCAGAACCGGCAGCGCCACCGCCGTCTCCGCTGTGACGTAGCCAGCGTCGGCTACGGCCCGCCGCCCGGCCGACCGCCCGAATCGCATCGCGGGTCGCCCCATCTCAGATCGCCCCGAGCGCCCGGCTGATCAGCGCGGAGAGAGCGGAGGATACGGCTCCGCTCGTGACCACTTTGTAGAGAAGGGCGGCAAAACCGCAGGCCGCGACGGTCCCGACCGCGTATTCGGCCGTGGTCATCCCCGCGTCGGGCCGGCGGCGGGCCAGTCGACACCGGACCAGGTGCAGGCCGTGCAGCATCCAGGCCTGGGCCACCGCGACGAGGAGGGGCAGCACCGCCCTGGTTCGGCGCGCGAACAGTCCACCCAGGGCGGCGGTCGGCTTCACCCTGTCGAACCGGATGTCGAACTGTGTGCGGACCGTAGTGTCGCTCATGATGCCTTCTCCTCAGGATGGTCAGGATGGTGATGACTGCTCAGATCTGATCTGATCTGATGGGTCGGATCAGACGGGTCAGATCTGTACGAGGAAGCTCCCGGCCAGGCCGGTAACCACCGGAACCACGCCGATCAGGACGAACGCAGGGAGGAAGCACAGCCCCAGCGGCGCGGCCGCGAGGACTCCGGCCCGTCGTACCCGGCCCTGCGCCGCCCTGGCCGCCGCTGCCCGGCAGCCCTCGGCGAGACGGGCGAGACCCGCCGCCGGCGGCGCCCCGCTGGCGCCGGCCCGCACCAGGCAACGCCCGAGCGGGGCCAGGACCGGTTCCGCACCGAAGCGGCCCCAGGTCTCCTCCTCGTCCGCTCCGGTCCGGATCTCCGCCGCCACCCTCGCCAGCCTGCTCGCCATCGGATCACCCAGTGCCTCGGCGACCGCCTCGGCCGCCATGGCCGGGGCGCACCACGAGGACAGGCATCCCGCCAGCAGATCTGCGGCGAGCGGAAGTTGGTCGCGGAGGGCCGCGCTCTCGCGTCGCCGTCGACGGTCCTCGGGCGACGGCGGATCGGGCAGATAGCGATAGCCGACGGCGCCCGCCAGGATCCCGAGCAGCAGTCCGCGCAGGTCCGTCACGGAGACAGCCAGTCCGACGCCGAGCAGCAGCGACGTCCCTCCCCTGAGCACCCGCGGAGGCAGCGGCCCGGGTACCCGCAGCCGCATCCGCCTACGCCCCGGCTGCCCCTCCACCGGCATTCCGGCTGCTCGCGCACGGGCCCTGAGCCGGCGTCCGACACAGACCCTGGCACTGCCGAGCAGTGCGGCCGTCACCCCGCTCACCAGTGCGGCGCCCGCCACCCATGAATTCATTTCCGGACCTCCCGTTCGTTCCCGGCCATCTACGCCACCGCCTCCGCGCCTCGGGCGATCCGTGCCGTCCAGATGAGCCCCGCCCACTCCAGCAGGGCGCCGAGCCCCAGGCAGACCAGTCCACTCGGCGTGTGCAGCAGCATGCGCAACGGATCGGCGCCGAGACCTGCACCCAGCAGCAAGCCGAACAGCGGCAGCACGGCCAGGAGCCCCGCCGTCGATCTCGGCCCGGCGAGTTCGGCACGCACACTCTCCTGAAGGGCCCGCTCGGCCCGCAGCCCCTCAGCGACCCGGTCGAGCCCGGCTGCGAGCCCTGCCCCGCTGGACGAGGCCACCTGCCAGCAGGCCGCGATCCCTGCGGCGCCTTCTGCTCCGGGCAGTTCCGCGAGCACCCGGAACGCCTCCGGTACGGCCCCACCGAAGCGCACGGCGGCCAACAGGACGGTGCAGTCCAGCACGGTCGTTCCCGGCTCCGGACCGGACGGGGCCAGGTTCTCCCCGGCGACCATTTCGACCGCCTGGTGCGGTGTCGCCCCGGTCCGCAACTCTCCTGCGAGCGCCGCGCACAGGGCAACCACAACGGTCCGCCGCTGCTCCCTGAGCCGCACCGCCTGTCTCCGCCGGCGCAGCCGTATCGCCGGGACGACCGCGCACGCTGCGGCGACCGCCACCAGCGGGGAGCGCGTCGGCCAGGCCGCCAGCAGTCCCAACGGCAGCAGCAGTAGCTCGGGAGGTGGCGTTCCCCTCGGCACCCCGAATGGCCAGCGGCCACCACGAGCGCCGTGCCCACCACGATCGCCGCCGCCACCACGCCCTCCCCGCCCGGCACGTCCGCCGGTCGCCCTGCTCCGGGGCCAGTGCTTCGGCCGCAGCAGCGGATGGCGCCGGGCCTGGGGTGGAGGTTGAGGTTGGTGTTGGGGTTGGGGCTGGGGTTGAGGTCGAGGCTGAGGCTGAGGCCGCGGAAAGAGCCCCTCCTGTCGCCGCATGGCCGCGTCCCTGCTCGAAAGCCACCAGGCCGCCCAGCCCAGCAGGCAGAGCACCGCCCCCGTAACCGTCGCCCGCACCACCTGGTCGGGCATTCCCAGCACCATGAGTGCCATCCGTCCCATCAGACCTGCTCCCGTCGTCACCGCTCCTCCTCAGTGCAGTCACCGGCGTTGCCGCACATCCGAGTCAGCCGCTCCCATCCGGGCCCGCTCGCCATCCGGCCGTCCGGCCCGAAGCTGACTGCTGCCTCTGTGCCGACCAGCCCGTCCGCTCCCCGTTCCAGGACCCGGATCTCGGCGATCCGCCGCCGCCCGTCGGGTTCACGAGCCATATGCACGACCGCGTCCAGCGCCGCGCCCATCTGGCTGTGCAGGGCCGCGCGGTCCAGCCCGGCCGCTGCCGCGAGCGCTTCGAGCCGGGCCGGCACATCGCCCGCTGCGTTGGCATGCACCGTGCCGCAGCCGCCTTCGTGCCCGGTGTTGAGTGCGGCCAGCAGGTCCAGAACCTCCGCGCCCCGCACCTCCCCGACGACCAGCCGGTCCGGGCGCATCCGCAGCGCCTGCCGGACGAGATCGCGCAGGTCGACGCTGCCCGCTCCCTCCTGGTTGGGCAACCGGCCCTCCAGGCGCACCACATGGGGGTGATCGGGCCTGAGCTCGGCCGAGTCCTCGACGATGACCAGGCGCTCGGTCGGGTCGGCCAGTCCGAGCAGGGAGGCAAGCAGTGTGGTCTTCCCGCTGCCGGTGCCGCCGCTGACCAGGTACGACAGCCGGGCCTTGACCATCGCGCCCAGCAGCATCGCCCCCTGCTGCGGTACGGACCCGGCCCGGACCAGCTCCGGCAGGGTGAATGCCCGGGCCCTGCTGGTCCGCAGCGAGATGTGCGTGCATCCGACGGCGATCGGCGGGAGCACGGCGTGCAGCCGGGTACCGCCGGGGAGGCGGGCGTCCGTCCAGGGGCGGGCGTCGTCGAGGCGCCGCCCCGCGGCGGTCGCCATGCGCTGAGCGAGCGTTCGCACCGCTTGCCGGTCCGGGAACCGGATGCGCGTCACCCGCTCCAGGCCGACGCCTCGGTCCACCCAGACCTCGGCGGGGCCGTTCACCAGCACGTCGGTGACCTGCGGGTCGGCGAGCAGCTCGTCCAGCGGACCCGCGCCGACCATGTCGGACCGCAACTGCCGGACCAGCTCCAGTACCTCGGCGTCGCCGTAGGGACGGCCCTGGGCTCGCAACGCCGCGGCCACCCGCGTCGTGCTGGGCTCCGCTCCGGCCTCCGCGAGCCGTAGCCGTACCGAGTCGAGCAGCGCCGCTCGCTGGGCGGCCACACGGAGGCCGCCCGCACCACCAGAACCACTCGCACCACCCGATCGGACAGCACCACTCGTCCCGCCGACCCCGCCGGCCCCGCCTGCCCTGGCGGCCTCACGACTCGTGCTCATGCGGCCATCCCCGACCCGGCCAGCGCCTCCGTCAGGAAGGCGGAGCAGAAGCGACCAAGCGGTCCCTTGGGCCGTAGCCCGGGCGGTCTGCCGCACTCCAGGTCGGCGACGAGGCCCGGTTCCGCGGCAAGCTCACCGGCCAACGGCAGCATGAGCCCTCGGGCGATCTCCTCACCGGCCATACCGCTGGGCGCGGGGCCGCGCACGACCGCCCGAAGGTCCGTCAGCCGCATCCGGACCGCCGAGGCGACCCGGCCGGAGGCCGTCATCGCACGCAGCTCGGCGGGGATCACCAGCAGCCCCAGGTCGGTCTGGTCCAGCGCCTCAGCGGCGGCCTCGTCGATCCTTCGGGGAAGGTCGAGGACGACCACTCCGCCCCTTCGGCGTGCCGCACCGAGCACCGTGCGCATGGCCGCCGCGGGGATGGTGAGGGCGTCGCCACGGTCCCAACTGAGCGCCGTCAGCGCGTGCAGACGCGGCAGCGACCGCTCCAGCTCCACCGCGTTGACCCGGCCTCGGGAGCCCGCCAGGTCCGGCCAGCGCAGCCCCGCCGCATCCTCCCCGCCCAGCAGCACGTCCAGCCCGCCACCGAGCGGATCGCCGTCGATGAGCATCGCGCGCCGGCCCTCCCGGGCTGCAGTGATCGCGAGTGCGCAGGCCAGGGTGGACGCCCCCGCGCCGCCGCGACCGCCCAGGACGGCGACGGTGAGCGCCTGCGCCCCGACGCCCTCCGCCGCGTCGGCGATCCGGTCGAGCAGCCAGGACTCCGCGTCAGGCAGGAAGATCACATGGCGCGCCCCGAGGACAACGGCCCGCCGCCACACCTCGACGTCGTCGAGATCACTCCCGACCAACAGCACGTTGGGCCGTCGGGTGAGTCCGACCATCCGGTCCGCGACATCGTCGCCGACCACCACCAGGGGCGCCGCCTCCCACACCTGACGGAGCGGCGGTGCTCCGCAGACCACCTGTGGATCAGCGCCGGCGGCTGCGCAGATCCGCAAAAGGTTCTCGATGAGCTGCTCGTCCTCGGTGACCAGCAGCGGCCCGACAGCACCGACCGCCAGCCCGGTCCCAGCGGTGCCGGACTCGGCTGTGCCGATCTCCGCCCTGGCGACCCTCGCCCGGCCGGCGTTCCCTGCGGGTGGTTCCGTGGATGACGTCCCAGTCATGACTGCCTCCCCGTTTCACTATCCACAGTGCTGTGCTGCGGCGTGCCCCAACCGTGCCGCTATTCGAGAGCGGGTCGGCGCAGCGAATCGCAATCTGTGGATAAACCGGGGGGTGTGGAAAACGCCGCCACACCAAGGAATGACTTATGCGTCGTCAGGTTGACGCGACACTGCCCTCAAAGGCACGTGGCGTACGACGGACGCGGATCGCGGGTGCTCCGACCGATCTCAGTGGACCTCCGCACCAGTCTCTACCGATCTCCGCCGATCTCCGCCGGTCTCCGAGCGATCGCCGGCAGGGCTCCGGGAGAAAAGCCGCGGACATGCCCCCGGACATGCGACGACCCCCGCCGGGGGGGAGAGCGGGGGTCGTCCTCCACAGTCCGACTCGGGGGGGAGGAGCCAGACCGGGGCAGCACGGTCGCGAACGATCCGTGACTTCCATGGTGTACCCGAGCCCCTTCTCAAGCAAACCCACGCGCCTCCCTCTTGGGCCGAATGGTGGGCGCATATCCTCGTCCTCGTGGACAACCAGCGCCAGCCCTCCTCAGCGCCCTCCTTCCCGTCGCCCCGGCCGCCCCGAGCAGCCGCATTCTTCGATCTCGACAAGACAGTGATCGCCAAGTCCAGCGCGCTCGCCTTCAGCCGACCTCTCTACCGGGGCGGCCTGATCAATCGTCGAGCCGTGCTCAAGAGCGCCTACGCCCAGTTCGTGTTCCTGGCCGGAGGCGCCGACCACGACCAGATGGAGAAGATGCGCGAGTACCTCTCCTCCCTCTGCCGCGGCTGGAACGTCCAACTGGTCCGCGAGATCGTCGCCGAAACGCTCTACGACCTGATCGACCCGCTGATCTACGACGAGGCGGCCTCGCTGATCGAGGAGCACCACGCGGCGGGCCGCGACGTGGTCATCGTCAGCAGCTCGGGCTCCGAACTCGTCGAGCCCATCGGCGAGATGCTCGGCGCCGACCACGTGATCGCGACCCGGATGGCCGAGGTCGACGGGTGCTACACCGGCGAGATCGACTTCTATGCGTACGCCGGGAACAAGGCCGTCGCGATCCGGGCACTCGCCGAGATCGAGGGCTACGACCTGGAGCAGAGCTACGCCTACAGCGACTCCGCCACGGACCTGCCGCTGCTGGAGGCGGTGGGGCGTCCCTACGCGGTCAACCCGGACCGGGCACTGCGCCGCGAGGCCCAGGCCCGCGAGTGGCCGGTTCTGGTCTTCGACCGACCCGTGCAGCTGAAGCAGCGGAGTTCCTCACTGAGGGTCAGCAGCCGCCCGGTCCTGGCGGCCGCCGCAGTCGGTGCGGCTGCCACCGCAGCGGGACTCGTCTGGTACGCGGCGAGACGCAGGAACACCTCCGCCTAGCGGCCGCCTAGCCGCCGCCCAGCCGCCCGAGGCCTCGATCCAGCCGTCTGACCTGCGGGAACAGCTCAAGGACGGTCATGTTCGCAGGGCCCGAAACCGGGGCAGAAGGTAAAGAAATACGTTCCCGGGTTCCGCTTCTGCGACAACCGCAGTACAAAGGAGGTAGACGGCCCGCGAGACCAGATGGAACCGCAGTCAGGGACCATCAGAGTGTCAGGCCCCACGGACCGAGCACAGCGACCGAGCACCCACGTGCAGCCGACCCGCGATCGGGCCGCCGCAGCCGGCCAACGGACATGAGTTCCAGCCGGATGGGCAAAGAATGGCGCACGCATGGTCACTTGGAACCTGTGCCAGCGGCGGCACCGACTGGTGCCGCCGCACCCTTGTGCGCGGGACTCATGACCCTTGGGCGCACGACTCAGGCATGCGCACCACTGAGGCCCACCGGCTCGGGCGCACGCTCAATTTGTCTGTGCACCACTCAATTGCCCACGGTCAGACCATTCCGCGCTGCATCGCCTCGCACACCGCCGTGCTCTCCCGGACTCCCAGTCGCAGCGCCGCACCGCAGTGCGCGATCCATACGGCCATGCCCTCCGCCGTGCCCGAGGCGTAGCCGCCGAGCGCGTTGCGATAGGCATCCGTGCCCAGTTCCACCAAGCCGACCTCGATCGGGCAGATCGCCTGCGGGTCCAGCCCCTCGGCGATCAGGACGATGCGCTGGGCGGCCCGGGCGACCAGTCCGTTGTGAGCACCGAACGGCTGCAGGGTCATCAGTTCACCGTGCACGACGGCAGCCACGACGAGGGCCGGGGCGGTCAGCGCGTTGGGATGCTTCTTGCCGCCGCGCGAGACCAGCAGCCGGGCAAGCCCGTCGAGCCGGGCGGCGACCTCCTCGGAGCCCGGCGGAGGCGGCAGTTCGAACGACGGGGTGGCCGCGGCCTCCGCGCCGCCGACCTCCTCGGCGACCGGCAGCGGCTTGCCGAAGCGCTCCGGGACGGGCTCGCCGGCCTGGCGTGGCCGACCCGCGAACACACGCGCCTCACCCGTCCCACCCGCCTCGCCGGAGTCGCCCGAATCACCCGAGTCACCCGAATCAGCCGAGTCACCCGAGGCCAGCAGGTGCAGTCGAGCGAGTACCTGCAGCGGCGAGTGCCGCCACGTGCCGAGGAGCTGGCCCGCCTCGGCATTGACGCGCAGCGCGCCGCCGACCGTACGGGCCTCCGGATCGGATCCGAAGTCGCTGCGCCGGCGGACCTCTTCCAGCGGCCAGTCCGCACCGTCGAGCGCCGCCGAAGCGCGCGCGCCGCGCAGGGCGGACTCGGAGGTGACCTCGGCGGCGCGGCGACGCATGACCCGATGCCCGTACAGGCGGTCGACGGCGCGGCGGGTGTCGGCGACGGCCTCGGTCACGCCCGGCAGCTGCGCGAGGGCGGCCAGGGGATCGTCGGACGGCGGCGCCGTCGATGGAGTGCTCACGGCACCGAGCGTACGTAACGGGCCCCGGGACCCGCCGCTCGGGTCGCTCGAAGTGCGGCGCGCCGAGACGGCTGGGCGAAGCAGCCGACAGACAGCACTCAGCGCGGGGCCGTCGGCACCCAGCGCGGGGCCGTCGGCTCGGGCTCCGCGGCGCTCTCACCCGAAAGAGTCAACACTCCACCAAAGCCGATCACTCGTGCCCCGCCAGTCGCTACCATGTCCACTATCGGAGACGATAACTATTCCCAATAAGCGTTCCCCGACACGTCACTCCTCAAGCCACTGCGGCCCCGAACCACCCGGAGTTCCCTATGAAGATCGCCTTCGTCGGCAAGGGCGGCAGCGGCAAGACCACTCTCTCCTCCCTCTTCGCCCGCCACCTCGCCACCGCCGGGGCGCCGGTGATCGCGGTGGACGCCGACATCAACCAGCACCTTGGCACCGCGGTCGGCCTGTCGGACGAGCAGGCGGCGGCACTGCCGTCCATGGGTGCACACCTACCGCAGATCAAGGAGTACCTGCGCGGCGGAAATCCGCGGATCGCTGACGCGGCGTCAATGATCAAGACGACTCCGCCCGGTAGCGGCTCACGCCTGCTCAGGATCACCGAGGACAACCCGGTGTTCGCGCTGTGCGCCCGCGAGTTCACCGTCGACGGGGCGGTCCTGCGGCTGATGGCCACCGGGGCGTTCACCGAGGAGGACCTCGGCGTGGCCTGCTACCACTCCAAGGTCGGCGCGGTCGAGCTGTGCCTGAACCATCTGACGGATGGCCCGGGCGAGTACCTGGTGGTGGACATGACGGCGGGTTCGGACTCCTTCGCCTCCGGCTTGTTCACCCGCTTCGACATGACCTTCCTGGTCGCCGAGCCCACCCGCAAGGGCGTCTCGGTGTACCGCCAGTACCGGGACTACGCCGCCGACTTCGACGTGAACCTCCGGGTCATCGGCAACAAGGTGCAGCACGAGGACGACGTGGCCTACCTCCGGGAAGCCGTGGGTGACGACCTGCTCGCCGTCTTCGGCCAGTCGGAGTGGGTGCGGCGCTCCGAGCAGGGGCGGGCCCCCCGGCTCCGCGAGCTGGAGCCGAAGAACCACGGCGTGCTGCAGACCATGCACGAGGCCGTGGACGCCTCCTACCTGCAACGGAACTGGGTCCGCTACACCCAGCAGATGGTGCGCTTCCATCTGCGCAACGCCGAGAGCTGGGGCAACGCCAAGACCGGGACCGACCTCGCCGGCCAGATCGACCCGGACTTCGTCCTTCGCGAGGACGACCTTGCTCCGGCGGAGGCACGGGACACCGCCCTCGCCCTCTGACGCCGGCACACCGACGTCCGGCCGGCGCACCGACGTCCGGCCGTCCGCCCCGCGACGTCCAGCCCCGCACCCGACGTCAGACCGCCCACCCGGGTGAACTTCAGAGGCCACGGCCTCCAAAAAGGTAAAGGATTCATTACTCTTCATTTACCGATCCTTGGTTACCCGTGGCACACCCCCGCCGCGCTCATGTCCGCCGCCTTCCCAGGAGACGCGACCCATGCAGAGCACCGGCATGTCCTACAAAGCACACACGCTCCTCGGCGGGGTCCGGGAGTTCCAGCAGCACACCGCCCCCGGACTGCAGCCCGAACTGGCCCGCCTCGCCCGCGAAGGGCAGTCCCCCTCCCAACTGTTCATCACCTGCGCCGACTCGCGGCTGGTCCCCAATGTGATCACCAGCAGCGGCCCCGGCGACCTGTTCACCGTCCGCAACATCGGCAATCTCGTCCCGCCGCCGGACGATTCGGTCGCCGCCGCCATCGAGTACGCGGTGGAGATCCTGCAGGTCCGCACGATCACTGTGTGCGGACACTCGGGCTGCGGCGCGATGCAGTCGCTGCTTCGCGGCGCGCACCGCCGCGACGGCCTGGCCCGCACGCCGCTCACCCGCTGGCTGCGGCACGGCCAGGACTCGCTGCAACGCGTGCGCCATTCCCCCGCACGGGTCCGCGGCGCGGCGCCGTCGGCCGACCCGCTGGAGCGGCTGTGTCTGACGAACGTCGTGCAGCAGCTCGACAACCTGCGCTCGCACCCCTCCGTACGCCGCGCCCTCGCGGCCGGAACCCTGCGACTCGCCGGACTCTACTTCGACTTCGCCACAGCACAGGCGTACCTGCTCGCCCGCAACGGACGTACCTTCAGCCCCGTTCGGCCGCGCCTGGAGTCCGTGGCCTGACGTGCACTGACCTGGCCTGCACCGGGAGAATGTTCGCCGAAAGGGAAAACGGACAAAGGTCTACACCAATTTGCCGAGTGCTCTTGTCAGCGCGCTCGCATACTGGTGAGCTAGGTCCACGACATCTCTGGGTCGGCGGGGCAGAACGGGACGCTCGCGCCCCCCTCAGAACCACTAGGTCAAAACTCCGAGGAGTGCGCAGTGAGCAGCAATGAGAGCCTGGCCAACCTGCTCAAGGAAGAGCGTCGATTCGCCCCGCCTGCTGAGCTCGCCGCCGCCGCCAATGTCACCGCAGCCGCCTACACCGAAGCCAAGACCGACCGGCTCGCGTTCTGGGCGACCCAGGCCCGCCGACTGAGCTGGGCCAAGGAGCCCACCGAGACCCTCGATTGGTCCAACCCGCCGTTCGCCAAGTGGTTCGCCGACGGCGAGCTGAACGTCGCCTACAACTGCGTCGATCGCCACGTCGAGGCCGGCAACGGCGACCGGGTCGCGATCCAGTTCGAGGGCGAGCCGGGCGACAGCCGCGCCATCACCTACGCCGAGCTCAAGGACGAGGTCTCCAAGGCCGCCAACGCCCTGACCGAGCTGGGCGTGGTCAAGGGCGACCGGGTCGCCATCTACATGCCGATGATCCCGGAGGCGGCCGTGGCGATGCTCGCCTGCGCCCGCATCGGCGCCGCCCACTCGGTGGTCTTCGGCGGCTTCTCCGCCGAGGCCGTCGCCTCCCGCGTGCAGGACGCCGACGCCAAGCTGATCATCACCGCGGACGGCGGCTACCGTCGGGGCAAGCCCGCCGCGCTCAAGCCCGCCATCGACGAGGCCGTGCTCAGCTGCCCCCAGGTCGAGCACGTCCTCGTGGTGCGCCGCACGGGCCAGGACACGGCCTGGACCGAGGGCCGCGACGTGTGGTGGGACGAGATCCTTTCCCGTCAGTCCACCGAGCACACCCCGGAGCCGCACAACGCCGAGCACCCGCTGTTCATCCTCTACACCAGCGGGACGACCGGTAAGCCCAAGGGCATCCTGCACACCACCGGCGGCTACCTCACCCAGGCCGCCTACACCCACCACGCGGTCTTCGACCTCAAGCCGGAGACCGACGTCTACTGGTGCACCGCCGACATCGGCTGGGTCACCGGCCACTCCTACATCGTCTACGGGCCGCTGGCCAACGGCGCCACCGTGGTCATGTACGAGGGCACCCCGGACACCCCGCACCAGGGCCGCTTCTGGGAGATCATCCAGAAGTACGGCGTCACCATCCTCTACACCGCGCCCACCGCCATCCGCACCTTCATGAAGTGGGGCGACGACATCCCCGCCAAGTTCGACCTGTCGTCGCTGCGGATCCTGGGCAGCGTCGGCGAGCCGATCAACCCCGAGGCGTGGATCTGGTACCGCGAGCACATCGGCTCCGGCCGGACGCCGATCGTCGACACCTGGTGGCAGACCGAGACCGGCGCCATGATGATCAGCCCGCTGCCCGGCGTCACCCACACCAAGCCGGGCTCGGCGCAGACCCCGCTGCCTGGTATCTCCGCCACCGTGGTGGACGACGAGGCACACGAGGTGCCCAACGGCGGCGGCGGCTACCTCGTCCTGACCGAGCCGTGGCCGTCGATGCTGCGGACCATCTGGGGGGACGACCAGCGCTACCTCGACACCTACTGGTCCCGTTTCGAGGGCAAGTACTTCGCCGGCGACGGGGCGAAGAAGGACGACGACGGCGACCTGTGGCTGCTCGGCCGGGTCGACGACGTGATGCTGGTGTCTGGCCACAACATCTCGACCACCGAGGTCGAGTCGGCCCTGGTGTCGCACCCCAAGGTCGCCGAGGCGGCCGTGGTGGGCGCGACCGACGCCACCACCGGGCAGGCCATCGTCGCCTTCGTGATCCTGCGCGGCACGGCGCACGACAGCGACAGCCTGGTCGGCGAGCTGCGGGACCACGTCTCCAAGGTGCTCGGCCCGATCGCCAAGCCCAAGCGGATCCTGACGGTCAGCGAGCTGCCGAAGACCCGCTCCGGCAAGATCATGCGCCGCCTGCTCCGCGACGTCGCTGAGAACCGCGCGGTGGGCGACGTCACCACGCTGGCCGACTCGACGGTCATGGACCTGATCCAGACCAGGCTGCCGAGCGCCGCCAGCGAGGACTGAGGCCTCTCGGTCGACAGCTCGGTCGACGGCTCGGTCGACAAGCTCGGTCGACAGCCTCCCGCTCAACGCCGAAGGCGGCTCCCGCGTCCAGCGGGGGCCGCCTTCGGCGTACTCACCATGCCCTCCGGTTCGAGGCACCGATAACATCGGACAAAAGTTACATACGATCCATCTGCCCCCGGAGGAGCCCGCGCGTGAGTGACGGCCCCACGCCCCGACGCCAGTTCCTCGGGCGGCTGCCCCTCCCTGAGCGCGCCTTCCTCGCCGACGCTCTGCGCGCCGAAACGGTCGGCGGCATCCTGCTGCTCGTCGCCGCCGTGATCGCACTCATCTGGGCCAACTCCTGGCCTGCTGCCTACCAGAGCGTCCTCAACCACACCGTCGGTCCGCACGGACCGCTGCACCTGGACCTCACGCTCGAGACCTGGGCCAACGACGGCCTGCTCGCGGTCTTCTTCTTCGTCGCCGGGATCGAGCTCAAGCGCGAGCTCGTGGCGGGCGAGCTGCGTGATCCCAAGGCCGCCGTGCTGCCCGTGGTCGCCGCCGTCTGCGGCGTGGTCCTGCCCGCGATCGTGTACACGGTCGTCAACAGCGGCCCGGGCGGGCACCCTTCGGGCTGGGCCATCCCGACCGCCACCGACATCGCCTTCGCCCTGGGCATCCTCGCCATCGTCGCCACGCACCTGCCCTCCGCGCTGCGGGCCTTCCTGCTGACCCTGGCGGTCGTCGACGACCTGATCGCGATCCTGATCATCGCGATCTTCTACAGCCACGGCATCAAGCTCTGGGCGCTGGGACTGGCCGTACTCGGCCTGGTCCTCTTCTACGTGCTGCACCGGATGCGGGTGCACGGCTGGTACCTCTATGTCCCGCTGGCGTTCGTGATCTGGGCGCTCATGCACGAGAGCGGCATCCACCCGACGGTGGCGGGCGTCGCCATGGGCCTGATGCTGCGCTGTACCCGGGATCCGGGCGAGGAGCACTCCCCGGCGGAGCACATCGAACACCTGGTGCGGCCGTTCTCCGCCGGGTTCTGCGTCCCGGTATTCGCCCTGTTCGCAGCTGGGGTGTCGGTCAACCCCGGCGCCGTAGCGGCGGTGTTCACCCAGGCCTCGCCGCTGGGCGTGGTGCTGGGCCTGCTGGTCGGCAAGACCGTCGGCATCTTCGGCGGAGCCTGGCTCGCCGCTCGCTTCACCAGAGCGGAGCTCAACCCTGACCTCGAATGGCGCGACCTCTTCGCGGTCTCGGTGCTCGCCGGCATCGGCTTCACCGTCTCCCTGCTGATCTCCGAGCTGGCCTTCGCGCACGACCCGGCCCTCGCCGCGCACAACAAGGCGGCCGTCCTGGTCGGCTCGCTGATCTGCGCCGTGATCGCCACCGTGCTGCTGCGGCTGCGCAACCGCAGCTACCGGCTGCTGTGCGAGGAGGAGGACGCAGAGCAGGCCGTTGCCGCGTAGAGCGCAGGCCGGGTGGTGCGCTGCCGCAGACAGGAGGCATGATCTGAGACAGTGACATGACGACACGACAAGACGCCGTGACAGGACGACCGGAGGAGACGCCCGATGTCAGCTGCTGACAGGTCCGAGGCCGCTGGAGCCGAACGCACGGTGGGCCAGCTGTTCGCCTCCGCCACCGCCGACCTGTCCGCGCTGGTGCACGACGAGATCGCGCTCGCCAGGGCCGAGATCATGAAGGACGTCAAGCGGGGGGCGTTCGGTGGCATCGCCGGCGCCATCGCCGCGGTGATCGCCCTGGCCTCGATCCCCATGTTCAGCTTCGCGGCCGCCTACGGCATCCACTCGACCGGCCTCGGCCTGGTCTGGTGCTTCCTGATCACCGGCGGAGCGTTCGTGTTGATCGCAGCGCTGGCCGGACTCCTGGCGTCCCGCTTCTTCAAGAAGGTCTCCGCGCCGGAGCGCACCATCGCCTCCTCCAAGGCCACCATGGACATGCTGAAGGGCGCAAAACCGCACCCGGCGGACGCCACCAAGGCACTCACCAGGTAGTCACGCGGCCCGATGCCCGAGAGCCTCTGAAAACGACCTTGCCGTGAATGTGACACGCTCTCCACATGTCGTCTGACTACACCCCCGGTGGATCCCAGAGCTCCGCCGAAACCTTCGATCCGCGGATCGACGGACCGTGGACCCACCGCGACGTGTCCGCCAACGGCGGGCGCTTCCACATCGCCGAACACGGCGAGGGACCTCTGGTCCTGCTGGTGCACGGCTGGCCGCAGTTCTGGTGGACCTGGCGGGACCAGCTCACCGCACTCGCCGAGGGCGGTTTCCGCGCCGTCGCCGTGGACCTGCGCGGCGTCGGCGGCAGCGACCGCACCCCGCGCGGCTACGACCCCTCCAACATGGCCCTGGACCTCACCGGGATCATCCGCTCCCTGGGCGCCTCCGACGCGGCACTGGTCGGCCACGACTGGGGCGGTTTCCTGGCCTGGACGGCGGCGGTGATGCGCCCCGCGCTGGTACGCCGCCTCGCCGTGGTCTCCAGCGCGCACCCCCGCAGGCTGCGGCGCGCGCTGATGAGCGACCGCCGCCAGATCGCCGCCGCCGACCACCTGCTGGGGTTGCAGCGGCCGTGGGTGCCGGAACGGCAACTCGTCGCCGACGACGCGCGAGTGGTCGGCGACTATCTGACCGAATGGACCGCTCCGGGCCACCACCCCGACGAGAAGACCCTGCTGGTCTACCGTCAGGCCATGCAGCTGTCCAACACCAGGCACAGCTCCATCGAGCCGTACCGCTGGCTGATGCGCTCCATGGGCCGTCCCGACGGCCTGCAGTTCGCGCGCCGGATGCGCCGAACCGTGAAGGTGCCCACGCTGCACCTGCACGGCGCTGCGGACCCGGTGCTGCTGACCCGCACCGCGGCGGGTTCGGGCGAGTACGTGGAGGCGCCGTACCGCTGGCGGCTGCTGGATGGGATCGGACACTACCCGCAGGAGGAGGACCCGGACGGGTTCTCCCGAGAGCTGATCAACTGGCTGCGCGACCCGGAGCCCGACCGCTGACGCCCCGGCGCCGGGCGCACGCCCGCGCGACGTACGCCGGGCCCGCCTGGGCGCCGGGCCGCCGGACGCACGCCTGGGCGCCGGACGCACGCCTGGCCGCCGCATATCTGCCAACCACCCTCAGAACGGCCGTTCGGCAGCGGATCCGGTCATGTGTGCCTGCGTTGAGCGGGCAAAGACGTTAAAGAGGAGCACAGTTAGCCAATTGGGCTGCCCGCACGGGATTACCGCGCCTCCCGTGCGGGCACTGCTCTAGCTATGAGCTGGATGCACGACCGCGCCCTCGCGCCCCGTTCCCGTCGCCGCTCGCCTCAGCAGACAGCGGCCATGAGCTCGCTCGGCAGCTCCCCCGGAGCCGCCCCCGAAGGATCCGCCAGATTTGTGGTGCTCCTCGAAGCAGGACACGTTGGCATACCCCGCATCATCACGCGCCGCGCGCGCTGGGTCACCTCCCGGCTGCGGCAGCGCTGAGAAGCGCGGCAAATAAGCGCAGGGGCGCTGTCAGAGCGCGTGCGGCGAGAGCGCGGTGAACCAGAGCAGGGCGACGGTCCCCAGTCCCATCAGGGGAACGAGTATCTCCGTCTCCAGCCTGTTGCCGCTGCTCTTGATCACGACGATCTCATAGCGGTTCCTGATCGGCCACAGCCACGGCGCACCCTGCTTGGTGATGGAGTCGCCGAGCAGGTGCGCCACGCAGCCAAGACCCACGGCGTAGGGCAGCCAGCCCGGCGCCGAGGGGATGAACTTGGCGATGACGCCCGTGCCGATCAGCGACATCGCCACGATGGTGCCCCAGGCGGAGAAGCCGTGCCCGGGCGGGCAGAGGTTCAACGCCCGTACGGCGAGGGCCAGCAGGAAGAACGTCATGCCCAGGGTGAAGGGGCGCCCGAGGTAGCTGACGCCGGCCCAGGTCCCCGCCGTCATGAACGCCACGAAGAACAGCGAGTGCGTGGCATGGCGATGGCCGCCGGAGATCCAGGCGACGAAGCGGCACAGCAGCTTCGACACCGGGCCGAGGAAGTTGGCGATCGTCCCGTCGTGGTGGTCCAGGTCGGGCAGCAGGGCCGCGCCGGCGCACAGCACCGTCCCCATCAGGATCTCCGCCGGGCTGAGGTGATGGTGCATCACCAGTGGTGGCAGGTACGGCGCGGTGGCGGCGAAGAGCAGCGCCCCGCTCACCGCGTGCGAGTGACCCATCATGGTGTGTCGTCCTCCCCCTCGTTCCGACGGCACCTTGATCCGTTCGGCTGAAGCGCCCCAGACGCTACCAGCAACGACCGACAACCCCACCCTGACGGGCGATCACCACTGTCCGGCCACCGGTACAGCCGCGACCCGGCACCGTCGGAGCGCGGCACGATCCGAGCGAAGCATGATCCGAGCGCGGCACGATCCGAGCGAAGCATGATCCGAGCGCGGCACGATCCGAGCGAAGCATGATCCGAGCGCGGCGCGGTCAGAGCGCGCAGGCCTCGCTGTCCACCCGCTGCGTCGCCGAGGCTCCCTGGTCCGCGTCGGCGCGGATCTCGTCCACGGTCAGCGCGTACCCCGTCTGCGCGTCGTCCAGGGACTTGGCGAAGACCACCCCGTACACCTGCCCGTTGGGAGTGAGCAGCGGCCCGCCGGAGTTGCCCTGGCGCACCGTCGAGCGGAGCGAGTAGATGTCCCGGCTGACCGTGCCCCGGTGGTAGATGTCGGGGCCGCTGGCCTGAAGCCGACCGCGGACGCGGGCCGCCTGGACGTTGAAGGGGCCGTTCTCCGGGAAACCCGCGACGATCGCGTCCGCGCTGGTGTGCGCCTCGCCCGCGAAGCCCAGCGGGGTCGCGTGCAGCTCGGGCACGTCCAGTACGGCCAGGTCGCGCTTCCAGTCGTACAGCACCACCTTCGCCTCGTAGATCCGGCCGCCGAGCTGCACGGTGGGCGCGGAGACCCCGCCGACGACGTGGGCGTTGGTCATCACCCGCTGCGGCGCGAAGACGAACCCGCTGCCCTCGATGACCTTGCCGCAGCTGGCCGCCGTACCCACCACCTTGACGATGCTGCGGTGTGCCTGGACCACGGCGGCGCTGCTCGCCAGCGCGGGATCGGGCGGCGGGACATCGGTGATCGGCTCGTTCTGGAACGGGTTGAAGACCTGCGGGAAGCCGTTGCGGGCCAGCACCGAGGTGAAGTCGGAGAACCACTGGGGGGCGCTGGCCGGCAGCGCCTTCTGGACCGTGCCGAGCACCTTGGAGGTGCGTACCTCGTGGGCGACGGTCGGCAGCGAGGTCCCGGCGAGGGCCGAGCCGATCAGCCAGGCGACCAGCAGCATCGCCACCACGTTGACGACCGAGCCCCCTGCCGCGTCCGCCAGCCGGGCCCGGCTGCGGTCGATCGGACCGCGCAGTTTCCAGCCCCAGTGGGTGGTGAACGCCTGCCCGACCGAGGCGAAGACGATCACGACGACCACCGCGACAACGGAGGACACCGTGCCCGCCGGGAAGTGCGTCAGCAGCAGCGGCAGCAACTGGACGGCGATCAGGCCGCCGCCGAGGAAGCCGACCAGCGAGAGCACGCCGACCACGAAGCCCTGCCGGTAGCCGGAGATGGCGAATCCGATGGCGGCGACAAGCAGAAGGAAGTCGAGGACGTTCAAGGCAGCTTCCTGAGCGGGTGGAGGAGCAACGGTCCACCTTCCCATGTGGGAGCTGCGAGCACGTGCCCCCTACGTAGGAGCTTGTCTCCTTCTCACGTCCAAACGATCCTCTTTGGTTCCCCGCTCGCGGCTACGCGGTCGCGTCGCGCCGCCTGGCCCGGTCGCGGTCGGCGGTGGCGAGGAACACAGCGTCCTCGGAGAGCTCGATCTCGCGGCTGGTGTCCCAGGGCTGCTCCAGGCCGCCGTGGTGCAGGATCCGGTCGATCAGCCCGGCGGTGAAACCCCAGACCAGACGGCCTTCGACCAGGAACGCGGGGCCGCGGAAGCCGCTGGGGTGCCGCAGCCGGGCCCGCCGCTCCGGGTCGGCAAGCTCGGCGAGCGGCACCCGGAACACCGCCGCGACCTCCGCCTGGTCGACCGGAGCGACCGGGCTCGGCGACCGCCACCAGCCCAGCACCGGCGTTACCACGAAGTTACTGACGGGAATGTAGAGGTCGGGCAGCACGCCGAAGACCTGCACCCCGGCGGGGTCGAGGCCGGTTTCCTCCCATGCCTCACGCAGCGCCGCGTTCACCGGGCCGGGGCCGAGTGGATCGCCGTCCTCCTCGTCCAGCGCACCGCCGGGGAAGGACGGCTGTCCTGCATGGGAGCGTAGCGAGCGGGCACGTTCGATCAGCAGCAGGTCGGGAACTCCGTTTCCGACCTGGTCGGCGCGGGTCTCGCCGAACAGGACGAGCACCGCGGAGCGGCGACCGCCCTCGGCGGGCGGCAGAAACCGGCTGAGCTGCTGCGGTTCCAGCCGCTCGGCGGCGTCCCGGATCGGCAGCAGCCAGTCGGGCAGGCCGTCGCGAGCGATCCGTGCGGAGTCCGTCTGCGCAGGTACAGCCCCGTCCTGCTCCCCGCCGGAGCCGGAGCCGATACCCGTGCCCGTGCCCGTGTCGGTGCCCGCGTCGCCGGTCGACTCCTGCTTACCGCGCTCCGCTGCCGCCATCCTCAGCCCTTCCCGTTCAGTGGTTCCGCCGCCGCGCCCGGATAGTCGGCCGGGGGCTGCAGGCGCTGGCCGGGCTGGCCGCCCTTCTCGTACTTGAGCAGCTTCTCCGCCTTCACCGGGTCGATCTCGCCCTCACCGTAGGAGGGGCACAGCTCGGCGATCGGGCAGGCCCCGCAGGCGGGGCGGCGGGAGTGGCAGATCCGGCGGCCGTGGAAGACGACCCGGTGCGACAGCATCGTCCACTCGCTCTTCGGGATGAGCTCGCCGACCTCCTGCTCGACCTTCACCGGATCGTCGGACTCGGTCCAGCCGAAGCGCCGGGCCAGCCGTCCGAAGTGGGTGTCG
Organism: Streptacidiphilus sp. MAP12-16; assembly: GCF_041262165.1. Classification (NCBI taxonomy): domain Bacteria; kingdom Bacillati; phylum Actinomycetota; class Actinomycetes; order Kitasatosporales; family Streptomycetaceae; genus Streptacidiphilus; species Streptacidiphilus sp. MAP12-16. The sequence goes on from NZ_JBGCBY010000030.1 coordinate 45,230, forward strand.
ACCGTGATCCCGGGCACGCCGAACGCGTTGCCCAGGACGACGTTCGCCGTCTTCCGCCCGACCCCGGGCAGCGTGACCAGGTCCTCGAGACGACCGGGCACCTCACCGTCGAACCGGTCTCGCAGCGCGGCGGAGAGGCCGAGCAGCGACTTGGCCTTGGCCCGGAAGAACCCGGTCGGCCGGATGATCTCCTCCAGCTCCTCGGGGTTGGCCGCCGCCATCGCGGCCGGCGTCGGGTACTTCGCGAACAGGGCCGGCGTGGTCTGGTTCACCCGCAGGTCCGTCGTCTGCGCCGACAGCACCGTCGCCACCAGCAGCTCGAACGGGTTGGTGAAGTCCAGCTCCGGATGCGCGTACGGGTACACCTCGGCCAGCGCGCGGTTGATCTTCCGCGCCTGCCGCACCAGCCCGGTGTGCGTCGTCGGGACCTTCGCCTTCTTGAACACCGGTCGCCCTGCGGCCTCGACCACGCCACTCTTCGCCATGGGGTCAGCCTACGGGCCACCACCGACAGCGGACGGCAGAATCCGCCCGCCCTCGGCGCTGCGAGCCCGCTCTGCTTCGATGGCTTCCATGACCACGACTCTCACTGTGCGCCCTGTCCTGTCACGACCGGACCTGCTGGCCGCCCCGGTGGCCGCCGCCCTGCACGGTTGGACCGAGCAGTCCGCCGCCCAGGTGGACGTCGCGGAGATCGATCCCGACCTCGCCGACACCGCCGCGTTCTGCGACCGGTACGAGGTGGCTCTGGAAGACTCCGCGAACTGCGTGATCATCGCGGCGAAGCGGGGTGGTACGACCACCTACGCGGCCTGCATGGTCACCGCGACGACCAGAGCAGACGTCAACGGCCTGGTGCGGAAGCACCTCGACGCCCGCAAGGCGTCGTTCGCGCCCGTGGACGCCGTACTGGCGGCCACCGGCATGGAATACGGCGGGATCACCCCGATCGGACTCCCGGCGGACTGGCCGATCCTGGTGGACTCCGAAGTCGCCGCCAACCCGCGGGTCGTGGTGGGTTCCGGCATCCGGGGTTCCAAACTCTGGCTCCCTGGACGGCTGCTCGCCGAGTTGCCGGGTGCCCGGGTTCTGGCCGGACTCGGCATCCCGCTCGCCCAGCCTTCGCACTAGGAGGGTGCGGCCCTAGATCACTAGCCAACACTTGCCAGATTGCGCAAGTATAAGAACGTTGGAGACTGACGCGTACCTGTGGAGGGGGAGCACGTGGGGCGGGAGACGGCGCTGCGGTTACGGGCCCGGGTGGCCGAGGTCAACAGGCTGTACGCGGCCGTCCTGGCCGCACAGCAGGACGAGGTCGAACGTCGGCGGCTGGCCGAACTCGTGCGCGCGAGTGCCCTGCTGTCCGCGGTGGCCCGTGGCGCACTCGGCGAAGTGAGCGTCCGGCCCTCCGAGGCACTGGTGCTGCGGGGGGTCCCCCGCGGTTCGCGGGTCGGCCGCCGGGCGTCGAATGCCGGGCGGGTCGCCGACCGGATCGCGGCCTGGGCCCAGCGCCGTTCCTGATCCGGTGACAGCTGTCGGCGAGGATCCCGAGCGCGGTCACGGCCTGCACCCGGAACTGACGCCAGGTCAGCCCGGCCATTTCGCCACCTCCGACGATGTCGATCGGCCCTGACCGGGGTAGACGAGGACCCGGTCCTCCAAGCTGGTGATCGAAAGGTCCAGGACGGGTCGTGCGGGGGTCGTCTGTGCGGACGACGACAGCGCTCCGATCGCCGGTGCGGCTCGCGGAGACGACCGGCAGGTCCACGGGAGGGCGACGTCGCTCGGACCGATGAAGTAGACGACGGGGCCGCGAGCGGCCTCGTTCGCCGACCGTGACCGGCCGCACGCGAGCCCTGGTGACACCGCTCGTCCACTGATGTCGATCTTCCTCACGGCCCGCATACGGACCGGCGGGTATCAAAGGAGTCGAGGGCACTTCGGGTGCCCGTCCCCGACGACCGACCGCCAGGATTTTGCGTATGACGACCGAACCCGCGCCCCGAGGTGACGACTGGGACGACGTGGTCCTCGACGAGGCGTTCACCCGTGCTGCCCCGGTCCACGAGCCCTCCGGCCGGGCGCGGATGCTCAGCGCCCGGTGGCGGCGGGAGGCCCCGGAGCCCGAACCCTGGCGCAGCGACAAGCCCCCGGCCGGGTGGTTCTGGAGCAAGGCCCGGGGACGGCGCCGCCGCAGATCCTGACCGGGCCGGTACGGCGCCGCCTGCGACCGCCTGTCACGATGAGCCCATGGACGAGGAACGCGTCGCCGGACCAGCCGGCGACCCCGGAAGCGAGGCCGGAGGCGACCCCGGAAGCAGCCCCGGCAACGCGGCTGGAACCGGGGACGGAAGCGGGGACGCAAGCAGCGCCGGCAACGCGGCCGGCGACGGCGCCGAAGCCACGCCTCCTACTGCCCGCTGGCACGGCGCCATCCGCACTCGCCGCGCGATCGTCACCACCGTGCTGGCGATCGCCGGCCTGGTCCTCTCCACCAAGTACGGCGGTCTGCTCGGCGACCCAGCTGCCCGCTCGCACCTCACCGACCGGTTGATCGCGGCGGCGGGTGCGTGCGTCTTCCTGGTCTTCGCACTGATCGCCGTGCGCGGCGCCACCCACGACCTGCTCAAACTGCTCCCCCACGGCTTCGGCGACGCCCGAATGGCAGCCCTGCGAGTCATCTGCCTGCTGACCGGCTACGCACTGGTGATCCTCGGCACGCTCAGCCTGCTGCACGTGCCCTGGAGCAGGCTGATCCTCGGCGGGGCGCTGACCGGTGTGTTCCTGGGCATCGCCGCTCAACCCGTGCTCGGCAACATCTTCGCCGGACTGGTCCTGCTGGTCGCCCGTCCGTTCACGGTCGGCGAGGAGATCAGCGTCCAGTCCGGCGCCCTCGGTGGACGGCTCCAGGGCGAGGTCACGGACATGACGCTGATCTTCGTCGAGCTGCACACCTCCGAAGGAACGATGCTGCTGCCCAACAGCTCGGTACTGGCCGCCGCCATCGGCCCCGCGCGGGTCAGTTGAGCCGGGTCAGTTGCGCCGGTCAGTTGAGGCAGGTCAGTTGAGGCAGGTCAGTTGACGCAGGGGATGCCGCCTGCCTGGACCGCCGCGCCCTGGAACGGGATGCTCGATGTGTCCGAGGGGACAGCGCCGCTGCCGGACCCGGACTGCGCGCCCGAGCCCGAGACTGCTGGCGGCGTGAATCCGGCGCCGAGGATGACCTCGACGTGCCCGGCCTTGACCGCGGAGCTCGCAGTCGCGCTGCCGGCGCCCAGATTGCCGGCGATCTGCTGCGCCGCGGTGTCCGCGCCCGCTCCGTACAGGACGGTGGTGTGGCTGCGCGCGGCGTGCGAGCCGACCTGGCCCGCGGTGTAGCCGAGGGCGACCAGGGCCTTGGACTCGGCCGCGGCCGCGCCGGTGACGCCGGAGCCGTTCTCCACGTCCACCACCGCCGGGGCGGCCTTGACCGGCGCCGCAGCGGAACTCGCCGCTGCGGGGGCGGAGGGCGCGGGCGAGGGGTCGCGGCCGATCAGCCGCTGCATGATCCGCTTGACCTGGTCCGGGTCGACCAGGTTCACCGACTCCTGGTTGCGGGTCGCGAAGCCCTGGATGGGCAGGGTGTTGAAGACGACCTTGCCCCCGGTGAGGTTGGGGGCCTGCTGGGCGAAGTCCAGGATGTTCCACTGGTTGTCCAGCACGACGTCCTTCTTGACGACATCCAACAGCGACTGCATCTTCCCCAGGTCGCTGAACAGGCCCTCCTGCTTGAGCTTGTACTCCACCGAGGAGATGAACGCCTGCTGGCGGTGCGTGCGGTCCAGGTCGCCGTTGGTCAGGTTGTGCCGCTGGCGCACGAAGGACAGTGCCTGCGCGGCGTTGAGGGTGTTGTACCCCGCGTGGAAGTTCGCCCCGGAGCCCTGCCCGGCCATCGCCGGGTCGGAGGTGGCGTGCTTGAGGCAGACCGTGATCGGCTGGACCGCCTGCGCGATGTCGTAGAAGCCGATCAGGTTCACCTCGGCGAAGTGGTCGATCCGCACGCCGAGGAACTGCTGCACGGTCGCCAACGTGGCCTCCCGGCCCACCTCGCGGCTCTGCTGCTCCAGCGCCGCGCCCTTGACGCCCTGGGCCTGCAGCTTGGTCTCGGCCACGGACTTGGCCAGCCCGTACGCCTCCTTTATCTTGTGCATCCCCTGTGAGGACCCGTCCCCGTTCAGGGTCTGCACGTAGTCGTCACGGGGGATGGAGAACGCCTGGACCTGGCCGCCGCCGGCCGGGATGTGCAGCAGGATCAGGGTGTTGGTGTTGTAGCCGCCGATGTCGCTGGACCCGCCCGCATGCAACTCGTCCTGCACCACCCAGTTGGGCAGGTTGTTGCCGTTCATGTCCTTTCGGCTGTCCAGACCGATCAGCAGCAGGTTCACCGAGTTGTCCAGTGCCTTCGGCGGCGCGTTCTTCTGCGTGACCGACAGCGCGTCGGAGCTCGTCATCCCGGTGGTCAGCGAGTGGTAGGTGTACCAGGAGAAGCCGGCCGTCAGCAGCACCCCGGCCGAGGCCGCGACCGCGACCGCGCGGCCCAGCAGCACCAGCTTGGAAGGTCGCGGCGCGCCCTTGCGGCGGACCGCTCGGCCCGGCTCGTACCGTCGGTCAGCCACGTTCCTGCCCCTTCTCGCGGGCGCCGCGCGCCGCTCGTACCACCACGACCGCCAGCGCCGCCCCGGTGGCGATCGCCATGACCGGGAAGGCATGCGCGGTCCACGCCAGCATGTGGGTCGCCAACGCGGCGCTGGACGAGGAGCCGCCCAGGCCACCGAGCGAGCGAGCAGCCAGGGCGACCAGCAGCACCACCGCCGGGGTCGCCGTCACCACCCACCACTGCGCGCGTCGCGCCACCACGGCCGCCGCGCCGATCGCGCCCAGCGCCGCGCAGGCGGTGAACAGCAGGCCGAGACCGCTACCGGACACGACGGCGCCCAGCAGCGGCACGCAGATGAGTACCAGCATGCCCACCGCAGTCGACCGACCCGCACCGCCCGCACCGCCCGCTCCACTGGACGCGGTGCGACGGGCCTGCGCGCGGCCCGGCCCAGGCGCGGGTCGCTCCGGCACACGCTGCGCCGGCTGCTCCGTGGATTCGCCGTGCCCATCCGCGACCTCGTCGACCTCGTCCGCGAACAGCGGCCCTCGGGTCTGCGCCACCTGGTTGCCGATCCGCTGGTAGCCGATCCGCGGCACCTGTCCGGGGAAGGCTCCCGCCCCGTCCTGGTCGACCCCGCTCGGCCGACCCCATGAGTCGGTCATGCCTCACGCCCTTCGAACACTCGCATCGTCGACAGCCCTCGCAACACCGTGGAATCTCACTGCAGTACGACGCAGCAGGCACGAAGACAGTTGCACAGTTGCGCAATGTAGCAAGTAAGACTGGTGGTGCGCAGGCCCCACTGGGTGAGAATGCCACCAGGCGGCCGCCGAACAGCATCCCGCACGACGGGACGTGTTTGCGCGTGCCCGACCCGATCCGGGAGGCTGACCGCAGGCACGAGAACACGGACCCTCGGAAGGGTGCACATGACCGGGACACGGGGGATCGCCGACGGCCTGCCCCCCGACCTCCTCCAGGAGGCCGCGGGCACCTTCGGGCTGCTCGCGTCCACGATGCGGCTTCACATCGTATGGGTCCTGTCGCAGGGCGAGTGCGATGTCGGCGGACTGGCCGAGCAGGTCGGCGGCACGCTGCCCACGGTGAGTCAGCACCTGGCCAAGCTCAAGCTCGCCGGACTCGTCCGTGCGCGCCGCCAGGGGCGGCACCAGGTCTACGTCGTGGAGGACCCGAACCTGGCGGCGATGGTCCGCCTCATGGTCGAGCATCTCGCCGCGCTGCACCCTGATGCCGGGACGCGGCGTGCTCTGGGTGCCTGACCCGGCCCCTCTGCCCGCGCCGCCGACAGCCGACGAGCGCACAGGCGAGCGCACGAGCGAGCGCACAGGCGAGCGCACGCCGATCAGCGTGCCGACCGATCCCCCGGCCGAGGCGCGCCTCAGCGGATACGCTGCCATGACCGATCGTCAGATCGTCAGGCTCCTACGCTCCAGCCCGAGCGGGCTGGTGGAGGCCGAGGCCGACGACCGTCTCGCCACCGCCGGGGACAACGCTCTTCCCACCGTCCGCAGCCGCAGGCTGACCCGTCTGCTCGCCACCCTGCGGGACCCGTTCACCGTGGTCCTGGTCATTCTCGCCGTCGCCGCCACCGCCATCGGTTCCCTGGAGACGGCCGCCGTCATCGCGGTCCTGGCCGGCGCCAGCTGCCTGCTGCGCTACCAGGCCGAGTACCGCGCCGACCGTGCGGCGGCCGCTTGCGGCGTACCGGACGCCGCGACCGCCACCGTCCTGCGCCGCGCGGACGCGGACGCCGCTCCCGTGGCCCGTGAGGTCCCCGTCGACCAACTGGTGCCGGGCGACGTGGTCGTCCTGTCGCCGGGAGATCCGGTGCCCGCCGACGTCCGGCTGCTCCGCTCGGACGGGCTCCGGGTAAGCCAGGCCGCGCTCAGCGGGGAGTCCGCGTCCGCAGACAAGCACCCTGCCGTGGACCGGAGCCTCGCCGTGAGCGGTGAGACCCCGCTGTTCGACCGCCCCCAGCTGTGCTTCCTGGGCAGCACCGTGTCGTCCGGAACGGGCACCGCTGTCGTCCTGGCCACCGGCGGCGACACCTACTTCGGAGCGACCAACAGCAGGGCGCCACGAAGGGGAGCGCCCACCGCCTTCGAACGTGGAACGGCGGACATCTCCCGCACCCTTGTCTGGCTGACCGTCCTCGCGGCCGTCACCGGACTCGCGGTCAACGCGCTGTGGCTCGGCCGTGGCCTGGAGGCCGCCGCGTTCGCCGTGGCGGTCGCGGTGGGTCTCACCCCGGAAATGCTGCCGGTGGTGGTGAGCACCGCGCTCGCCCGAGGCTCCGTACGCCTGGCCCGGCAGCAGGTCATGGTGAAGCACCTGCCCGCGGTCCACAACCTCGGCGCGATGGACGTGCTGTGCACGGACAAGACCGGCACCCTCACCCTCGGCCGCCCCACCCTGTCCTGCCACCTTGACCCGAGCGGTCACCCTGACCCCGGCGTACTGCACTGGGCTGCTGTCAACAGCCTGCTCTCGCTGGAGCAGGCCGACCTGCTCACCGGCGACCCGGTCGACGAGATGGTCCTCGACGCCGCCGGCCACCTCGGCCTGCCCGTGGACGCCGAGGGCATGACCGCGGTCGCGGCACTCCCCTTCACCTCCACTCGGCGCAGGTCCACGGTGGTGCTGCGGCGACCCGGACACCCCGGCGCGCACACGCTGGTGACCAAGGGCGCCCCCGAGGACGTGCTGGCGCGCTGCAGCCGGGTCCGGGACGGAGGCACCGAACAGCCCCTCGACGACGCCCGCCGCTCCCGGCTGCGGAGACTGGTCGACACGCACGGGGAACAGGGCGTCGCCCTGCTGGCCGTGGCCCGGGCCGACCGTCCGGGCCGGCTGGGCAGGTACGGCGCCTCCGACGAGGACGGCCTCACCCTGCTGGGCTTCCTCGGCGTGCGCGACGAGCCGCTGCCCGACGCGCGGGCCGCTGTCGCCGCGCTCGCCGCCCAGGGTGTCCAGGTCAGGGTCGTCACCGGCGACCACCCCCAGGTCGCCGCCCGCGTCTGCCGCGACGTCGGCCTCGACCCCGGCACCGTCGTGGTCGGAGCGACCGTCGATGCCCTGGGCGACGAGGAGCTGGCCGTGCTCGCGGCCCGGACGACCCTCTTCGCCCGGATGACACCACGTCAGAAGGCCCGCATCGTCGTCGCGCTGCGCCGGTCCGGCAACACCGTCGGCTTCCTCGGCGACAGCGTCAACGACCTGCCCGCCCTGGCCGCCGCGGACATCGGCGTCTGCCCCGAGCAGGCCGTGCCGACCGTACGGGCCGGCGCGGACGCGGTCCTGGCCCGAAAGGACCTGGCCGCACTCAGCCCGGCGGTGTCCACCAGCAGACGCACCCTCGCCAACATCGCCAACTACCTGCGCATCACAGTCTCGTCCAACCTCGGCAACGCCCTGTCGATGATCGCCGCGAGCGTGCTGCTGCCGTTCCTGCCGATGCTGCCCGGCCAGGTCCTGGTGCAGAACCTCTGCTCCGACCTGGCCCAACTCGCCCTCGCCTTCGACCGTCCCGACGAGAGCCGGCAACGGGCTCCGCGCACCTTCGACCGCCGCGGCATCCTCGGCTTCGTGCTGTGCTTCGGCCTGATCAACGCCATCGCCGACCTCGCCACCTTCGCGATCCTCGGCCACCTCACCGCGCACCAGCACGACCCCGCCTCCGAGGCGGCCTTCCGCGCGGGCTGGTTCACCGAGAACCTGATCACCCAGGCCCTCGCCATGCACCTGCTCCGCTCCCGCGGTGGATCCTCCCCGCGAGCCAGAACCGCCCCCTGGCCGATCTGGCTCGCCAGTACGGCCCTGGTCGGCGCGGCCCTGCTGCTCCCCCGCACGCCGCTGGCCCCCGCGCTCGGCCTGGGCAGCCTCCCCGGCTCCTGGTTCCCGCTCCTCCTCGCCGTGCTGGCCGGCTACTGCCTGCTCACCGTTACCGCCAAGGCGATCTACCACCGGGCGGGCGGCCCCGGGACGACCCGGCGCGACCAACGACCTGGGGAGCGATAGGGCTCGGGTCAGCGCACGCCGCTCGGCACCTCCGCTTGCCGTGGCCAGGAGCAGGTCAGGCGGTCCAGTCGGCGCGGCGGCCGAGATACTTCAGCAGCGCCGTCACCTCGTCGTCCGCTGCGGCCGGTGCGATCGCCGGAGCGAACGCGAACGCCCGGAGCGGCTCCACGATCTCGCCGGCGACGCTCAGCAGGTCCCGGGACAGCTCCTGGGTCAGCGGTGAGGGCTGACCGGTGGCCACGGCGATGTCCCACGCGTGAACGGCGGCGTCGAGGGCGGCGGCGCCGGATGCCACCCAGCTGGGCAACGGCCCGAGCGGCAGCGGGGTCGCCATGGTCCCGGTGTCCTTGCCGACGGTCGCCCACGCGGCGGCGGACAGCGCGAGTCGCGGGCTCAGAAAGTCCGCCGGTTCCTGGTCCAGGTGTCCGCTGGGGGCGAACGGGTTCTCGGTCGGGCCGCCCTCGCCGGTGATCGCCGCGGCATAGGCGAGCTGGTCGCCTACGGCGTGCTGCAGCACCTGGGTGACGTTCCACTGCTCGCAGGGAGTGGAACGGAGCCAGTCATCCGTCCGAACGCCCTCGACCACCGAGCGCAGCGCCCGGTGCGACTCGTCCACGATGTCCCAGCCGCTGGAGATGTGCGTGTCCTTCTCGTCCATGCTTTGGACCCTAGCCCGCGCCTGTCCGCAGTCGGCGCGGATTCGCCGGACGGACACTGACGGGTCGTCAATGCGGCCGGTTCCACCCGGAGTCTCGCGGCGCGCCGTGGATACTGACAAATCGTCACAATATAGTCTCCTCCCTATGCCACAGCGCTGCCTGGCACCCGTTGCCCGCCTCGCGATCGCGATGCTGGCCGTCACCCTCCCGGTGACGTCCTGGCTGCTCTCCCTACCGGGGATGCCAGGGACGCCAGGTCGGCCAGGGACGCTGCGCGCCCCGGGCGGGTACGGGGCCACCGCGTCGCTGCCGAACGACGACGCGATCCGGAGCGCCCCCGGGGACCCGACCGCGCTCCCTCCCCACGCCGTCCCCTTCGGGGCCTTCCTCGGTTCGGACTGGTCCTACGACCGCCTCGCCCGCTTCTCGTCCTGGCTGCACCAGGCGGACATCCAGGTCGGCCACACCTACCTGCCCGGATACCAGTGGTCCGACATCGAGGGCAGCATCTCCCTGCTCGGCCCGTGGGCCCACTGGCGGCTGTCCGCTCCTGACCGGATGCTGGTCCTCGCCGTCCCCATGCAGGAGGCCAACGAGGGCAACCTGGACGACTACACCGTGCGCGACCTCCTGGTACAGGCCGCCTCCGGCGCCTTCGACGCCCACTTTCTGAAGCTGGCCCGGCGACTGGTCGCACTCGGCGCGAGTGACACCGTGATCACCCTCGGCTGGGAGATGAACGGCACGACCTACAGCAGCCGCTGCAACCCCGACCCCGCCGACTGGAAGACCTACTGGCGCCGGATCGTGACGACCATGCGCAGCGTCCCCGGCCAGGCGTTCCGCTTCGACTTCGACCCGACCCGGGGAACAGACGACCACCCCTGGACGGACTGCTACCCGGGTGACGACGTCACCGACGTGATCGGCATGGACAGCTACGACCTGGATCCCGGCCGAACCTTCGACGACTTCGTGAGCCAGCCGTACGGGCTGCAGCAGCAGGTCACCTTCGCCGCGGCGCACCACAAGCCGGTGTCCTACCCCGAGTGGGGGATGTTCCGCTTCGGGGACGATCCCGACTACGTGCGGCGCATGCTCGGCTGGATCCAGACCCACGACACCCTGTACCAGACGATCACGGACTACTGCCCGCACGGGATCTGGTCCTGCCCGGAGAATCCGCAGGCCAGCGCGGTCTACCAGCGGGCGCTCTCAGCGATTCCCACGCCGACACCGACGCCGACACCCACCCCGTCGCCCACACCCACACCCACACCCACGCCCACGCCGACACCGTCGCCGCCGCCCACGCCGATGCCCACCCCGACGCCCCGGCCGACGCCGTCGCCCACCCCGATTCCGGCACCGACGCCGACCCCTCCCGGCGCCCGTCCCTCGCCGAGCCCGGTGGTCACTCCGACCCCCTGCCACCACCGCCGCTCGCCGACGTACTGCGCCGGTGGCCCGCCCGCACCCACCGCCCCCGTGCCACCACCGACGCCGACGCCCCCGTCGCCTTCACCCGTCCCCAGATGGGCCCCACCCCACGGCAGGCTCAAGCTCCCCGGCAAATCCTGATCCGTCCGCCCCTTGGGGCGGACGGCCCCGAAACGAGTCCCGGAAAGACCCACCTCTTCGAGCCACGATGCCCGATCATGGCTGAAAGCACCGTTGTGAGTGCTTCGGCAAGCACCCCTGTGCAAAGCTCCCGTTCCGATGAGCCACACTTGTTGTGATTGATCGCACTGTTTCCCGGTCGGGCATGATGGGGATCGCACCTCAAGCCTGCACGGCCGACAAGGAGGACCGAGTGGACGACGTTCTGCGGCGCGCCCCGCTCTTCACTGCTCTGGACGACGAGCAGGCTGCCGAGCTGCGCGCCTCCATGACGGAGACCACGCTCGCGCGCGGCGAGTCCCTGTTTCACGAGGGCGACCCCGGCGACCGGCTCTACGTCATCGTCGAGGGCAAGGTGAAGCTGCACCGGACATCGGCGGACGGGCGCGAGAACATGCTGGCCGTGGTCGGCCCGAGCGAGATGATCGGCGAGCTGTCGCTGTTCGACCCGGGCCCGCGCACCGCCACCGCCTCGGCGCTGACCGAGGTCAAGCTGCTCGGGCTGGGCCACGGCGACCTGCAGCCCTGGCTGACGACCCGCCCCGAGGTCGCCATCTCGCTGCTCCGGGCCATCGCCCGCCGCCTGCGTCGTACCAACGACGTCATGTCGGACCTGGTCTTCTCGGACGTCCCCGGCCGTGTCGCCAAGGCGCTGCTCGACCTGTCGCGCCGCTTCGGCGTGCAGTCCGACGAGGGCATCCACGTCGTCCACGACCTCACCCAGGAGGAACTGGCGCAGCTCGTCGGCGCCTCGCGGGAGACGGTCAACAAGGCACTGGCCGACTTCGCCGGACGCGGCTGGCTGCGTCTGGAGGCTCGCGCCGTGATCCTGCTGGACGTCGAGCGGCTGGCACGCCGCTCGCGCTGACCCGACCTGGTCAGAGCGTCGACGAGTCGACCAGTCGACTCGCCTGATCAACCGGTGAGGGGGTACGGCCGTCCGGCCGTACCCCCTCACCCGTTCGTGCGACCTCGTCCTACTGTCAGATCAACCCGTGTTCGCGCAGGTACTCCAGCTGCGCCCGCACCGACCACTCCGCCGCAGGCCACAGCGCCCGGTCGACGTCCGCGTACACCCGGGCGACCACCTGCTCGGGCGTCCGGCAGCCGGCCTCGACCGCGGTCTCCACCTGCGCCAGCCTGGACGCCCGGTGGGCCAGGTAGAACTCGACCGTGTCCAGCGCGTCGGCCAGCACCGGACCGTGTCCCGGCAGCACCGTCCGCACCCCGTGCTCCGCCGCGAGGGAACGCAGCCGCCGCAGCGAGTCCAGGTAGTCGCCGAGCCGCCCGTCCGGGTGCGCCACCACCGTCGTGCCGCGACCCAGCACCGTGTCACCGGTCAGCACGGCCCCGTCGGCGGGCAGCTGGAAGCACAGCGAGTCGGAGGTGTGTCCAGGCGTGCCCACAATGCGCAGCTCCAGGCCGCCCAGCTCCAGCACCTGCCCGTGCTGGAGCCCCTCCTCGCCCAGCCGCAGAGCGGGATCGAGTGCCCGCACCCCGCTGCCGCTCAGCTCGGCGAAACGAGAGGCGCCCTCGGCGTGGTCCGGATGGCCGTGCGTCAGCAGGGTGGCCGCTACCCGGCGTCCGCTCCGCTCGACGTGGTCGAGCACCGCGCGCAGATGCCCCTCGTCCAGCGGGCCCGGGTCCACCACGACCGCCAACTCGGAGCCCGGCTCGGCCAGCACCCAGGTGTTGGTCCCGTCCAGAGTCATCGGCGAGGCGTTCGGCGCGAGCACGCAGAACGCGCGATCAGTGGCCTGACCTGCGATGCCACTCATGTTCCCGCTCCCATCGTCAGCTCCGGGTGCCCGGACCAGCTGACGGACACCCGGCCGTCCACGATCTGCGCCCGGGCCATGATCGGGGCGATCTCGCGCTTCCGCGCCGCTTCCAGCGCCTGGGCCGCCGCTCCGTACGGCTCCAGCTCGCGCAGCGTGGTGACGGTCGGCGGAAGCATCAGGAACTCGCCGCTCTCGGCCCGCCGCACCGCCTCACCGGGCGACAGCCACTCCACCCGGTCCGCCTCGCCCGGCACCTCCGCCGTCCGCTGCCCCTCGGGCACGGCCGCGACGAAGAACCAGGTGTCGTAGCGGCGCTCCTCGAACTCCGGCGTGATCCAACGCGCCCACCCGCCCAGCAGGTCGCTGCGCAGCACCAGTCCACGCCGGGTCAGGAACTCCGCGAAGGACAGCTCGTGCCCCTCCAGCGCCACCCGGTCCGCGCGCCACTGCTCGCCGCTGACGTCGGCGACCACCGAATGCTCGTCGGCGCCCGCCAGCAGGACCCCGGCCTCCTCAAAGGTCTCCCGCACCGCCGCGCACACCACGGCCCGCGCCGTCTCGGGCGGGCAGCCCAGCCGCACGCCCCACTCCTCGGCCGACGGCCCGGCCCAGCCGATGGCCGTCGTGCCGTCCCGCGGATCGACGCCACCGCCCGGATACGCGTACATGCCGCCCGCGAACGCCATCGAGGATCGACGGCGCAGCAGGTACGCCTGCAGGCCGGCCTCCGCGCGCTCCGCGCGAGACTCAGCCCCGCGAGCCTCAGCGCCGCCCACGTGGTTACGCAGCAGCACCACCGTCGACGCCAGCCTCGGCTGCGGCGGTGTCAGCTCGCCGCGGACCAGCGCGTCGATTCGCTGCGCCCAGCTCGGCGGCAGCGGGTTGCCCTGCGGCCGGCCCGGCGTCCGACCCTGCGGTTCGTCCCGATCACTCATGCCCGGATCGTACGGCGCGGCCGGTTACAACGGCGGGGCAGGTTAGCGCCGCAGCACCGCAGCAACCCGCCCCGCCGGAGAACTCACTCCCCGCTGACGCGGACCTGAATCTCCACCTCGACGGGCGCGTCCAGCGGCAGCACCGCGACGCCGACCGCACTGCGGGCGTGCACCCCGGCCGCGCCGAGGACCTCGCCCAGCAGCTCGCTCGCGCCGTTGACCACGCCGGGCTGGGCGGTGAAGTCGGGTGCGGACGCGACAAAACCGACGACCTTGACGACCTGCTCGATCCGGTCCAGGTCACCGATCACGGACTTCACCGCGGCAAGGGCGTTCAGCGCGCAGATCCGCGCCTGCTCCTTGGCCTCTTCTGCGGTCACCTCGGCGCCGACCTTGCCGGTCAGCGCGAGCTTGCCGCCGACCATGGGCAGCTGGCCGGAGGTGAACACGTACTCACCGGAGCGCACGGCGGGGACGTACGACGCCAGCGGGGGCACCACCTGCGGCAGCTCCAGACCGAGCTCGGCGAGTTTGCTCTCCACCCTGCCGACCGCGCCCATCAGGACTTCTCCCGCTTCAGGTAGGCGACAAGCTGCTCCGAGTTGGGTCCGGGAACGACCTGGACCAGCTCCCAGCCGTCCTCGCCCCAGTTGTCCAGAATCTGCTTCGTCGCATGCACCAGCAGCGGCACCGTCACGTATTCCCACTTGGTCATGGGTGGACTCTAACGGTTCGCCGGGACGGTCGAGCGCCTGTGATCTGCGACACAAAGAGGTGCAAAGCACTCGCGGTGGCAAGGCGACTCCCGACGGCGGACGCGGGTCGTGGTTACGCTCGCCAGAAGGGCAGAGTCTGCAGGAGCGGTAAGCAGGGACCAGCTGAACAGCAGTCAGCGGACGGATCAGCGGACGGAGACGCATCATGCCGGACTGGGAGGGCGTGCGGCTGCACGTCGTCAGCGGCAAGGGCGGGACGGGCAAGACCACGGTCGCCGCTGCCCTGGCGATGGCGTTGGCCGCCGAGGGCAAGCGCACGCTGCTGGTCGAGGTCGAGGAGCGGCAGGGGATCGCCGAGCTGTTCGGCATCTCGGCCCTGCCCTACGAGGAGCGGAAGGTCGCCAGTGTCGGCCCGGGCGCGCTCGGGCGCGGCGGCAGCGCCAAGGCAGGGCGCGAGGGGGAGGTCTTCGCGCTCGCCATCGACATCGAGCAGGCCCTGCTCGAGTACCTGGAGATGTTCTACAAGCTCGGGCGTGCCGGAAAGGCCCTGCGCAAGGTCGGCTTCATCGACTTCGCGACCACCATCGCCCCCGGCCTGCGGGACGTCCTGCTGACCGGCAAGGCCTGCGAAGCCGTACGCCGCAAGGGCCCGGACGGGCGGCGGGTGTACGACGCGGTGGTGATGGACGCGCCGCCGACCGGGCGGGTCAGCCGCTTCCTCAACATCAACACCGAGGTGGCGGGCCTGGCCAGATTCGGCCCGGTCTTCACGCAGTCGCAGGCCGTCATGCGGGTGATCCAGTCGCCGGAGACGGCCGTGCACCTGGTGACCCTGCTCGAGGAGATGCCCGTGCAGGAGACCGTGGACGGCGTCGCCGAGCTGCGCGCTGGGGGCCTGCCGGTGGGCGGGGTGTTCGTCAACATGGTGCGGCCGCCGATCCTGGACGAGGCGGCGATACTGGCCGCCGAAGGCGACCACCGCGAGGAGTTGGCGTTGGCGCTGGCCGACGCGGGCGTGGGCGCGCGGCGCGGCGGGGGAGCGCGGAAGACGGTGCCGGCCGCGACCAGGAAGCTGGTGGAGCCACTGCTCGCGCAGGGGCGCGAGCACGCGGCCCGGGTGCTGCTGGAGCGCGACCAGCGCGCGGACGTCCAGGCACTGAAACTGCCCACCTACGAACTGCCGCTGCTCAGCGGCGGCGTGGACCTGGGCGGGCTGTACCGCCTGGCGGCGGCACTGAAGAACGAGGGGGCAGCGTGAGTACCGCAACCAAGGGTCGTGAACCGGGTCGTGAACCCGGGCGTGAACCGGCTCGCGACCAGGCCCGTGACCCGCTGGCAGGGCTGCGGCTGGACGTCGACGCCCTGATCGACGATCCGGCGACGTCGATCATCGTCTGCTGCGGCTCGGGCGGTGTAGGCAAGACCACGACCGCCGCGGCGCTGGGCCTGCGGGCGGCGGAGCGCGGACGCAAGGTGGTCGTTCTGACCATCGACCCGGCGCGCCGGCTGGCGCAGTCCATGGGCCTGACCGAGCTCGACAACACTCCCCGGGTCGTCAAGGGAGTCAGCGGGTCCGGTGAGCTGCAGGCGATGATGCTGGACATGAAGCGGACCTTCGACGAGGTCGTGCTCGCCCACGCCGATCCCGAGCGGGCCCGGCAGATCATGGAGAACCCGTTCTACCAGTCACTCTCGTCCGGCTTCGCCGGGACGCAGGAGTACATGGCGATGGAGAAGCTGGGCCAGTTGCAGGCCGCTCGCAGCTGGGACCTGATCGTCGTGGACACTCCGCCCAGCCGCTCCGCGCTGGACTTCCTGGACGCGCCCAACCGCCTCGGCTCCTTCCTCGACGGCAAGCTGATCCGGGTGCTGATGGCGCCGGCGAAGGTCGGCGGGCGCGGTGCGATGAAGTTCCTCAATGTGGGGATGAACATGTTCACCGGCGTGCTCGGCAAGGTGCTGGGCGCGAACGTGCTGCAGGACGTGTCGACCTTCGTCGCGGCGATGGACTCCATGTTCGGAGGCTTCCGCGAGCGGGCGGACCGCACCTACGCACTGCTGCAGGCACCGGGCACGGCGTTCCTGGTGGTGGCCGCTCCGGAGCGGGACGCGCTGCGCGAGGCCGCGTACTTCGTGGACCGGCTGGAGACGGACCGGATGCCGCTGGCGGGGCTGGTCCTGAACCGGGTGCACCGCACGGGCGCGCCGCAGTTGACCGCGGAGCGTGCGCTGGCCGCCGCGGAGACGCTGGAGTCCCAGGACCAGGAAGCGCAGGAGCCGCAGGAGTCCACGGAGAACGACGCCGAAGGCGCGGAGGACGCAGCTGTGGGCGCCCTCCCCCCGGAGCCCGCCCTTCTCGCGGAGACTCTCTCGGAGACGGAGCTGCTCGCTGCCGGGCTGCTGCGGCTGCACGCGGACCGGGTGCGGACGATCACGCATGAGCGGCGGATGCGGGACCGCTTCGTCTCGGTCTATCCGGACGTGCCGCTGGTGGAGGTCCCGGCGCTGGCCGGGGATGTGCACGACCTGGACGGCCTGCGCGAGATCGGCGAACGGCTGGGCACAGGCTGAAGGTTGAGGGCAGCCTGACTGCAGTCCGCAGTCTGGCGGCAGGTCGGCTGGACGGCAGGTCGCAGTGCGACTGCGCGGCAGCCGGAGAGCGGCAGCCCGACAGCGGCCCGCGGGTCCGGCCGTGCGGGGGCCGGATCACGCGGAGCGTGCAACCGGGCGAGAACCGGGGTCAGCCTGCTTCGGCGTAGTCCGGATCTCCGATGGAGAAGGTCTGCTCGTACTCGGTACGAGCGGTCTCCAGGAGCCGGCGCCAAGAGATCACTGTCGGCCTGCGACGCAGCAGGGCTCTCCGCTCCCGCTCGGTCATTCCCCCCCACACGCCGAACTCGACGCGATTGTCGAGGGCGTCCGCCAGGCATTCCGTACGCACCGGGCAACCGGTGCACACTGCCTTGGCGCGGTTCTGCGCCGCCCCCTGAACGAACAGTTCGTCCGGATCACTGGTGCGGCAGGCTGCCTGCGCACTCCAGTCGTCAACCCAGCCCATGCTGGTGCCGTCCTCTCCCGAATCGAGGCTCCCCCACGGCGGCAACGGCATATTCGCTGTTGCCAGTTGAGGACGTTACGGAAGAAGAGCAGGTTGCAACAGCCCCTTGGGGCCCAAACCTGTATGGCCCGTTCGGACTATGCGTACGGGGGAGATCACCCACTGGAGTGACCGCAGGTAAGAAGGCCGGACAGGCTTCGGGGACCTGTGCGACCTACTCCACCGGCTTTAGTTCCTGGCATATGACCGCGATACGGACAGATCTCATCACCCACAAGAGTGAGATCAGCGGGCGCACAGCAACTTGTCGCAAGCTTGTGACAAGAGTAGGCGAACAGATGCCCGCCTGTCCGGGTAACCGCCACGTAAGGTTCTGCCATGGCAGCGAATGGCTCTGGATCCCCCCTTCACAAGGTCGGCCTCGGTGTGCGCCTGCTCGGCGCGAGCGTGCTGGCAGGCACTCTCGTCGCAGGGCTGGCCCTCCCGGCCGTCGGTGCGCTCGGACTCAGCGCGAAGTCAGCCGCCAACGACTTCAACAACATTCCCGACACGTTCACCGCTCCGCCGCTCTCGCAGGCGTCGACGATCTACGACGCCAACGGCGGGGTGATCGCGAAGGTCTACTCCCGCGACCGCACGGTCGTGCCGCTCAGCCAGATCGCCCCGGTGATGCGCAGCGCCCTCATCGACATCGAGGACAACCGCTTCTACCAGCACGGCGCGATCGACCTCAAGGGCACCCTGCGCGCACTGACCAAGAACGCGGGCTCCAGCGGCGTCTCCCAGGGCGGATCGACGCTGACGCAGCAGTACGTGAAGAACGTCTTCGTGGAAGAGGCCGGGGACGACCAGACGAAGGTACTGCAGGCACAACAGCAGACCATCGGCCGCAAGATCCAGGAATTGAAGTACGCGATCAAGCTGGAGGAGACGCTCTCCAAGGACCAGATCCTCGCGGACTACCTGAACATCACCTTCTTCGGTGAGCACGCCTATGGCATCGAGGCCGGGGCCGAGCGCTACTTCAGCGTCCACGCCAGCCAGTTGACCATCCCGCAGGCGGCGCTGCTGGCGGGCATGGTGCAGTCGCCCACCAACTACGACCCGATCGTGTACCCGATCGACGCCAAGACCCGCCGGGACACGGTGCTGGACCAGATGGCGAAGTACGGCACCATCACCGAGGCCCAGGCCACGGCGGCGAAGGCCACCCCGCTCGGCCTCAAGGTGAGCCGGGCGCAGGAGGGCTGCATCACCGCGAAGGGCGGCGAGGCATTCTTCTGCGACTACGTGCAGCACGTCTTCCTGAACAGCTCCAGCTTCGGTGCCACACCGCAGGCGCGGCAGGCGCTGTGGGACGCCGGCGGCCTCTCGATCCACACCACGCTCGACCCCAAGGCGCAGAAGTCCCTGCAGGCGTCGGTCACCTCGCACGTCTACGCCGGTGACAAGGCTGCGACGGCGATGACCATCGTCCAGCCGGGCACCGGCAAGATCGTCGCGATGGGCCAGAGCCGCCCGTACGGCAACGGCAGCGGCGGCAACCAGACCACCCTGAACTACAACGTCGACCGCACCATGGGCGGCGGCGGCGGCTTCCCCACCGGCTCGACGTTCAAGCCGATCACGGCGGCGGCGGCGCTGGACTCCGGCAACTTCACCATGGACCAGACGTACGACTCCCCGTACCAGGAGCCGTACCCGGCGATGACGGACTGCCAGGGCAACAACCTCCTGGCCGTCTCCAACCCGCCGGACCAGAACGACTCCAAGACCCTGGTCGGCCCGTTCAACATGCCCACCGCGATGGCACTGTCGGTGAACACCTACTTCGTACCGCTGGAAGGGGCCGTCGGCCTCTGCAACGTGGTGAAGATGATGAACAAGGTGGGCATCACCACCCAGGCCACGTACAAGACCGGCACGCACACCCTCGCGCCGATCCAGCAGGTCCAGTCGCTGACCCTGGGGACCAACAGCCTCACCCCGCTGGAGATGGCCAACGTCTACGCGACCTTCGCGTCCCGCGGCCTCTACTGCTCGCCGACCGCGATCACCTCGGTGACCACGGTGGACCACAAGAGCCTGCCGGTGCCCGGCGCCAACTGCACCCAGGTGATGTCGCAGAACACCGCCGACTCGATCACCTCCATGCTGAAGGGCGTGATCGACGACGGCACCGGCGCGGCCGACGGCTTCAGCGACGGACGGCCGAGCGCGGGCAAGACCGGTACGACGGACAGCCACAAGCAGGTCTGGTTCGTGGGCTTCACCCCGCAGCTCTCCGGCGCCACCGTGGTCAGTGACACCGGCACGAAGATCACCAGCCTCGAGGACGGCCAGTCCATCGGCGGAACGACCCCGTACCCGGTCTTCGGCAGCACCGTCGCCGGGCCGATCTGGCACGACGCCATGAGCGGCGCGCTCTCCGGGCTCCCGTTCGTCGACTTCAACACCGTCCCCCTGCCTGCCAAGGTCACCAAGTCCAACGGCGGCAACACCGCCGGCGCCACGGCGGGCACGACCGCCGGTACCACGACGGGTACGACGACCGGGACGAACGGCGGCACCGCCAGCGGGACGAACGGCGGAATCATCGCCGGTCTCCTCGGCGGCAAGACCGGTGGGAAGACCGGCGGCAAGACCGGCGGCCACTGACCCCGCAGGGTCGGCCCACCACCTCGCCCATCCACGCCTGAGGGGGCGCCCGGATCAACTCCGGGCGCCCCCTCAGGCGTTCTCGCTCACGCTCAGCTGCGCGGCCGACCAGCGACACGACTGGCCGACTGCACTGGCCGGCTGCACGACTGGCGGACCGGCTGCCTGCACGACTCCTTACAGGAGTGCCTGCTTCACCGCCGCCGCCACCCGACCGCCCTCGGCCAGCCCGGCGACCTTCGGGTTCACCAGCTTCATGACCGCGCCCATCGCGCGCGGCCCCTCAGCCCCGCCGGCCTTCGCCTCGGCGACGGCCTCGGCGACGATCGCCGCCAGCTCCTCGTCCGACAGCTGCTTCGGCAGATACGCGGCCAGGAGCTCGCCCTCAGCGCGTTCCCGCGCGGCCGACTCCGGACGTCCACCCTGCTCGAACGCCTCGGCGGCCTCCCGGCGCTTCTTCGCCTCACGGGTGATCACCTTGAGCACCTCCTCGTCGGAGAGCTCGCGGGCGACCTTCCCCGCCACCTCCTCCGTGGTGATGGCGGACAGGGTGAGCCGGATCGTGCCGGAGCGCAGCTCGTCCCTGGCCCGGATCGAGGCCGTGAGGTCCTCCTGCAGCTGCTTCTTGAGGTTCGTGGTCATGGGGGAAGTCTCGCATCCCAGACATCCGTCCGCCCGCCAATATGAGCGTTCGCCGAACCGCTGTCGGCGGCAGCATCTCACCTGCGTGACGCCGGGCCAACGGCCTCTGAGACGATGGAGGGATGCGACCGCTCTACGCCGTACCCCTGGGAATCGCCGCGACCGGTGCGGCCTGCGTGGCCTACGCCGCCGGAATCGAGGTGCGCTCCTTCCGGCTGCGCCGGGTCACCGTCCCGGTACTGCCCGCGGGGTCGCGGCCGTTGCGGGTGCTCCAACTGTCGGACATCCACATGGTCAACGGGCAGGGCAAGAAGCAGCGCTGGCTGCGCGATCTCGCGGCGCTCAAGCCCGACCTGGTGGTGAACACCGGCGACAACCTCTCCGACCCGGAAGCCGTGCCGCAGACGCTCGACGCGCTGGGCCCGCTGATGGACCTGCCCGGCGTGTTCGTGTTCGGCTCCAACGACTACTACGGCCCGGTTCCGAAGAGTCCCACCCGCTACCTGAGCGCGATGCTCTCCGGCGACCACGGTCTGAACGCCGCGGACGGCACGGCTCGGCGCGGGATCGTCGGCGCCATCCACAACCCGTGGGAGGAACTGCGGGACGGCTTCGACCAGGCCGGCTGGCTGGACCTGACGAACACTCGGGGCCGGCTCAAGATCGAGGGCCTGGACCTGGAGTTCACCGGTCTCGACGACCCGCACATCCGCCGCGACCGCTACGCGGAGGTCGCCGGCGGCCCGAACGCCGAGGCTGACCTGTCGATCGGCGTGGTGCACGCCCCGTACCTGCGGGTCCTGGACGCGTTCACCGCCGACCGCTACCCGCTCGTCCTCGCCGGACACACCCACGGCGGTCAGCTCTGCGTCCCGTTCTACGGTGCACTGGTAACCAACTGCGACCTCGACCGACGACGGGTCAAGGGACTCTCCCGGCACACCGCCGGAGGCCACCGCTCGTACCTGCACGTCTCGGCGGGCTGCGGCACCAACCGCTACACACCCGTCCGCTTCGCCTGTCCGCCCGAGGCCACCCTGCTGACGCTCACCCCGCGCGACGCCTGACCACTCCGACTCCGGACTGCCGAACGTTCGCCTCGCTGCGCCTCGGCTTCGCCGCCTCCGCTTCGCCTCACTCCGGCTCGCTCCACCTCACGGCGTCGGCTGCAGCCACCCCTGCTGGCGTGAGGTCTCGACAGCGACCCTGAGCAGGCGCTCGATCGCGGGCGAGCGGTTCTGGCCGCGGGTGATCAGGTGGATCTCCACTGTGGAGACGGGCTCCAACGGCAGCCACACCAGCCCGGCCGGTAGGCCGACCCGCCCCGTCTCGCCGACGATGGTGATCGCCGCCCCGGAGGCCACCGGGGTGTACGAGGCGTCGAAGTCGAGTCCGCGGACCAGCACCTCGGGCTTGGCCCCGGCACGGGCGCAGATGTCCATGAGCTGGTCGTAGTGGCCGGGGTTGTGGTCCCGGGCGTGCAGCAGCAGCTTCAGACCGTCGAGGTCGGCCGGATCAACCGCGTCGGCGCCCTGGGCCAGCGGGTGATCACGGCTGACGATGACGCCCTGCCGCTCCAGGCGCAGCAGGGTGAGCACCAGCTCCTGCTGCGGCGGGGCGCAGCGAACCAGTCCGACGTCCAGGGTGCCCGCGGCGACGCCGTTGACAATGTCCGCGAAGGACATGACCCGCGCCAAGACCTCGATACCGGGAGCCTCCTCGCTCATCGCGAGCAGCAGCTGCGGGGCGGTCTCGTAGCCCGCGCTCATGCCGTAGCCGAGGCTGATGCTGCCGAGGCGGCCGTCGGCGAAGGCGCGGACACCGCGCCACAGGCTGTCGGCCGCGTCGAGGAGGGCGGGACCACGCTCCAGCAGCATCCGTCCGGCCTCGGTGGGCTCCACCTTGTGGGTGGTGCGACTGAGCAATTCCACGCCCAACTCCCGCTCCAGCTCCCGTACTTGGCGACTGAGAGCGGGTTGGGCGATATGCAGCCGCTCGGCGGCTCGGGTGAAGTTCCGCTCCTCGGCAACGGCCAGGAAGTAACGCAGGCGACGCAGCTCGGACATGGTCCCATCCTAGGCGGGCGGTCATGCCGTGTCGGCATGGACCGATGAAAACCCGGTCGTTCCGTCGGCTCGGCACCCCTCGGTAGATTTCAGATGTCGGCAGCGGAAAAGCAGTCCGAAGCGAACGGAAATGAATACGACCGAATTGAGCGAGAACGCAGTACGCGCCTATATCGACGCGATCGGGGCAGGAAAAACCGACGTCATCCAGGACATGCTCGCGGAGGACGCGACCTGGACGCTGATCGGCAGCCTGCCGATGACCGGCACCTGGCAGGGCCGCGCGGCCATCTTCGAGGACTTCCTGGGCCTCGCCTTCGGCCGCATCGACGCCGCGACCCTGGAGCTGAGCACCACCAGCCTCCTCGCGAGCGGGGGCAAGGTCGCCGCGGAGTGGACCTCCCGCACGGAGGTGCGCGGCGGCGGCCAGTACGACCAGGAGTGCGTCGGGATCTTCACGGTGCGGGACGGGCTCATCGTCTCGGTACGCGAGTACGTCGACACCGACCACACCCGCACAGCGCTTTTCAGGTCCTGGCGCACCGACCCGGCGGGGTGAACCATGCTGCCGTCAGGCGATATCGAAAGAGCCGTGGAATTCGGCGAGGCCGAGGATCCGAAGCCACTCGACAATGAAGCTCGGTGAACCGAGGGAGACCCCCCGCCTGGAGAACCCGCCGCGCCGCTGGCTGCCGGTCAAGGACATCGCGGGCACGTTCGTCCGCACCGCCCACGGCACCGGTCCGGCCGTCGGCACCCGCGTAGTGGGGCACCCGCCGGCCCAGGGCTCGGCGGAGCGGCTCGCAGTCGCCGCCCGGTACCTCGCCACACTCCCCGACCGGGTCGACGCCAACACCGCCGCCGCCCTCCCCTTCGCCGACCTGACCGCACTCCGCCTGCTACGCGCAGCAGGGCCGGCAGAGGGGGCCAGCGGCGGCGTCGGCCATTACGTGACGAAGCTCGCCGCCGGCACAGGTGCGCAGGCCACCGCCGTGAGCCCGAGCACGGAGCGCGGCCGGCGACTCCTGGCCCTGGGCGCAGCGGACGTGGTGACCGACGCCGAGCAGCCGGAGGGTCCCTACGACGTGGTGCTCGAATCGGTCGGCGGCGCCTCGCTCCCCACAGCACCGGCCCGGGCTCGCGCCGGAGCCTCTGCTCGTCTGGTTCGGGCAGGCCAGCCGACCTACGCGCACGCCGCATCCGCGACAACGCCGTCCTGGTCACCTCCGGACCCCACCCGCACCCTGACCTGCACCACCGCCGCCCCCAGCAGAAACCTGATTTCGTCCCACGCCGCGGGTCCGCTAGAGTAATCCTCGTTGCACCGGGGTGTGGCGCAGCTTGGTAGCGCGCTTCGTTCGGGACGAAGAGGCCGTGGGTTCAAATCCCGCCACCCCGACCCAGGTCAGAGGCCCTGTCGAGATCATCGACAGGGCCTCTGTGCATCTAACTGCGTGACTGCGGTTTTGGATCACTCTTCAAGAGTTCATCCATCAAAACCGCGCCGCTCTGGTTCCAGGGGGACCTCGGACGAAGCTGTGGCGCAGCTCACGCGGCGTCCACTCAGCAGCCGTCACACCTTCCGCTTTGGCGATCGCGGTACGAAACGCCCCCCGTATGTTGGATGGATCCAACTCCGTTCCGGTTTCAGCGTCCGCCGCGATTTCCGGGCTTTGGTGTCCCCGTCGGCCTGCACTGAGACGTCGCCGAGCAAACGCCAGCGCCTTCGACGGCCAACCCGGGTGTCCGGTCGGGACGGAGCGCTGCTCCCCGACGTTGTAGTCCCTGTCCGCGCACAGCCACCAGCACCCGGCCCAGTGTCACCGAGCTGGGATCCTGGGCTCGGCGCCCAGTCGTACGCGCAGCAGAACCTCCCGTCCGGAAGTGGGCGGCGAGCCATCTCCACAATGCCCTCCCCCGGCCCGGCGAATTCAAGGCGCTGAACTGCGCGTTGTGGCTCGGACGGCTGTTGCACTGCGGTGACAGTCCACACACAGGCTGGGGATCTTCCGCTGAAAGGATCATCCCAGCGCGAAGGACCGCACCTGAGGAACTCGGGGGACGGAGACAGCAGCGCCACCCAACTCTCGCTCCGCTCCAGGCTTCCCTGAGGATCTCACCATGAACGCTCGCCGCTCTGCCCGCGCCGGTTTCGCTGCCACTGCTGCCATCGTTGTCATGGGTGCGACCCAACTGCTCGGCTCCGGCGCGGCCTGGGCGGCCGACAGCGTGCAGGGGTCGATGGACAACCCGGCGGCGCACGCCCCGGCCAAGCCGGTCGGCCACCACGGAGACGTGACGATCGCCCTGATCCCGGTGGCACCGACGGCCATCACGGCGGGCGGCGCACCGGTTGACTTCGGCATCGAGATGGCCAACTTCACCGGCGCGGCCTACCAGTACGTCGCGCCGGAGGTCACTGTGCTGGGACTGCCCTCGGGCGGCATCGCGCGGACCCTCCCCGCGTCCAACTTCACCTTCCAGGCGATGGTTCACGGTGCGTGGCTGACGCTGCCGGTGGTCACCGCCCGCACCGGAGCCCAGACGGTGAACACCACGGCCCTCGCCCAGCCCCTCGCCAACGGACACGCCACCCGCCTCATGTTCCGGATCACGGTCAACGGCCAGTTGGCGAAGGACCTGACCTCGCTGGACGTCAATCTGGCGGCGATGGGTGACGGCCGCTCGACCCACCAGGTCGACGACAAGCTGAAGGTCCAGCGCACCACAGCAACGACGAGCCCCAAGCCGTCCGCCCCCGCAGCGCCGACGAAGCGCACCCCTGCGCCTGCCACCCCGTCCGCCTCCGCCTCCGCGACGACGGCCGCCGCGCCGATGGCCGCGCTCGCCCAGACCGGTGGCGGTAGTGACGCGGGCACGCTGCTCGGCTTCGGAGCGGCACTGCTCGCGCTCGGCGGTGGGGCTGCGGCGTTCGTCCGCCACGCCAAGCGCCGCACCCACTGAGGCTTCGGCCTGCCCGGCAATGAAGTCAACAGCGAGGGAAGTGGACGCAGTTGACCGTTCTGGTCAAGGGCTAAGGATCACGAGGCTGTGGGTTCGAATCCTGCTGAGCGCAGCCAGGTCGAAGGCCCGGAGACAATGTCTCCGGGCCTTCGGGCAAACAGGGGTGACAACAACGCACCCGCTCAGCCCTCGCCGAAATCTCGGCAGGCACGACCAGGGCCCAGGTCGACCGGCGAGCAGCCGGAAGCCTGGGCCCTCTGACAGACGGGATCGCACTGCCACCCCGTGGTGGCCCCGTATGAACTGCCCAGGGCCACCACGGGCCGGTTCCGCAGTGTGGTGTCAGCTCAGGTGGCCTGCCCGAGCGTGCGCAGCGTGCGTCAGTGCGTAGTGACGGGACCGAACGGCGCCGATCCGTCGGAGACCTCGGGCGCTGTGACGTTGGGGGCGTGGGGAAGGGCCCCGCTGGTGTGGCTGCTGACACCGCTGTTGAGGTCGCGGTGCACCACCGACGCGATCGACTGGATCGTGTCGATCCCGTACGACTCAGTGGCGTTGTCCTCGGTCAGGATCGCCATCCGGTAGTCCTTGCCCGTGCCGGTGAAGATGCCCAGGCTGTGTACCCGCCAGCCGTGGGTCGCCCGTTGCAGCCAGCCGTTCTTCACATGCACGGAGACCGTGGCCGGCGCACCGAAGGGGGTACCCCAACGCTGGTCAGCCTCCACCTGGCCCATCAGCTTCAGGGCATACGCCTTTCCCGCCGACGTGAGCACGCTCGGGTTACTGGTGAAGACGTTCAGCATCTTCAGCTCGTCGGCAGCGGTGATCTGCGTAAGACCCCAGTAGCCACCGGTGCCCAGTTGGGTGTCGTTCATCCCTGCCAGCCGCAGGAAAGCCTGGAGACGGGGCATGCCGAGGCTTTGCCACAGATTGGTGGCCGCGGTGTTGTCGGACGCTGTGATCATCTGCTGGAGGTTGGTGACCTCCCAGTCGGTCAGGTATCGGTGCTCGTCCTCGCCACGACGCAGCACGGCGCCCATGATGGTCGCCTTGACGACGCTCGCCGAGTCGACGTGCAATGAGGGGTTGTAGGCGCAGGACACGCCGGTTTTGGCGTCCGCCACCGCGAAGGCCACGGTGTCCTGACGGCCCGACAGGGCACTCGCGATATCCCGGGACAGCTGGGCGGCCAGCTGGGGGTTGCTCGCAGAGGCGCAGTATGACGGGGTACTCGCCGCGGCGCGGGGCGCCGCCTGCGCGGTAGCGGGTACGGCGAACGCCAGCAGCGTCGCTGCTGCGCCGGTGACCAGGTGCGCGAGCGGGCGGCGCTTGCGGGTCTGCGTGAAGGCTGCCATGGGAATGGGATCCTTTTGAGAGATTGATAGACCTGCTGGGGAACGCAGTTGAGTGCTGTGGTGCGAGGCGATGCCACGAACCGTCGGCGTTCGCGTTTCCGAACCACACATGTTGTGCTTCGCTCACGCAGTCAGTAGGGCCACCGCCGCAGAACGATCAGGCCTGCTCGGCGGGCCTCACCGGTTCCGCCTGCTCGGCGGCTGAGCGGAGGGAGTCCCGCTCCGGAGGGTGTTCGGCGCCGTCTAACCCGGCGCGCGTCCACGAGCATGTCGCGCCGACCCGGCCAGGAGGCGGGAGCGGACGCAGCGGCACTGCCCGCGGGCGAGCGGGCGTGCGTATGCATCGGGCCGCTGCCTCGACCGCGAGTCCCGCTCCGATCGGCTGACGACGGGGCCGAGGGCTTGCCCTCCGATCACCGGCAGCGGTACGTGCCAATGTGCCGCACGACCGGCAGACGTCTCAGGCATGTGAGGAGACTACCTTCAAGGTCGTTGGCTGACAGCAGCATCGCGCATCCCACAGGGTCAGCTCGCCCAGAGCGGTGGCGGTTGTGACGCGGGGGTTGGGAGCTCCCGCGCGAAGGGCGGGCCGGGGACTTCCCGGCCCCGCCCTTCGCGTGTGACTACTGGTGCTCCGTCAGCCGGTTGCGCCGTAGCTGTAGTAAGTACCGGAGAGATCCGCGATCACGGACACCGGCGCGGAGCCGCCGTTGTAGATGTCCACGTAGCCGTCAGCGCCGACTGGGGTGACCGTCATGTTCGCGACCGTCTGCCCGGCAGTGAAGTTGACACTGGATGCGCCGCCGCGGACCGTGCCGTCCGGGTACGCGGAGAGGAACCCCGCACCCGCGCTGTCGGTCACGGTCAGGTTCAAAGCCGCCGCGGCGACCCCGGCGGCGGGCACCCCACCGACGCCGGCGACCTTCAGCCGCAGCGTCTGTTGAGCACCCAACTGACCGACGGACGCGCCGATCCCGCCGCGGGTGTCCAGGACCCGAGTCGGAGCGGAGGGCAGGAACACCGACCCCGTCGAGCTCATGTCGTAGTAGCCCACCAGGTCGGCGACGAAGTCCACGCTCCCGCCACCACCGTTGTGCAGCACCAGCCCGCCGTTGGCGAGCGGCACGCCCCCGCTGGTGAGCGACACGGTGACCAGGGCGGGCACGACCTTGCCCGCCGTCCAGTTGGCGTTGGACACGCCGGGACGGTTCTGCCCGGAGCCGTAGGCCGTGAGGAAGCCCGAGCTCAGGGCGTTCACGGCGGTGACGTTGAAAGCAGCGGCCATGGCGTTCGTGGGCACGCCGTTGAGCCCCGACACCGGGACAGTGATCGTCCCGTTCCCCGCCACCGGCCGGCCGCCGGCAGCGCGGGTATCGAGCACCCGAACCGGCCCCACCGCGTGGTAGACGGACCCGGACTGGGCGCTGGTGTGGGACCCGACGGTGTCCACCACCAGGTCGATCGGCTTGTCGCTCCCGTTGTAGAAGTCGACGTAGCCGCTGCTGCCCACGGACGCGGTCACCTGGTTCGCGACGGTCAGGCCCGGCGTGAAGTTGACGTTCGACACGTTCGGCCGAGCGGCACCGTCCGGGTAGACGGTGACGAAGCCCCCCGCCTCGGGGTTGGTGACGGTGACGTTCAACTGCACCGCATCGGGTGCCACTGTCGCGACATGCAGTGCGGACGTCGACAACCTGACCACTGCGTGGGCGGGGACGGTGTCCCGGCCTTTGGTACGGCTGTCGTAGGCACGCTGCGGGCCGCCGTCCAGCGGGTTGTACGCGGTGCCGACGACGGCCGTGGACTTCGACGCGAACGGGCGACCAAGGAGGTCCGTGCCGGTGAAGGTGACGGTGTAGATGCCGGGGCGGGGATATGTGTGGGTGATCCCGTTGGTCAAATCGGCGACGGTGGATCCGTCGCCGAAGTTGGCGGTCCAATGGGCGATCTCCCACTGACCGTCGATCCCGGTCATGGTGAACCGCAACGTGTCCGGGGTGTAGGGGCCGTCATTCAGTCCGGCGACGAGCACCGGGGCCAGCGGGGCGGCCGGGAGGACATTGACGTCCTGGTAGCCGCTCACCGAGTAGCCGCCGTCGCCATTGGTGATCGTGGTCTTCTTGAGGTAGACCCCGACCTGCTGGTAGCTGTGGTAGATGCTGGTGCCGACCGGCCCGCTCTGCTGCGTGCTGCCGTCGCCGAAGTCCACTGTGGCCGTGAGCGCCTCGCCCCAGGCGGAGGTCGGGGCGGGCACGGGCTGCCCGTCGAACGCGCTGGACACCGCCACTGTCGCCGCGCTGGACGAGGGCGGGTAGGCGATGGAGTCCTCGACCTCGACCGCGCCACGGTCGTAGTAGTTCGCATGACCGACGCCGGTGGCCGTGACATGAGGGTCGTGAACGCGGGGGTGGCCGTAGGCATCGGTGGAGAGCTCGCCCGGTGCGTCGGAATTCGCCGAGTCGACCAGCGGTGATCGGTCCCCGATCTGGGGGTAGTTGCCTGACGCGGGCCCGTCGATGTCGTGGGCGCCCTGGGCGGTGGCGATGGTGAACGCCGCGACGGTGGCGTAGTCGACACCGGCCCACAGGTACTTCGGCGCCCCGACCGTCGCCACCTGGAAGGCGTTGTAGTCGCTGACGACATGCGCGGCCGAATCGGTGGAGACGGACAACGCTGGTGACTTGGATCCGTAGCCGACGTTGTTCTCGACGTCGGCGGTGGAGCCCGCGTCGATGGCGATATCCGAAACACCTTGGGGGGCGGAAATGGAGTTGCTTGTGACGGAAAGGGAGTTGCTTGTCAGGTCGACCCCTGAGGCACCGCTAACCTGCACCAGTGGGTGCGTGACTCCCCAACCCGAGAGGTGGTTGGTGGTCACCACAACGTCGTGCGCACCGGATTCGACCCGGACCGCGCCGCCGTCCCACAGTCCAGAGACAGTGGAGCGGGAGAGCGTGATCGCCGACGAGGAGCCGTCGACATCGATACCGCGGAGACCCTGCGGATTCGCATGGAGATACGACAGCGCCAGCCTGTCGAGCGAGACGTTCTGAGACCCTATGATGTCGATGGCATCATGTCCTCCGTGCACATACGGCTCGATGGTCAGCCCGCTGAACGCCACGTCGTGGACTCCCGACAGCGTCAGCGCGGGGGAAGCGCCCGGCGCCGTGAGGTAGTACCCCGCACCCGTGAAGGTGATCGGCGCGCCCGGCGCGCCCGAGTGCTTGACGACCAGGTTCTCCCAGTACGTCTCTCCGATCGGACCGCCGATGACGACCGTCTGTCCCGGCTGTGCCGCGTCCGCCGCAGCCTGGACGGAGCAGAACGGCAACGCCTGGCTCCCGGCCGAGGGATCCGTGTTGCTGCACGTTGCCGTGCGGTTCACGTACAGCGTCGTGCCGGTGGCGGCGTGGGCGGCCGGGGCTATGACGAACCCGGCAGATACGGCTATCGCGGCGAATCCCGCGACACGGTGTGCAGAGCGCACGAATCTCCCCTATTGGCGCTGAATCGCCCGGCCTCGTGGAACGGATGTGGCACACGATGCGCCGGGCTATGCGGATGCTATCCATTCATGCGACCCGCAGAAAGGGCGGGCCCGGTAGTCGGGGGGCCCGACGTGACGGACAAAGCCCTGCGTCTCTGCCCCAACTGCCACGTCCTGGCACGTCCTCTTTGACTACGGCGCCCGGTATCTCACCGATGACCTCCGCATCGTTGACGGAGTGAAGCACCAGGAGATCGACTGGCTGCGTACTCACCGACTCCACAAGATCGATACCCGCTTCGTGCAGCACCACAGAGGTTGGCCGGGCTCGTCCATTACTCCGTGCCTGATCAGGCACGGCTTGTCGAAGAGGGCCGGCTCATTCGGGCGCTGAGACCGCCCCCACGCGGCGCAGATATTCTCAGCCGCACCACCCGCCGTGCCCCTACGGTTGGGTGGTGACCGCCTCGCTGCTGCTGTGCAACGACCCGCTGCGACCCGCCCGCTGCGACCCTTACTTCGCCGCGCAGGCCGTCGTGGCCCGGCAGGCCGGGGCGGCGGTGGCGCTGCTGGACCACGACGCGCTGCTCGCGGGACGTACGGACGAAGCCGTGCGCCGGGTTCCGCGCGACCTGGAACCGTTGTGGTACCGGGGCTGGATGATCCCCACGGCCGCCTACGCTGACCTCGACGCCGCCCTGGCCGCACGCGGCGTCCCCCTGCTCACCGCTCCGGCGCAGTACCGCTCGGCACATGAACTCCCCGGCTGGTACGCCGACTTCGCCGAGGCCACACCTGCGAGCACCTGGATCGCGTGCACCCCGCACCAAGCGCCTGAACCTGACGCGCTCGCGCGAGCCGCCTCCGAGCTCCCGGCCGGCGCGGGGATCGTCAAGGACTTCGTGAAATCCCGCAAGCACGAATGGGACCAGGCCTGCTACCTGCCCGACCTCGCCGATATCCCGGCCGTCCACACCGTGGTGTCCCGCTTCGTCGAACTCCAGGACGACTCCCTGGCTGGCGGCATCGTGCTCCGTGCCTTCGAAGACCTCCAGAGCAGAGCGGGCGAAGCCCGGGTCTGGTGGCTCGACGGCGAACCGGTTCTGACGACCGCCCACCCGGACACCCCCGACCTGCAGCCCGCACCCGCCCTCGCTCACATCCGGCCGCTGGTCCGAGAGCTGGACTGCCGGTTCATCACCACCGACCTCGCGCAGCGCGCCGACGGCATCTGGCGCGTCATCGAGGTCGGCGACGGACAGGTCAGCGACCTCCCCAGCAGCGCCGACCCTTCCTCGCTGCTTGGACCGCTGCTCACTCACGTTCACGGCCGGACAGCGTAGGACGTGGCGCATCTCGAACCCCCAGCCGCTGGTCCACGACTGGGGCAGTCCTCGATCTCTGCCGACTCTCCGTAACGGGTCGGCAACTTTGCGGCACCGGGGCGCACGTCGGTGGCAGGCTGCACCACGTGAACCGCACTCTCACCCTCGCCACAGCGGTCGCGCTGTTCACCCTCGCCCGATGCTCCAACTCCGTTGGCAGCACCGGCGATGGCGCGGCATCCACCAACAGGCGCGGCGGGCACGCGATGGACGCGGCGCCGACGTGTCCATCTGTGGCCGCTGCGGTCGCCTGATGGGAGACGCCTTGCTGTCAGCAGCAGGGGCACTCGACTGCGCCATGCGCATCCCCGGCGCACTTGCCGTCTCCATCGGCGAGATCCGCAGTGGGGCGACCCTCAGCGCGGTCCGACGCACCGACGAGGCCGACCAGGCCGACGTCGTGCCACCGGCGTACAGCGGCGCGGCGATCGACATGTGCGCGGGATACGGAGCCTTCTGCGGTCCGGGCCAGGATCTCGAGGAATTCGTCCTCACCGGCACGCAGACGTACTTCGTGCTGCGGGTGGTGCCGCTGAGTTCGGGTGCCGGGCACGCCTTCCTGCACATCGCGCTCGACCGATCTCAGACGAACCTCGCACTGGCACGGATCGACATCAAGACACTCGGGGAGCGCATACCGCTTGTCGTCGAGACGTACTGCCTCGAAGCGTCGGCCAACCCGTCGCCACTGTCGCCGCAAGGCGCACAGCCTCCGCAGATTCCGGGTCGGGACCTGCCGCGGCGCGAACCGACTCGGAAGCGGACGACCGCGCAGCCACCGATGAGGTCAACGGACGACGATGCACTGCTGCACCGCCTGGTGGCGGGACTGCGGCGGTTGTAGTGACAACGACGCCGACGACGAGCGCCGGGGATGGACCGGGGACGCGAGCCGCTGTGCGACCTGGACCCCGGAGCGGTGCCCGCACCGCTGCTGAGGGGACCGTCACCCCCCACCCCACCCGTCGAGCTGGCGCGAGGGCATCAATCGGCTAGCCGAGCCAGTCGAATCGCAGATCGCGGATCATGATGTGGATGTCGAGTTCCCGGCCCAGGCAGAAGCTCCTGAGGCAGTCCAGGGCGTGGGCGTCCCTCTTCGCAGTCCAGACCCAGTCCACTGCCGTGTGCCTCTCCTCCTGAGGCCAATGGACCAGGCCGTGGCGCTCAAGGGTGGCGAGGTGCCCGAGCATGTCCTCGCCGGCGAGTCCGGCCGCCCGATGGAGCTCATCGGCGGGCATTCCGTAGGTGGGCAGGCTCGCTCCAATCCGCAGGGCGTTGCCGTGGCGAAGGAGGATGCCCAGGAGCGCGCGGTCCGGGGGCGGCACATCGCGCAGCGCCGCGATGAGGGGTTCCAGGAACCCACGGAAGTCCGCGAGCTGTTCCCCGTCGGGGCAGGCATCCCAACTGAAGTCCTCGGCAAGGAGCTTGAGCGTCAGCGTGCCCTCGGTCGGCTCGTGCTCATCCGCGATACCCGAAGCAGCCGCAGAGGTGGCACCCGCCAGCGGAGCACCCGTCGCGGGATGAGCCGGGGCGTCACCGTGCAGTGCGGAGCTCGCGAGATAGGCGAGGCGGTAGGCAGACACGACGTACTGCAGGGCGAGTTCGGTCGAGGGAACGGCGAGATGGCAGTGGTCGCGGATCTGCTCCAGCTGCTGGGCGATCACGCTGGCCCCTCCCAGGAGCTTCCCTTCGGTCTCGGCCCGGCGGAACGCCTCCACGATCTGTCCCGGCCAATTGCCAGGCAGGTCGTTGTACAGGGCGCGGGAGAGATGCACCGCGGACATGCGGACCACCTCCCACCCGTCCTCGATCGCGGCGTTCGGGCGCGTCGCTGCCAGCGCTGCCGCCTTCGCCAGACCCACGCCGGATGGCAGGGCAGGGACGGCCGCGACCGGTTCGACC
The DNA here is from genome assembly GCF_041262165.1 of Streptacidiphilus sp. MAP12-16. Taxonomy (NCBI): domain Bacteria; kingdom Bacillati; phylum Actinomycetota; class Actinomycetes; order Kitasatosporales; family Streptomycetaceae; genus Streptacidiphilus; species Streptacidiphilus sp. MAP12-16. The sequence goes on from NZ_JBGCBY010000030.1 coordinate 79,138, forward strand.
AGCCACGCCGACACCGTCGACGTGGTCAGGCCGCCACCTGCCACGGCCCATCGCCGACGCGCTTCCTCCACGTCTCCCCCCAACTCCCGGACCAAGGGCTCGGTGACGTCCCAGGAGGGCAGACGTCGTCCCTGGAAGGCGTCCGAGACCGTCGTCCTGCCGTAGCCGATCTGCCTCCCCAGTTGCCGGTAACTCGGCTTCCCCGCACGGACGCGCAGACCCTTGAGGTACTGGGCGAACGGCACAGCATCCAACAGCTTCTCCACAACCCAGTTACGGCTGTCGCTCGTACAGGCAGCCGCCGTCCGGCGCATCCGGGCAAAGACGGCACTCGGCCCACGCCAACTCCCGCACAGCAGTTGGACGCAACTCGACGGAACGCCGGCCGGGTACGTGCACCTGTCGAGCGGCTCCATACGCGGACCCACGCCATGGCCGGTGGCCATCGCCTGCTACCCGGATCACCTTCCGCCAGGCCGACACCGGACGATACGGGACGACGCAGGACGACGCGGGACGACAGCCATCCCGCTGCCACCGTCATGACTTGTCAGACGTCCAGAGTCTGCTCGATCTGCTGCAGCTGGCGCCGGGCCATGGCCAGGTTGGCGCGCTTTCGGTCCAGGGCGACGTAGAGGAACAAGCCGGCGCCGGAGCGCGCGGTCAGCGGCCGGATCACGTGGTACTGGCCGGTCAGGGTGATCAGGATGTCCTCGATGGTCTGACCGTGGAGGTTGAGCAGCTCCATGGTGCGCATTTTCGCGCGGACCACGTCGGTGTTCCCGGCCGCGGCAGCCGTCAGATCGAGGTCTTTGCCGCCGCCGAGGATGCCCAGCGCCAGGCCGCTGTTGAAGTCCACGAGCGCGGTCCCCAGCGCACCGTCGATCGCCATGACGTCCTTGAGTGCAACATCGGTGTTAGTCATGGGAGTGGAGACTAGGGAGCCGCCCGGTGACCGCACTGCAAGACACCGAAAGCCTCCCGCGCACGAGACGCACCCGTGTACCTTCACGCGCAGGACTGTCCAGTGACCGGTCACCGCTCGTGCGGACTGCCACGGCTGTCGGGCCCATGGTGAGTACAACTCGCGCTCGCTGAAGAGAAGTTGGAGCACCGGACCCGGCCTCCGGCCCTTCGGGCGCGGCAACGTACACCATTCACGGCACCCTGATTGCAGAGTTCTGCATTTCAACGCGAAGTCACTGAGCGGCTGCTTAGTGTGACCGCCCATGGGAAACATCGACATTGCACTCAAGGAAGTCATGACGATCGACGGCGCCCTCGGGGTCGCGCTCGTGGACTTCAACAGCGGTCTGGCCCTCGGCGTCCTCGGCGGCGGCAAAGACCTCGACCTGACGGCCGCGGCGGCCGGGAACACCGACGTGGTCCGCGCCAAAATGCGCACCATGGAGATCCTCAACCTCCACAACGAGAGCATCGAGGACGTCCTGATCAGCCTGACCGGCCAGTACCACCTCATCCGTCTGCTGACCTCGCGCAATGGCAGCGGTCTCTTCCTCTACGTAGCTCTTGACCGCAAACGCGCCAACCTCGCCATGGCGCGACGCCAGCTTCAGCAGGTCGAGCGCAACCTGGACGTTTGATGCAGGCCCCGCTCTACCAGGTGAAGGCCGAGTTCTTCCGCATGCTGGGCCACCCGGTCCGCATCCGCGTCCTGGAACTCCTCCAGGACGGGCCCAAGCAGGTGCGCGACCTGCTCGCAGACATCGGCACCGAACCATCCAGCCTCTCCCAACAACTCGCGGTGCTGCGCCGCTCGGGCATCGTAGTGTCCATCCGCGAGGGCTCCACCGTCCTCTACGCGCTGGCCGGCACGGACGTCGCCGACCTGCTTCGCGCCGCGCGCCGGATCCTCACCGTGCTCCTGGCCGACCGTGAGGCGGTCCTGGAGCAGCTACGTGCAGCCGAGGCACTCGCTGATCCGCTTCCCGCTGAGCCAGGAGCAACGGAACGGCCGGTTGCCTGCTGATCGGTACGAGGAGCGCAGTCCTCCCCACCCTCGAAAGTGACCTTGAACCGTCGAGGAGCTTGAGGCGACGTTCGGGACGGAACGGTCGTCTGTGGGTTGTCGCCCGGCAGCCGCCGGGGGTAGGGGGGACGGCGCCTTCGACGCCTGCTCGGACCGCTGTTCTCCCTCGACTGCCGGCGCGACCGCGGTCAGACCGTGGCTCGTCCGAGATAGGTGATCGGTCCGGGATCGGGCACCGGAATCTCGAAGAAGCCCAGGCGGTCGTAGAAGGCTCGCGCCGGGGTGTTCGCGGTCACCATGCCGAGGTGCACGGTCGAAACGCCTTTGCGGTGCAGTGCGCCCAGGAATGCCTTCATGAGTGCTCGGCCGTGCCCTGCGCGTTGGTGGCTGGGCAGCAGGTCGATGTGGAGGTGAGCCGGATACGGCGCCAACTCCGGTACGAGCATCCGTTCCGGACGGTACATCAGGTCGATCATCACGTCGCTTGGCGTCGACGGCGGGCCCTCCGGCGCGGGATAGCGCTCTGTCAGAGTCGGTAGCCACTCGGCTCGGTAGCGCTTGACGAAGGTCTGGGTGTCGGCCGTGCCGAGGATGTACCCGACGGCCCGCTCGCCGTCGTCCACGACGAAGGCGAGATCCGGCTCCAGCCAGGCATACGGCGCGGCGAAGATGCTGGGCATCAACTCCGGGTCGGGGTAGAGGTGGCGCGAGTCGCCGCCTTCATGGGCGGTGCGCACGCAGATGTCGTAGAGGGCGTCGCGATCCTCGGGCCGATAGGGACGAACACTCGGACGTGTGGTCATGGATAGGATGATGAACGAATGGGAGCGCTCCCACAATCCCCTGGCGTGACGACGCCAAGCGACACCGTCGAGGGCGGCATCGGTCGGCGGCGACACCGTCGAGGGCGGCATCGTCGAGGGCGGCATCGGTCGGCGGCGACACCGTCGAGGGCGGCACCGTTCGAGGGCGGCATCGGTCGAGGGCGGCATCGGTCGAGGGCGGCATCGGCCGGCGGCGCAGCCCCCGTCGCCGACGACCGTCGCGCTCCCTCGCGAGCGTCGCACACCGGCAGCGCAAGAAGGCGGGGAGCATTTCGCCCTCATCCGCGATCTGGAGCGGCCAATTCCTTCGATCGTCACGGCTGAGTCGTCGTGTGTTTTTGCCCCCGGAGCCATCCGGGGCCGTGGTCGTGCGGACACAATTCGTCATGAGCGCTTCATTCTTGCTGCTCGGCGTAGCCGGGCGCGACCGATGGACGCAGCGGCACCTGCCCGACGACACCCGTACATCTGGGCGACGCGGCAGGGACAGGACACCTCCCCTTCCGAATATATCTGCCTCCGATATAATCTGGCAGTGTGACCCAGCCCGGAAGGAGAGATGCCGTGACCGCGAACCGTCAGCAGCCGTCGCCCGCGCTTGCCTCGCTGCCCGGCGGCCGTCCGCACGGCTGGGCCCTGCTGACCGAGGAGCGGGCCAGGCCGGACCGGATCCGAACCCGTCCCTGGGCCTGGCGCCTGGCCGTGGCCACCGTCTGCTTCGGCGCGTTCATGGGCCAACTCGACGCCAGCATCGTGACCCTGACGTACCAGCCACTCGGCACCCAGTTCCACGCCGGTCCCGCCGCGGTCGAGTGGGTCTCCCTCTCCTATCTGCTCGCCCTGATCGCACTGCTGGTCCCGGTCGGCCGCTTCTCCGACGCGCACGGCCGCAAGCTGATGTATCTGTACGGGTTCGCCGTGTTCACCGCCGCCTCCGCGGCCTGCGGACTCGCGCCCAGTCTCGGTGTGCTGGTCGCGTTCCGGGTGGTGCAGGCCCTCGGCGCCGCGTTGATGCAGGCCAACAGCGTCGCGCTGGTCACCACCAGCGCCCCGCCCGGCAGGATGCGGACCGCGCTGGGCATGCAGGCGGCGGGGCAGGCGATCGGCCTCGCGCTCGGTCCCACCGTCGGCGGCGCTCTGGTCTCCACACTCGGCTGGCGCTGGGTCTTCCTCGTCAACGTCCCGATCGGGATCTTCGCCCTGCTGGCCGGCCAGTACCTGCTGCCGCGGACCCGCCAGCGCGCCGGGGGAGCGAGGGTGGACGTGGTCGGCGTACTGCTGCTGGCCACGGCCACCACCGCTGCGCTGCTCGGACTGTCCGTCGGCTCCGGGCTCGGCCTGCCCGTCTGGACTGCGGCGGCGCTGGTCGCCCTGGCGCTCGGCACCGGCTGGGCCTTCGTCCGCCGCCAGTCCGCCTCCACTCACCCGCTGGTGGACCTGCGCCTGCTGCGCTCGGGCGGCATAGCCCCCGGACTGGTCAGCGGGCTCTGCGGCTACCTCGTCCTGTTCGGCCCGCTGGTCCTGGTGCCGGTCGAGCTCGGACGGCGGGGCGAGTCCCCGCTGTTCGCCGGACTGGTGCTGACCGCCCTTCCGCTCGGCTTCGCGGTCGCGGCCACCCTCGCCGAGCGCCTACTGCCGACCACCTGGGACGACCGCACCCGAGCCCTCTCGGGCAGCGTCGGATGTGTAGTGGCCCTGGTGTTGATGGCCGTTCTGCCCTCGACGGCCGCGGTACTGCCGCTCCCGCTCGGTCTGCTGGGCTTCGCACTCGGGGTGTTCACTCCGGCGAACAACACCCTGGTGATGGGGGCGATCCCGCAGTCCTCGGCAGGGACGGGCGGCGGCATGGTCAACATGGGGCGGGGCATGGGCACCGCCCTCGGCGTCGCCGCGGTCACCCTCGCCCTGCATCTGGCCCCAGGGGAGGCCGGTTCGCGTGCGGCCGTGGCGGTGCTGCTGGCCTTCGCACTCGTCGCGCTGGCGACGACGACGGACTCGAAACGGACGAAAGCCTCCCACAACGGGAACTGAGTGTCAGCCACAGCACAACTGCGCTGCCACGTTGTTATAACAATGGGACCGGATGTGCTCCTGGTGCAGACAGTAAGAGCCCGGTCCTGATAGAAATTGACTCTCGTTCGTTCTGCAAGGGGGGCTAGTTCCGGTACGCCTTCTATACCGGTACCGTTCGTCACTTTTATCCGTGTCTGCATCCGGGCCCATTGCTGGGATCCACGGATATCTGTCCGCTTTTCTCCCTATGCATGGCGACGGCAGTCGAGTCAGCATCCGACCGCACCGTCATCGATGTATGACGTCGTGTCAGCTTCTAGGAGAATCTGCATGGCCAAAAAGGTCAGCACGGGCCGAATCGGTCGAATAGACCCCGAATCGGCTCGCCCCCGGCGCATCGGTAAGGCCGCGCTCGTGGCTGCGACCACGGTCGCAGCCCTGTTCGCCACTGCCGCGGCCACCAGTGCCTCGGGCGCGACCACTGTCGGCGCAACCGGGTCGGGTGGCGCGAGCGCCTCGCCTCAGCGCGTCGGCAGCGCCCCTCGTATTCCCGCCGGAGCCGTCAAGACCGGCGGCGCCGCCGGAAGCACGACGGTCCAGCTCAGCGTCGGCCTCGAGCCGCGCGACCCGCAGGCCCTGAAGTCCTTCATCGCCGCGACGTCCACCAAGGGCAACCCGCAGTACCACCACTACCTGGCCAAGGGGCAGTTCGCCGCCACCTTCGGACCCACCCAGGCGACGATCGCCGCCGTCACCGCCTCGCTCAAGGCCCAAGGCCTGAACCCGGGCACGGTCAGCGCCGACGGCCTGTCCATCCCGATGACGACCACACTGGCCGCCGCCGCCCACGCCTTCGGCACCAGCTTCTCCAGCTACAAGCTGAAGGACGGCACGACGGGCTACGCCAACAGTGCCGCCCCGCAGATCGCCGGGAACGTCGCGGGCTATGTGTCCGGTGTCACCGGCCTGGAGTCCCTGACGCACCGCCAGAGCATGCACACCGGGCTGCGCACCACCGGCGCCAAGGCGGGCGGCAGCAGCACGGCCACCACCACCCGCCGGACCGCTGTCGCCAGCGGCCCGCAGATCTGCGCCGGCGCCACCAGCGCTCTCTCCACGCTCACCGGCAGTCCGAGCGACGGCAGCGGCTACTACAGCGCCGGCAACCTGGCCAACACGTACGGCATGGAGCACACCGCCACCAGCGGTTCCGGCGTGACTATCGGCGTCTTCGAGATGGAGAACTTCTCCAACTCGGACCTCGCCTCCTACCAGTCCTGCTACGGCACCCACGTGTCGGTGAGCCGCTTCAAGACGGACGGCGGCCCCACCGAGCCCGTCTACCCCGCGACCAACAACGGCATCGAGTCGCTGCTGGACATCGAGGACATCGCGTCGCTGGCCCCGGGCGCGACGATCATCGACTACCAGGGCACCGACCTGGACAAGACCACCGACACCACCTGGCTGCACAACTACCAGGCGATGGTGCTGGACGACCGCGCCAGCGTGCTGTCCATCAGCTACGGCGGCTGCGAGCTGTACACCGCCAACGCGGTGTTGAACGCCGAGAACTACTACTCCATGGAGGCTGCGGCACAGGGTCAGACGATCCTCGCCTCCTCCGGTGACGACGGCGCGACCGGGTGCTACCGCGCCGGCGGCACCCAGCAGTTCGCGGCCTCGGTCAGCGACCCCGCGAGCCAGCCCTACGTGACCGGCGTCGGTGGCACCAGCCTCTCCGGCTCCCCCGCCACGTCGCGCTCCGCGTGGAGCGGCACCGGCGGCGGTACCTCCAACGTCTGGTCGCTGAACAACTCGTTCTTCAACTACCAGACCGGCTTCACCGCCCCGGGCTTCAACAGCGCTGCGTGCCAGGCCCAGACCGGCTACACCTGCCGCCAGACCCCGGACGTCGCTGCTGACGCCGACCCGAACTCGGGCTACCCGCTCGCCATCGGCGGCGGCTGGGGGATCGTCGGCGGCACCAGCGGCGCGACCCCGACCTGGGCGTCGATGATCGCCATCGCCAACACCCAGACCGCATGCAAGGCGAACGGCCCGCTGGGCTTCATCAACTTCGCCCTGTACTCGGCGGCGTCGCCCACCACCTACAGCGCCGACTACACCGACATCACCAGCGGAACCAACATCGCCCAGGCAGGCGTCGGTTACCAGACCGGCACCGGCTACGACCTGCCCACCGGCCTCGGCGAGCCCAAGGCCGCCACGCTGAGCAACAGCCTGTGCGCCTCACTTCCTGCTGCCGCGAAGGGTGCCGGTACCTTCCACCCGGTCAGCCCGACCCGCGTACTGGACACCCGTTCCAAGAACGGCTCCCCCGTGCCCTTCGGTGGCATCACCGGGGTCCAGATCACGGGCAACAACGGCATCCCGTCGACCGGGGTGACCGCTGTGGTCCTGAACGTGACCGTGACCGGCACCACCGGCGGGGGACACCTGACCGTCTGGGGCGACTCGACCCCGCGCCCGACCACGTCGAACCTCAACTGGGACCGCGCCGGCCAGACCATCTCCAACCTGGTGACCATCCCGGTCCCCGGTGACGGAGGGGTGGACTTCTTCACCAACAGCGCCACCCACGTGATCGCCGACGTCCAGGGCTACTACACCAACGACACCAGCGGCGCGACCTTCACCAGCCAGGCCCCCACCCGCATCCTCGACACCCGCTCCGCGCTGGGTACGCCGAACAAGGGCCCGGTCAACTACAACACGATCAGCCTGAAGGTCGACGGCGCGAACGGCGTCCCGAGCAACGCGACGGCCGTCGTCATGAACCTCACCGCCGCCTTCACCGCCAGCAACGCCGGTTACCTCGAGGCCTACCCCGAGGGCACCACCGCGCCGACCGTCTCCAACGTCAACTGGTCCTCGACCGGCGCCCTCCTCTCGGGCCTGGCGATCGTCCCCGTCGGCGCGGACGGCAACGTCAGCATCAAGGTCAACGGCAAGTCCGACGTGGTCGGCGACGTCTTCGGCTACTTCACCGCCGACACCAGCGGCGCGAAGTTCACCGCAGCCGGCCCCGCCCGCATCCTGGACACCCGCAGCTCCGGCGCACTGGCCGGGGGCCACACCCTCGCGCTCCAGGTCACCGGTGCGAACGGGATCCCCAGCGGCATCAAGTCCGTCGTGCTGAACATCACCGTCACCGGTACCACCAGCGCAGGCTTCCTGGAGGCCTGGGCCGACGGCACCACCCGACCCGCTGCCGCCTCCAACGTCAACTGGGTCACCGGGCAGACCATCCCCAACCAGGTGATCGTCCCCGTCGGCGCCGACGGCAAGGTCGACCTGTACGTCAACAGCAACACCCAGGTCATCGCGGACGTGTTCGGCTACTTCAACTGATCACCGTCAGCACGACCCGCACCACCAGCTCGATCCGCACAAGCTGAGCGACACCAGCTGAGCGACACCAGCTGAGCGACACCAGCAACATCACGAGGTCCGCCGGTCATTCGACCGGCGGACCTCCGCTTTTGGACGCCCATCGGGTTGGATGGACCCATGAGCAGCAGCCCCCAGAGCAGCGAGTCACAGCCGTCAGCGACCTTCACCGACCTTCCGGCCTGGGAGCAGCGCTTCCGGGCGGCCAGGGTCGGCCTGCCCGAGTGGGCCGAGGACGCGCCTGAGCGCTCCCTCTTCGTCTCCAACGCCACCGGCACGTACGAGGTCTACGCGTGGGACCGCTCCTCCGGTGTCCAGCGCCGGGCCACGAACCGGGCGAACGGCACGACGGACGCAACGCTGTCCCCGGACGGGGAGTGGATCTGGTGGTTCGACGACACCGACGGCGACGAGTTCGGCATCTGGCGGCGGCAGCCCTTCGGCGGTCCTGCGGCCGCCCCGGGCAAGGACGGCACGGGCAGAGACGGCACGGGCAAGGACGGCGCGAGCGCGGACGACGAGGCCGTGCCCGGCCTGCCTGCCTCCTACCCCGCCGGGCTCGCCCTCGGCCGTGACGGCACGGTCGTCGTCGGCCGCTGTACCGACGCCGACGGCTCGACACTGCACCTCGTCCGGCCGGGCTCGGATCCTGTCGAGGTGTACCGCCACCGCGAGTCGGCCGGCGTGGCCGACCTCTCGCACGACGGGACCCTGCTCGCGATCGACCACACCGAGCACGGCGACACGATGCACTCCGCGCTGCGCGTCATCCGTACCTCGGACGTCACGACCGTCGCCGAACTCGACGACGCGACCGGGCGCGACGAGCCCCTCGGACTGTCCTGCCTCGGCTTCGCGCCCCTTCCCGGAGACACCAGGATGCTCGTCGCCCACCAGCGCAGGGGCCACTGGGAGCCGATGATCTGGGACCCGGTCAGCGGTACCGAGCAGGAGATCTCCCTCGACCTTCCCGGCGACGTCTCCGCGGAGTGGTATCCGGACGCCTCCGCCCTGCTGATCGAGCACACCCGCCACGCCCGCAGCGAGCTGTACCGCTACGACCTCGCGACGGCCGCGCTGGAGCGCCTGGACACCCCGCCCGGCACGGTCTCCGGCGCGAGCGCGCGGCCCGACGGCAGCGTCGAGTTCCTGTGGTCCTCGGCCGCCGAGCCGCCTGTCGTCCGCTCCACGGGCGGCTCGGTGGTGCTGGCCGCGCCCGGCCCGCAGGCCCCGCCGTCGGTACCGGTGGAGGACGTGTGGGTGGACGGCCCCGGCGGCCCGGTGCACGCCCTGGTGCAGCGTCCGGACGGCGAGGGCCCGTTCCCGGTCGTCTTCGACATCCACGGCGGCCCGACTTGGCACGACAGTGACGCCTTCGCGGCCGGTCCCGCCGCCTGGATCGACCATGGCTTCGCGGTCGTCCGGGTCAACTACCGCGGCTCGACCGGCTACGGACGCGCCTGGACGGACGCGCTGCGCAACCGGGTCGGCCTGATCGAGCTGGAGGACATCGGCGCCGTCCGGGCCTGGGCGATCGACTCCGGGCTCGCCGATCCGGCCCGGCTGGTGCTCACCGGCGGCTCCTGGGGCGGATATCTCACCCTGCTCGGTCTGGGCACGCAGCCGGAGGACTGGGCACTGGGCCTGGCCGTCGTCCCGGTCGCCGACTACGTCACGGCGTACCACGACGAAATGGAGGCACTGAAGGCGATGGACCGCACCCTCGTCGGCGGCACCCCCGAAGAGGTCCCGGAACGCTACGCCGCGTCCTCCCCGCTGACGTACGTGGACCAGATCAAGGCCCCCGTCTACATCAGCGCCGGGGTGAACGACCCGCGCTGCCCGATCGTCCAGATCGAGAACTATGTGGCGCGGCTGGAGCAACTGGGCAAGGTGCACGAGGTCTACCGTTACGACGCCGGGCACGGCTCGCTCGTCGTGGAGGAGCGGATCAAGCAGCTGCGGCTGGAGCTGGACTTCGCGGCGCGGCACCTGGGCTGAGCACTCGCCAAGATCGGCGGAGAGGTGTCAGATCTCCAGTCCGAGCGCCCGGTCCCGGGCCACCTCGACCTCACGGCGAACAAAACGCGCCCACATGAAGATCACAAAGCCGGCGAAGACGAACCACTGGCCGGTGTAGCCGAGGTTCTGGAACGCCTGCAGGGTCAGGCCGTTGCCGCCGGAGGGCTGGTACGTCGGTACGGCGACCAGGTTCGCGTCGCCGCCATCCAGAGCCACCCAGCCGTCGTACACCGAGTACGGCAGCAGGTTCACCAGAGTGGACGGGCTGATCATGCCGACCTGCCCGGCGGGCAGGCTGCCGCTGCCGATGACCTCGGGCGAGCTCGCGTCCTCCGGAGTCTGCAGGCGTCCGTGCAACTGCACGGTGCCCTGGGGCGGAGCGGGCAGGTCCGTGGCGCTGGCGGTCCACCCCCGGACCACCGCGATGCGGAGCCCGCCGCCGGTCGGCTGCAGCGGGGTGAGGACGTAGTAGCCGCTCCGGCCGTTCACGGTCCGCTGCGGCACCAGCAGTTGGTGGGCGGCGTCGTACTGTCCGCTGAAGCTGATCTCACGGCCGACGTCGTTGGCGGCGACCGTGTGCGCGTCGGAGCCCTGGAGCAGGCCGGCCAGCGGGACGGGGCGGGCCAGCGCCGCCGCCTGGGCACTCCGGTGGTCGCCGGCATGTGTGCGCTGCTCGAAACGGCCGAGCTGCCAGACCCCGAGCCAGACGCACACCGGCACGGCCAGCACGGCGAACAGGTTGATGCCGAGCCAGCGCGGGGTGAGGAGGAACCGGTACACACCACCACGGTAACCAGAGCGTCGGAGCCGACCGCACGGGGGTCCGGCGCGACGCGGCTCGCGCGACCGGTCCCGCGCGACGCAGCGTTCTGCGGAGGGGTTACCCCCGGGCGATTCGGCGTTCTGCGGCAGGGTCGCGCCGCGCGATTCAGTGCGCTGCAGCAGGGTCATGCACCAGGCGAGGCTCACGCCGTGGGCGAGCGTCATGCCTCTCACGCTGTGGGCGAGCGTCATGCCTGGGCGAGGCTCACGCCGTGGGCGAGCGTCATGCCTGGGCGAGGCTCACGCCGTGGGCGATCAGCCCGCTGCGAGCGGCCCCGTTCGGTAGACCGTGCCCGCGCATGCGCCGGGCAGGACGGCGCTGGCCGCGACCGCACCGCCCACTCCGGGCGTGTGTCCCAGGGTCACGCTCGGCGTGCCCCCGGTCCCGCCCGAGCCCTGGCCCCCGGTACCGCTGGAGGCCGTGTTCGAAGGAGCAGCCGCCGCCGAGGGGTCCGCCGCGGGTGACGCAGTGCTGGTCGGCGTCGCCGTGCTGCACGCCGGAGCGCTCGCACCGCCGGCGGGTACCCAGGCGAAGTCGACGACATAGGACTGGCCGGGGGTCAGCAGCACCGGGCCGGCGGAGGCGGCGGGTACGGGCAGTCCACCGGCCGGGTCGCCCGCCGTGTGCTGGAGGACGTTGATCTGGGACGCGTTCGCTCCGCTCACCGAGAGCACCGCGACCGTGCCCGCCAAGGAGACCTGGCAGTTGGCCGTCGACACATTGGTGACCTGGAACGAGCCGTACACCACCCCGGCCGAGTCGGCGCTCTGCACCACGTCCGTGCCGGCACCCAGCTGGGAGCGCTGGCACTCGCCAGCGGTGGAACTCGGCGCTGCGACGGGCGGATGGCCGGGGGACAGCACCGACCAGGGCGAGCCGGAACCGGTCCGCCCGGTGACCGGGAAGGACTGCAGCACGCCGGAGCCGGGAGTGCCCGGCATCAGCGAGGCCGCGCCAGCGCCGTTGGACGTGCCAGGGTACGGCTGTGCGGTGTCCTGCCACGGGCTCGCGCCGGGGTGGAGGCCACCGCTGGTAGGCGTGCTGGTGGCTGCGTCACCGTAGCTCTGGGTGGTCTGCGGTCCCCCTGCGGTGTCGATCGAACCGGTTGCCGAGTGCAGCGCGGCACCGCCGATCACACCGAGGGCGAGCGCCGCGGCGACCGAGCCGAACGTCCGCCTGCGGCGCAGCCGGCGCTGCGGCACGGCATGGCGCAGCTGCTCCAGGGCGCCGGGGGTGGGTTGGAGATCGCTGACGGCCCGGTGCAGCAGCTCGCGCAGCTCACGTTCCTCGGGGGCGAGGTGGCTGTCCACGTCGGCGCGGAGGGCCTCAGCTCCGCTTCCCGTCCCGATACCGCTTCCCGTCCCGGCCCCGGTGCCCGTTCCGGAATCCGCCGCGGTGCCGGTCACCGGGACGAGCCAGGGCGGAAGGGAGTTCGGCGGCGCCACCGGCATCGGTGGGACGCCCCCCGGGCGCGCTGCGTTGCCGCCGGGGCGGACCACCCGGACGTAGGCGCGCGGCTCGCTGGAGCGCGGCCGGTCCGGCCGGGCAGGCCCGGAGGCCGGGTCCGGCGCGGAGCCCGGGTCCGGCGCGGAGCCCGGGTCCGGCGCGGAGCCCGGTGCGGCCGGGTGGACGCTGTCGCCGCTCATGACGTGCTCTCCATGGCCACGCGCAGCGCCGCGAGGCCCCGTGAGCCGTAGGCCTTCACTGATCCGATCGAGATACCGAGGCTGTCCGCCACCTGAGCCTCCGTCATATCGGAGAGGTAGCGCAGCACCAGCACCTCCCGCTGGCGTCGCTGCAGCCCGCGCAGCGCCTTCCGCAACTGGTCCCGCTCCAGGGCGTCGTACGCGCCCTCCTCGGCGCTCGCCATGTCCGGCATCGGCTTCGGCAGCAGCCGCAGGCCCATGATCCGACGGCGCAGCGTCGAGCGGGACAGGTTGACCACGGTCTGCCGGAGGTAGGCGAGGGTCTTCTCCGGGTCGCGGACCCGGCGCCTGGCCGCGTGCACGCGGATGAACGCTTCCTGGACCACGTCCTCACAGGAGGCGGTGTCGTCGAGGAGCAGGGCGGCCAGGCCCAGCAGGGAACGGTAGTGCGCCTGGTAGGTCTCGGTGAGCTGGTCGACGCTGGTGCCCTCGGCGACGACGGAAAGCTCGGCCCGGTCCGCGCTGTGCTCGACGACCTGCTCGACAACGTGATCGACCACATGCCGCACGTTCGGAAAAGGGGCGGTCATGGGGCCGCCCCGGGCCACCAGAAGACTTCCCGCCATATCCGCCACGACCGTTGGACGTGTGACACCACTCGATGGTTGTACTGGGGAAGCGGCTCACGCTCGGAGACACGCTCGCGCTCGGAGAAACGCTCGAAGACAGACTCCGGGACAGAGGTGTCCTGAATGCGGTGCGTGCCCGTCATGTCGCCGCCCTCCCACGTCTGCCGCCCACGGCACCACAGTTCCTCAGCACCACCGTTGCGGCTCCAACGGTACGGTGCAGTACTACGCGCGTCACCCGAATGTCCAACCTCGAAGGCAGACACGCACGAGGACCCCGCGAGGTTCCCCTCCCGAGCCGGGCGCTCGCCCCCGAGGCGGGCGCTCGCCCCCGAGCCGCGCGTCCGCCGCACTCAGACCAGCTCGGCCGCCACGACCTCGGCGATCTGAGCGGTGTTCAGTGCCGCGCCCTTGCGCAGGTTGTCACCGCACAGGAAGAGGTCCAACGCATAGGGGTCGTCCAGTGCCCGCCGTACCCGGCCGACCCAAGTCGGGTCGGTGCCCACCACGTCCGCAGGGGTGGGGAACTCACCGGTCGCGGGATCGTCGTAGAGCACGACGCCCGGCGTGGTGGCGAGGATCTCCTGAGCGCGTTCGACGCTGACCTCGTTATCGAACACGGCGTGCACCACCAGCGAGTGGGTAGTGATCACCGGAACCCGGACGCAGGTCGCCGAGACCTTGAGGTCGGGCAACCCCAAGATCTTGCGGGACTCGTTGCGGACCTTGAGCTCCTCCGAGGACCAGCCGTCCTCCTTGACCGAGCCCGCCCACGGCACCACGTTCAGTGCCAGCGGCGCGGGGAAGGGACCAGTGTCGGCGACTGCCCGGCGCACGTCGCCGGTGCGCGTACCCAGCTCGTCGCCTGCGGCGTCGGCCGCGGCGACGGCGGCGGTCTGCGCGCGCAGGGCGTCGATACCGGGCTGTCCCGCGCCCGAAGCCGCCTGGTAGGAGGCGACGACCAGTTCCTTCAGGCCGAACTCGGCGTGCAGGGCGCCCAGCGGCACGACCATCGACAGGGTCGTGCAGTTGGGGTTGGCGATGATGCCACGGCTACGGAGCCGCACCGCGGCGGCGTTGACCTCGGGGACGACCAGCGGCACGTCCTCGTCCATCCGGAACGCGCCGGAGTTGTCGACGGCGATCGCGCCCTTCGCAGCGGCGATCGGCGCCCAGACTGCGGACACCTCGTCAGGGACATCGAACATGGCGACGTCCACGCCTTCGAAGCACTCCTCGCTGAGCGCGAGTACCTCGACCTCCTGGCCGCGGACGCGAAGCTTGCGTCCGGCGGAGCGGGCGGAGGCGATCAGGCGGATCTCGCCCCACACGTCAGCACGGGTCGAGAGTAGCTCCAGCATGACCGTGCCGACCGCGCCGGTGGCCCCGACGACGGCCAGCGTGGGCTTGCGGGCAGCCCGAGCGTCCTGGTCGCCACCGCCCGGGGTCACCGGCCGGTCCCGCCGTAGACGACGGCTTCGTCGCTCTCTGTGTCCAGACCGAAGGCGGTGTGCACGGCGCGTACCGCCTCGTTGACGTCGTCGACGCGGGTCACCACCGAGATCCGGATCTCCGAGGTGGAGATCAGCTCGATGTTGACCCCGGCGTCCGACAGCGCCTCGAAGAAGGTCGCGGTGACCCCGGGGTTGGACCGCATGCCGGCGCCGACCAGGGAGATCTTGCCGATCTGGTCGTCGTAGCGCAGCGACTCGAAGCCGATGCCGCCCTGTGCCCGTTCCAGCGCCTCGATGGCCTTGCGGCCCTCCGTCTTCGGGGCGGTGAAGGAGATGTCGGTCAGCCCGGTGGAGGCGGCGGAGACGTTCTGCACCACCATGTCGATGTTGATCTCGGCGTCGGCGATGGCACGGAAAATCCGCGCGGCCTCGCCCGGCTTGTCCGGGACGCCGACGACGGTGACCTTGGCCTCCGACGTGTCGTGGGCGACCCCGGAGATGATGGCGTGCTCCATATTGTTACTGTCGCCCCCTTCTATGGGCTGGCTGCTGACCCACGTGCCGACGTGTCCGGAGAACGACGACCGTACGTGGATGGGCATGTTGTAGCGGCGGGCGTACTCGACACAACGGGCGAGCAGCACCTTGGAGCCGGACGACGCCAGCTCCAGCATGTCCTCGTAGCCGATCTGGTCGATCTTGCGCGCCTTCTTCACCACGCGCGGGTCGGCGGTGAACACGCCGTCCACGTCGGTGTAGATCTCGCATACCTCGGCACTCAGCGCGGCGGCCAGGGCGACCGCCGTGGTGTCCGAGCCGCCACGCCCCAGGGTGGTGATGTCCTTGCTGTCCAGGGACACACCCTGGAAGCCGGCCACGATCGCGATGTTGCCCTCGTCGAGGGCGGTACGGATGCGGCCAGGCGTCACGTCGATGATGCGCGCCTTGTTGTGGACCGAGTCGGTGATGACGCCGGCCTGGCTCCCGGTGAAGGACTGGGCCTCGTGGCCCAGGGATTTGATCGCCATCGCCAGCAGGGCCATGGAGATGCGCTCTCCGGATGTCAGCAGCATGTCGAGCTCACGTCCGGCAGGGAAAGGCGACACCTGCTCCGCGAGGTCGATGAGCTCGTCCGTCGTGTCGCCCATCGCTGACACCACGACGACGACCTCATGGCCGGCTTTCTTGGTGTCGACGATTCGCCTGGCGACTCGCTTGATGCCCTCGGCATCAGCGACGGAGGAGCCGCCGTACTTCTGCACGACAAGGCCCACGTGCGCTCCTCGTATCATCTGGTACTGCAGTGCTTCTGGCTCCGCACCCCCCGGAAGGCATGCGGTCGGCCCAGTCTATCGAGCAGGGCCGCGGCACCCAGGTCATTCCGGATGCTGAGACCGGCTGCTCACCGACCGAGACCGCGCTGTTGCGCCCCGGGACCACCGAGCTCGGCGGCCATCAGCTCCCCTGCCTGCTGCTCCAGTTGCTCGTCGGTGAGGCCGTCGTCGTCGGTGTCCGCGCCGTCGACCGGTGCGCCGATCGGGCTGTCCAGGCGGACGTGCGCGACGAGCGAGTGCAGCGCGCGGAGCACGGAGGTGGTGGTCGAGCCCCAGTTGGCCAGGTAGGAGAACTGCCACCACCACAGCGCTTCGGACACCCGGCCCTCGCGGTAGTGCACCAGGCCGTGCTCCAGGTCGGTGACCACACCGGCCACGTCGTCGGAGATCCGGCAGGGCACGGGCTTGTCCACCGGGCCGTACGGGTCGAAGACCTCGTGGTAGACGTCGATCGGCGCGAGCAGTTCGGCGAGGCGCTGGCGCAGCTCGTCCTCGTCCCGGTCGGGGCCGGTGTCGGGCTCGTAGCGGTCCTCGGGCAGGACATCCTCGATCGCGCCGAGGCGGCCGCCGGCCAGCAGCAGTTGTGAGACCTCGAGCAGCAGCAGGGAGATGGCGCTGCCGGGCTCGTCACCCTTGGCGATCTCGTTCACGGCCAGCACGAAGCTGTCGACCGAGTCCGCGATCTGCACCGCGAAGTCGTCCGGTTCCGGGTGGTCGTCCGCACGCTGGGTCATGCTCTGGGGGCGAGGTCCCGCCGTGGCGGAGGTGATGTCAGACATCGAGAAGTCGTCTCCCTTCGAAGGCCCGTCCGAGGGTGACCTCGTCGGCGTACTCCAGGTCTCCCCCGACTGGCAGGCCACTGGCCAGACGGGTCACTTTCAGGCCCATCGGCTTGAGCAGCCGGGCCAGGTAGGTCGCGGTCGCCTCCCCCTCGAGGTTGGGGTCGGTGGCCAGGATCAGTTCGGTGACCACGCCGTCGGCGAGGCGCGTCATCAACTCCCGGATCCGCAGGTCGTCGGGACCGACGCCCTCGATCGGGCTGATCGCCCCACCGAGCACGTGGTACCGGCCGCGGAACTCCCGGGTCCGCTCGACCGCCACCACGTCTTTGGGCTCCTCCACCACGCAGATCACCGAGAGGTCGCGGCGCGGGTCGAGGCAGACCCGGCAGCGCTCGGACTCGGAGACGTTTCCGCAGACCGCGCAGAAACGAACCTTCTCCTTGACCTCGTTGAGTGCGTTCGCCAACCGGCGCACGTCCACCGGGTCGGACTGGAGGATGTGGAAGGCGATCCGCTGCGCGCTCTTGGGACCGACGCCGGGCAGCCTGCCCAACTCGTCGATGAGGTCCTGGACCACGCCCTCGTACACGCTGCCGTTCCTGCCTTCCGTTGGCTCGGTGCCATCATCCTCTGGCCGAGGCTCCCGCCACACCCTCCCGACACACCCGGAGCGAATGCGCCGGGGGGCGTGCGGGGGTCTTCAGGGAGTCAACATCGGGATCCGGGTCCGGATTCGGATTCGGCTCTGAATCTGGATACGGCTCTGGATCCGGCTTGGATCTGGATCTGACTCTGATCTGGCTTTGGCTTTGGCTTTGGATCTGGATCTGGATCTGGATCTGGATCTGGATCTGGATCGGTGGGTCAGAAGGGCAACCCGGGGATGCCGCCGCCGCCCAGACCCTGCGCCAGCGGGCCGAGGCGCTCGGCCGCGAGCTTCTGCGCGGAGGCGTTGGCGTCGCGGACGGCGGCGAGGATCAGGTCAGCGAGGGTCTCGGTGTCGTCGGGATCCACCGCCTTGGGGTCGATGACCAAGGCCTTCAGCTCGCCGGCGCCACTGACCGTGGCCTGCACCAGGCCACCACCGGCGGTGCCCTGCACGGTGGCCTGGGCCAGCTCCGCCTGGGTGCGGGCGAGCTGCTGCTGCATCTGCTGGGCCTGCTGCAGCAGGGCCTGCATGTCGGGCTGTCCACCACCGGGGAACATGGTTCGCTCCTGTCTGAAGGTTCTGCTGTCGCAGCCGGAGTCCGTACGCCGTGAGCCTACGTGGTCCAGGTGACGGCCGGCCCGCCTTACGCGATCGGGAGCGTCAACGGTCGTGGTCGATCTCCTCGATCACGGTCGCACCCAGCTCGCGCATGATCAGTTCCGGACCCGACACCATCCCGTGGGGGTAGACCGGATCCTCCTCCTCCGGGACGTCGTCGTCGGGCCAGAAAGGCGGCGGCGGCGACAGATCCGGAACGGACGAGGTGGTCGGCGTCGGGGCTGTCGCCTGCGGCGGGGTCGGCGTCACCGGGGAGGGTGTGGGGACCGAGGGCGGAGACACGGGCGAGGGCGAAACCGGCGCGAAGGCGGAGGCCTGCGGCGGTGGCTGGGTCGGAGACGGAGCCTGCACCGGCACCTGTGACGGCGCCTGAGCTTGATGTCCCGGTTGCAGTCCCGGTCCTGGTTGCTGTTGTTGCGGTTGCTGCTGCTGTTGCGCCTGCGCCGCGGCCGGACCGGGACCCGGCCCTCGTCCCACCGAGGGATCGATGAGGCAGTCGATCCGCCAGGACACCCCGAGCGCGTCCTGCAGCGCCTGGCGCAGGATCTCGTCGTGGCCGCCGTTGACGAAGCCGTCACGGGTACCGGCGTGCTCGAAGGACAGCTGGAGCGTGCTGCCGTCGAAGCCCGCGACCTGGGCCTGCTGCACCAGCATCCAGGTAACCCGGCGACGGCCCTTGACCGCTTCCAGGATCTGCGGCCACAGGCGGCGAACCTCGCCCGCGCCGCCCTGCGGGGCGGCCTGCGCCGGAGACGGAGACGGCGGCGTCTGAACCGGCGGGACGGGCTGGACCGGCTGCATCTGCTGCGTCGACTGCGGCGGTTGCGGCGGCTGGACAGCCTGCTGCTCGGGAGTCGCGGCGGACCCCGACGCGGGGAAGCTACGAGGTACCGGCCAGGCCCCGCGCGGCGGGCTCGCCTGCGCGGGCGCAGGCTGCGCCTCCTGCGCGGGTGCGGCGGCAACCTGGGGCGCCGCCGCCGGCTCAGTCCGGACGGCAGTGGGAGGAGCAGCGGCAGCGACGGGCTCGGCGACCGCCGCGCTCTGCGGTGCCGCGACACCCCCACCCCCGCTCGTACCCGCGCCGGTACCCCCGCTCGCAGCTGCGCCGCCCGCGCCGAACGCCGACCGCCGCTCCAGCTTGTCCAGCCGAGCCTGCGTCGACCGCTCGTCGTCGTACGCGCCGGGCAACATCACGCGTGCGCAGATCAGCTCCAACTGCAGCCTGGGCGAGGTCGCCCCACGCATCTCGGTAAGTCCTGTGTTGACGATGTCCGCGGCGCGGCTGAGCTCGGCCGGGCCGAACTGCGCGGCCTGCCGCTCCATCAGCGCGACCCGGTCGGCCGGGGCGTCGATCAGCCCCTTCTCGCCCGCGTCGGGCACGGCGGAGAGGATGACGAGATCCCGGAGCCGTTCCAGCAGGTCTGCGACGAACCGGCGCGGGTCGTGGCCACCCTCGATGACCCGGTCCACGATGCCGAAGACGGTCGCGCCGTCCTGCGCGGCGAACGCGTCCACAACCTCGTCCAACAGGCCGGCGTCGGTGTAGCCGAGCAGGGCCGTCGCCATGGCATACGTCACACCCTGGTCGGCGGCACCGGCGAGCAGTTGGTCCATCACCGACATCGAGTCGCGCACCGAACCGGCCCCGGCGCGGACCACCAGCGGATAGACGGAGTCCTCGACCTGGATCTGCTCGCGACCGCAGACCTCGGCGAGGTAGTCACGGAGGGTGCCCGGAGGGACCAGCCGGAAGGGATAGTGGTGCGTCCTTGACCGGATCGTCCCGATAACCTTCTCGGGCTCGGTGGTGGCGAAGATGAATTTGAGGTGCGGCGGGGGTTCCTCCACCACCTTCAGCAGTGCGTTGAAGCCCGCGGTCGAGACCATGTGGGCCTCGTCGATGATGTAGATCTTGTAGCGGCTGGAGGCAGGCGCGAAGAACGCCTTCTCTCGCAGGTCACGGGTGTCGTCGACACCACCGTGCGAGGCGGCGTCGATCTCGATGACATCGATCGAACCCGGCCCGCCGCGCGCCAGATCCCGGCAGGACTGGCACTCGCCGCAGGGCGTGGGTGTAGGCCCCTGCTCGCAGTTGAGGCAGCGGGCGAGGATGCGCGCACTGGTCGTCTTACCGCAGCCGCGCGGGCCGCTGAACAGATACGCGTGGTTGACCCGGTTGTTGCGCAGCGCCTGCTGGAGCGGACCGGTGACGTGCTCCTGACCGATGACCTCGGCGTAGGTCTCGGGGCGATAGCGGCGATAGAGAGCGAGCGACACGTCACTGACCATAACGGTCCCCACTGACATCCGACGCCGCCGCAGGAATCAGGCAGCCTGAACCCGGAAAAGACAGGACCCCCCGTGCACCCGCCAGAGCTCACTTACCCTTGCTGCCTTCCGGCCCTGGGGGAGTTCAGCGAGATAGCGCCACACGAGGGGCTGGGAAACAGCGTACCGGATCCCGGCAGCCCCCCGTGACCACCTCCGCGCCGATCACCCCTCCCCGACGACCCCCAGGTCAGCCCCTCGGGAACGTGTTCGCGAGCACCCCCAAACGTCTAGTAAGCTCTCCCACGGAGGATTCGCCTAGTGGCCTAGGGCGCACGCTTGGAAAGCGTGTTGGGGGCAACCCCTCACGAGTTCGAATCTCGTATCCTCCGCAGGTCAGAGGGCCCGCACCGCTTCGGCGGTGCGGGCCCTCTACGTTTCTGGTCTCAACCAAGTCTTCGTGAAGCCCACCGGAGCCCGCCTCACGCCTCCGTCACGGCCCGCGCTCCGGGCCCGAGCCCTCACGACTCTGATGTCCGGTGCGGGTCACCCCTTCCGGCGAAATGCAACCAGGAGAAGGTCAAATGTAACCGTGTCGCGGTTACATGAGCGGTCAGGCGTCCGCACGAACAGCATCACGGTCGTTGTGCTGCACCAGTGCGCTTTCTCAGCTGATGGTGACGACGCGGGCCCAGTGCGGCGGGGAGTCCGGGACGTAGTCGGAGTTTTCCTCGTCCACTGCGCGCGTTGGACGGGGGAAGAGACCGACGACGGTGCGGCAGGGGGGCTGCACTGAGGGCCAGGGTGTCTGACCGTCCGTCAGAGCGACGATCACGTCCGGGCGGGGCCGGGAGCGGAGCGCCCGGTCGAAACCGGAGCGCAGATCCGTTCCCCCGCCGCCGACCAGTTCGATGTTCTCGGCGCGGCAGAGCGGGATGGCGATCCCGGCCGCCGCGTCGCAGGAGATCACCGACACCAGGTCGCGCCGCCCGCCCACCGCCTGCGAGATCGCCGCCACCTCCAGCAGCGCGCTGCCCAACTCGGCATCGCTCACCGACCCTGAGGTGTCGATCACGACGCAGACCCGGGGCGGCATACGACGCAGGCTCGGCAACAGCACCCCGGGAACAGCGGCCGATCGGCGGGACGGACGCCGGTAGCTGTGGTCCTCGCCCGCTCCCGATGCACCCGCCGCGGAGCGGACCGCCGCCCCCAGCAACTGCCGCCATGGCTGTGGTGGATGGAACGCCTCGTCCGCCCACCGGCGCCATCCCTCCGGAGCGTCGCCCGGCCGGCCCTTGATTCCCTCGGCGACCCGGAAGCGGACCGCGTCCCGCTGCTGCTTGTTCAGCCCGTGCGCCCCGTCGGGTCCCAGTTCCCACGGCCGGTCCTGCCCGTCGGCCCCACTGCCGCAGTCCATCCAGGCCAGGTCCGCAGCGAGCCCGGACATCGACGCCCTCCGCAGGTACTCCTCCATCAGCAGCCCGTCGGGCAACCGCAGCAGCGACGGCAGCACCGCCCCGGCAGGTAGGGGCAGACCGTCGCCGTAGACGTCGTCGTTGATCTCGAAGTCGGCGGCGATGTTCCGCCGCAGCCGCTCGCCCGGCCCGTACTCCTCGTGCTCCCGCGCATACCGCTCGCCCCGCCCGTGGTGGTCGCGGAGCAGGTGGGAGACCTCGTGCACCCAGACGCCCGCCAGCTCCTCCACCGGGGTGCGCGCCACGAAGCCGGGGGAGACATAGCAGCGCCAGTGCGTGTCCACCGCCATCGTCGGCACTGAACGGTCCTCCACCACGTGCAACGCGAAGAGTGCGCCGGCCAGGTAGGGACGGACCTTCACCGCGTGCAGCCGGGCGGCCAGCAACTTCTCCATGTCCAGAGGGAGCCCGGGTCGGCCGTACGGCCCGCCGAAGCCGGCCGTCGGCCCCGGCACGGTGGCCCGCACCGGGCGCGGCGGTGAGGGCCGGGACATCGGGCGCGGCACTGGGCGCGGCCCCGGGCGCTTCGCAGCCCCCGTCATCGGCGCGCCCCCGTCGCACGCGCGGAGTCGGCCGCAGCCGCGGCCCGCCCCACCGACTGGTCGGCCAGCCGGGCGAGACCGATCACCCCGGCTAGCCGCTCCACCGCCTCCGGCACCTCCCAGTCGTCGCGCCGCAGCGCGGCCAGCGCCGTCGCCGGGGCGACCAGCAGATCCGGGACGCCGGTCTCCAGCGCCCGGACCAGCACCGCCCAACCCGCCTCCCACCGCGCCCGCTGCGGCCGTGCCCCTACGGCGGCCACCACCGCCTCCAGCGCGGCCTGCCGCAGATCGCCCCGCTCCGGCAGCTTGGCGGAGGCCGGATCGGCCAGCAACGACTCCGGGTCCGGCAGTTCCATCCGGTCCAGATGGGCGAGGAGTTCGAGCCCTGGCCCGTCCCCCACCGCGCCCCTCACCAGCAGCGCCAGCACCTCCCGGGAGGCGGAGGCCGCCGTGCCGAAGGCCAGCAGAGTCAACGCGGCCTCCCAGCTCCGGGGCGAGGGCCAGGCACCGCCGCGCCGCGTTTCGGTGCTCGGCAGCCGGTGGATCAGCGTTGACCGAGCTGCCAGAAAACCGCAGACTGCGCGCCGGGCGTAAGCCACCGCCCCT
This sequence comes from Streptacidiphilus sp. MAP12-16, assembly GCF_041262165.1. NCBI lineage: Bacteria > Bacillati > Actinomycetota > Actinomycetes > Kitasatosporales > Streptomycetaceae > Streptacidiphilus > Streptacidiphilus sp. MAP12-16. The sequence continues at coordinate 102,230 of NZ_JBGCBY010000030.1, forward strand.
GGCAGCCGCTCGGGCACCAGCGAGGGCAGCTCCGCCCTCGGCCAGATCCCGCCCAGCCCGCGCACCACCACATCCCGGTCATGCACCCAGTACAGATGCACGAACCGGTTCGCCAGCGGCGGGCTCAGTTCCCACCCGTCCGCCGCCGACGCGCGCGGATTGGCTGCGGCCACGATCCTTACTCCCGGTGGCAGTTGCAGCGTCCCCACTCTCCGCTCCAGGACGACCCGGAGCAGCGCGGCCTGGACGGCCGGGGTGGCGGTGGAGAGTTCGTCCAGGAAAAGCAGCCCCCGCCCGGCCCGAACGAGTTCCACGGCCCACTGCGGCGGCGCCATCGGCACCCCCTGCACCGTCGGGTCGTCGCCGACGATGGGCAGCCCGGAGAAGTCGGTCGGCTCGTGGACGCTGGCGATCACGGTCGTCAGCGGCAGGTCGAGGGAGGCGGCGAGCTGTGTCAGGGCTGCGGTCTTGCCGATGCCCGGCTCGCCCCACAGCAGCACGGGCAGGTCAGCCGCGACAGCCAGGGTGAGGGCTTCGAGCTGCTCATCGGGGCGCGGCTCGGTGGTGGTCGTCCGTAGCAGGGCCAAAAGGTCCTCGGCGACGACGAGTCGGGTGCCGGTTACGGATGCGCCGGCGAGGGTGGGTGCGGGCGCACCGACGGCCGGGACCGGGGCGGGCAGGAGGGTACTGGCGGTCATGGGCATCACCTGGGGTGGGATAAGGGAACGGGACGGCCCGTCCCGGAGGTGGTGGGGTCGTGGGGGGGGGGGGGGCCCGCGGGCGGGGGCCCCCCCCCCCCCCGGGGGGGGGGGGGGTTGTTTAGCACCCCCCGGGGGGGGGGGGGGGGCGCGCGGGCGCCCCCCCCCCCCCCCACCGCCGTGGTGAAGG
>NZ_JBGCBY010000031.1:0-100204 GCF_041262165.1 Streptacidiphilus sp. MAP12-16
TAGTACACCCCCGGCTGCTCCACCTCGTACACCGGCACCACCATCACCAACCCCAGCTCCCGCGCCAACGCCCGCATCCGCGTCACCGTCGGCCCCTCGGGCACCGCCTCAGCCCACCGGTAGTGCTCCTCCTCCTGCACCTGGCAGAAGTACGGCGCATTGAACACCTCCTGGAACCCGATCACCTGCGCCCCCTGCGCAGCCGCCTCCCGCGCAAACCGCTCATGCAGATCCACCATCGAGGCACCATCCCCCGTCCACTTCGTCTGGACCAAGGCGGCACGAACAACACGGGCTGCGGACATGACACACCCTCGCCTTCCACCGGACAGGTCCGGCACTTCCGTTAGGGACGGGTCTCGCACACGCACGTCGATCTACGTGCGTAGAACCTAGGACTGCCACCATCAAGCTGGCAATACGTCGGTCGTAACACGGCGGAGACGTTCATGTTTCCCACCCCGCCGGAAGATCACCCTCATGGCTGATGAGATCCTTTGCTCCCGTACCGAAGGAGACTGCCCCAGTGCCACGCCTCGTCACCCCGCGCCGTTCCGCCGCCGCCACCGCAGCGGTGGGAGCGTTGGCTCTGCTCACAGCCTGCTCCTCGGGCGGCGTCAGGACCACCGCGGCAGGCACTCCCTCGGCCGGCACCAGTGCGAGCGCGACCACCGGACCGAGCCCCACGGCGGCACCCTCCACCGCGCCCCCTTCCCCCTCGCCGACCCCGGCTCCCTCGCAGACCTCGTCCGTCGCCGTCCCGTCCGGCGCCCCCTCCGCCGTCGCGTCCCCTGCCGACGCGGCGCCGACGGCCGGACTGTTCTCAGCGCCGTCGGGCCGGGCCCAGCCGACCTGCGGCGCCCCGGCCGGCGAGAGCTGGGTGTCCGTCTACGCGGCCCCGATCCAGGACGGCGAGGGCGTCTACGTCCTGAGCAGGAAGACCCTGGCGTCCTGCGACGCCGGCCTGGACCCGACCGTGACCGTGACGGGGACCAACAACACGTCCTACTACCTTCCGGCGAGCGCCCAGGTCATCCTGCTGACCACCGCGCACACCGAGGCCCCGGCCTCGGTGTCGGACTTCCAGAAGCTGGTCACGGCCCATGCCGCGGGGAAGAACAGCTCGGGCAGCTACCTGTGGCCGACGAACGGCATCTTCACCCTCAGGGTGGACGGGAACCAGCACATCACCTTCGTCGGCGACGGACCCCGTTCGTCCTGACGCGCGCCGTCAGGTCCGCCAGAGCGAGCTGATCAGCGCCCGTACGGAGACGGTGAACAGCCGGTCGGGGTCCGGTGGTTGAGCCAGAACGCCGGCCAGCGCCGGATCCTGCTCCGCCGTCTCCGCATCCCACAGATCCGGCTCCGCCGGATGCTGCCTGGGCGCGCGCTCCCGGTTACGTTCCACCAGCACAAAGCCCACCACCTGGAACTGCAGCGCCCGCACCGCCTCAGCCGCCGCCGCGCCGCGCAGCCCTGCGGCGTGCGCCTCGTGCACCAGGGCCCGCTGCGCCGGGAGCATCATCAGCTCGGTCAGGCCCCGCTCGTGCACCAGCGCGATCAGATGCGGTCGCTCCCGCAGCTTGCGGCGCAGCGCCAGCGCCACCGACTCGGCGCGCAGCGCGGGCGTCGCGCCCCGCGCCCGGATCTGCCCCATCTCGCGCACGGTGCGCTGCACCAGCTCGTCCAGCAGCGCCTCCCGGTTGCCCACATGCCAGTAGATCGCGGTGACGGCGGTGCCCAGCTCCGCGGCGAGCCTGCGCATGGTCAGCGCCTGCGGGCCCTGCGTCCGAACCAGCTGCTCGGCGGTCGCGAGGACGGTCTCGCGACCGATCGACGGCGCGGTCCTGCGTGACTGACGATCCATCACCTTTGGTCCCTCCCCTGGAAATCACGCTCAGGCACGGCTCTTTACCCTTCGCGCGGATCGGAGTAACAGTGTTACAGACCGACGCGAGGAGAGGATGGTCCAGCCATGGCCCGAGTACGGTACGGCCCGCGCAGCGAGGCGGAGATCCAGGCGGCGAAGAGCAGTCGCGCCGTCCTGCCCGACATCTGGTCCACCGGCGTGGTGGCGGTCTGGGAGAGCGACCCCGAGGCGGTCGCCCAGGTGCTGCCGCCACCGCTGAAGCCGACCGAGCGGGCGCTGGTGCGGGTGAACATCAGCCAGGTCGACCTGTTCGGCACGCCGCTCGGCGCGGGCTCGTTCGCGGTGAGCGCGCAGCACGGGGCGCACACCGGGTGGTACCCGCTGGTGATGCCGATGAGCACGGAGCGCGCCCTGATCGGCGGCCGAGAGGTTTTCGGCGAACCCAAGAAGCTCGGCGAGATCACCGTGTCGCGCGACGGCGACCGGGTCACCGCGACGCTCGCCCGGCACGGCATCACCTTCGTCGAGGTCCGCGGCCGGGTGAGCGGCGAACTGCCGCTGCCGGAGCCGGTGGAGAAGCTGGACTTCTACTTCAAGTTCCTGCCCGCCGTGGACGGCGAGGGCTTCGACCTGGAGCCGGTGCTGGTGCACTGCCTGCGCAACGAGCGGGTGCGGCGGCTGGAGCGGGTCGACGGCGAGGTGGTCCTGCGGGAGTCCCCGTACGACCCCGTGGTGGACCTGCCGGTGCGCCGGCTGCTGGAGATCACCATCGGCGAGAAGACCTCCGACCAGCGTGGGCGGGTGGTCGAACGGGTAAGCGCGCAGGCGCTGCTGCCGTACATCCACCAGCGTTACGACGACGTGCAGCAGGTGCTCGACGCCCCCGCGACGCCCGCGTCCGCCGGGAGCGAGTAATGGAACTGGTGCCGGGTCAGGTCGCCGTGGTCACGGGTGCGGCGAGCGGTATCGGCCTGGCCATGGCCGAGCGCTTCGCCGCCGAGGGCCTGCGCGTGGTCCTCGCCGACGTCGAGGAGCCCGCGCTGGACAAAGCCGTCGCAGGGCTGCGCGAGCGCGGCGCCGAGGCGGTCGGCCAGGTCACGGACGTGTCCGAACGGACCTCCGTCGATGCGCTGGCGGACGCCGCGTACGCGGCCTACGGCGCGGTGCACGTGCTGTGCAACAACGCGGGCGTCGGCTCGGGCGCCGAGGGCAGGATGTGGGAACACGAGCCCAACGACTGGAAGTGGGCCTTCGCGGTCAACGTCTGGGGCGTCTTCCACGGCATCCAGGCGTTCGTGCCCCGGATGCTGGCCGGCGGCGCGCCCGGACACCTCGTCAACACCTCCTCCTCGGACGGCGGGATCGCGCCACTCCCCACCGCCTCGGTGTACGCGGTGACCAAGGCCGCCGTGGTCACCATGACCGAGTCGCTGTACGCGCACCTGCGCGCGGAGCGGGCCCCGATCGGCGCGTCCGTGCTCTTCCCTGGACCGCACATGCTCCGCACCGGGCTGTGGGAGTCGCACCGCAACCGGCCCGAGCGCTTCGCCAAGGAGCGGCCGAGGAGGACGCCGTACCGCAGCCTCGCGCAGTGGGAGGCGGCGATGAGAGCCGCCGGACAGGAGATCGACTTCACACCGGTCGAGGCCGTGGCCGGAACGGTCGTCGACGGCATCCGCGCGGACCGGTTCTGGATGCTGCCCGCGAGCGAGCACAGCGACCGGCAGATCCGGGCCCGCTCGCAGTCGATGCTGGACCGCAGCAACCCCGCCTACCTGGAACGCTTCATCCTGGAGGAGGACTGATGGACAGCCAGCAGCCCTACCTGATCATCTCGTCCGACTGCCACGCCGGGCTGCCCACCGAGCAGTACCGGCCCTATCTGGAGTCGGCCCACCACCGGGCCTTCGACGCGTTCCTGGCCGAGGCGGAGGGGCGGCGCGAGCAGGCCACCCGGCTCGGCGTGCGCAACGAGGCGTTCGCACAGAAGTGGTTCGAGGAGCACGAGGAGGGCCTGCGCGGCGGCTGGGACGCGGCGCAGCGCGACAAGGAGTTGGACGGCGACGGCGTCGCGGGTGAGGTCGTCTTCCCTGACGCGGACGCCGTGGACAGCACGACCGCCGCGCCGTTCGGTGTCGGTCTGGGACTGAGCGGGGACCAGGACCCGGTGCTGGGCATGGCCGGGGCGAAGGCGCACAACCGCTGGCTGGCGGAGTTCATCGCCGACGGCGCGAACCCCGAGCGGCACTGCGGGGTGGCGCTGCTGCCGATCACCGGCGAGGTGGACGGGGTGGTGGCGGAGGTCCGGCGGGCGCACGCGTCCGGGCTGCGCGCCGTGATGATCCCGTCCATGTGGGTCGACAAAGCGCCCTACCACGACCGCCGCTACGACCCGGTGTGGGCGGTCTGCGAGGAGCTGCGGATGCCCGTGGTCACCCACTCCGGCGCGGCCCCGCGCCACGAGTACGGCGACCACCTGGGCATCTACGTCACCGAGGTGACCTTCTGGCCGTCCCGTCCGCTGTGGTTCCTGCTCTGGTCGGGCGTGTTCGAGCGCTTCCCCGGCCTGCGCTTCGGCGTGGCCGAGTCCGGCTGCTGGTGGCTGCCGAACCTGCTCTGGTTCATGGACCGGCTCTACCTGGGCGCACACGGCGGCAAGAAGCTGTCGCCGTTCTCGGAGCTCACGATGGCCCCGAGCGCCTACGTCGACCGCAACTGCTTCATCGCGGCGACCAACACCAAGCGGCGGGAGCTGGCCTACCGCTATGAGATCGGCGTCGACAACATCTGCTGGGGCAGCGACTTCCCGCACCCGGAGGGCACCTGGCCCAACACCCGGCAGTGGATGCGGACCACCTTTCACGACGTGCCCGTCGCCGAGACCCGGCGGATGCTGGGCCTGTCCTGCGCGGAGGTCTTCGGCTTCGACCTGGAGAAGCTGCGGCCGGTGGCGGCGCGGATCGGACCGACCCCCGCGGAGCTGGGCCAGCCCGAGGACCAGTCGGCCGTCGACGCCGCATGGGCGCCGGCGAAGGACGTCGGCCGGCACTGGCTGACCGGGCACGACTTCCCGTTCATCGGGACGGCCGCGCCGACCGAGGGGAGGACGCTGTGACGCACGCTCAGGAGCAGCCCGAGCGCTACACCGTCGTGTCGGCCGACTGCCATGCGGGCGCGGACCTGCTCGACTACCGGCCCTACCTGGCCTCCCGACACCACGACGCCTTCGACGCCTGGGCCGCGACCTACGTCAACCCCTTCGCGGACCTGCAGGCGCCGGAGGCCGATCGCAACTGGGACTCCGCGCGGCGGCTCGCCGAGCTGGAGCAGGACGGCATCGTGGCCGAGGTGGTGTTCCCCAACACCGTCCCGCCGTTCTACCCCAGCACCTCCCTGACGGCCGCTCAGCCGACCGCCGAGGAGTACGAGCTGCGCTGGGCGGGGCTGCAGGCGCACAACCGGTGGATGGCGGACTTCTGCGGCCTGGCGCCCGGGCGCCGGGCAGGCACCTTCCAGATCCTGCTGAACGACGTCGGGGCGGCCGTGGCCGAGGTGCGCCGCTGCCACGCGGCCGGACTCACCGGCGGCGTCGTGCTGCCCGGCGTGCCGCCCGGGTCGCCCGTGCCCGAGCTGTACTCGCGGACGTACGACCCGCTGTGGGCGGCGTGCGCGGAGCTGGACCTGCCGGTGAACCACCACGGCGGCTCGGCGGGTCCCGAGCTGGGCGACGAGCCCGCCGCGCGGGCCGTGTTCATGGTCGAGACGACGTGGTTCTCGCACCGGGCGCTGTGGCACCTGATCTTCGGCGGGGCGTTCCGGCGGCATCCCGGGCTCACGCTGGTCCTCACCGAGCAGGGGTCGGGTTGGATTCCCGGTGTGCTGGACATGCTCGACTACTACCACCGGCGCCTGGTCGGGGCCGCGACCAGGGCGGCCACGGCCCCTGGTGCCAGGACCGCGGAGTCGAAGTTCGGTGCCGGCCTGGCCGAGGCGATGGGCGACGGGCCACGCACGGTGTGGGAGCGCAACTGCTACGTCGGCGCGAGCTTCATGCGGGCGCACGAGGTGCCGCTGCGTGAGCGGATCGGCCTCGACAAGATCATGTGGGGCAGCGACTTCCCGCACGACGAGGGCACCTGGCCGTACACCACCGAGGCGCTGCGCACCGCGTACGCGGGCCTGCCGTACCCGGAGGTGGCCGCGATGGTCGGCGGAAACGCGGCGCGGGTCTACGGGTTCGACCTGCCGGCCCTCGACGCGCTCGCCGCCAAGGTCGGCCCGCTCGTCAGCGACGTGGCCCGGCCGCTGGCCGCTCCCCCACCGGGCGCGACCAGCCCGGCCTTCGCTTCGGGAGGCTCCGTCCGGGTCTGGTGAGGTCATCGGGTCTGGCGAGGTCATCGGGGCAGGACGGGGGAACGACAACCCTACGGGTCGGTAACAACCTCTAGCCAGCGGCGTTCCCCCGTTCTACGCTGCGGATCATGCCGAACCTGCCCGATGCCGTGCTGTGGTCCGTGCCCGCGTTCGTCCTGCTGACCGTCGTGGAGATCATCTCCTTTCTGGTCCACCCGGACGAGGACGAACAGGGGTACGCGCGCAACGACACCGCGACCAGCCTCACCATGGGGCTGGGAAGCCTGGTGACCAACCTCGGCTGGAAGATCCCCGCCTTCGCGCTCTACAACCTGCTGTACGCGATCACTCCGCTGCGGATACCCGTCCACTGGTGGACGACCGTGCCGCTGATGCTGCTGGGGCAGGACCTCTGCTACTACTGGTCGCACCGCAGCACGCACCGGGTCCGCCTGCTCTGGGCGCAGCACGTGGTGCACCACTCCAGCAGGCACTACAACCTGTCCACCGCGCTGCGCCAGCCCTGGACCGACCTGACCTTCGGCTTCTTCTACCTGCCGCTGATCCTGCTCGGGGTCTCCCCCGCCGCCGTGGCGTTCTGCGCGTCCGTCAACCTGGTCTACCAGTTCTGGATCCACACCGAGCGGATCGACCGGCTCCCGCGCCCGTTCGAGTTCCTGTTCAACACCCCCTCGCACCACCGGGTCCACCACGCCTCCCAGGGCGGCTACCTGGACCGCAACTTCGGCGGCATCCTCATCGTCTGGGACCGGCTGTTCCGGTCCTTCACCCCGGAGACCGACCGGCCCGTCTACGGCCTCACGAAGAACATCACCACCTACAACCCGCTGCGCGTGGCCACCCACGAGTACGCGGCGCTCGGTCGCGACCTCGCCTCGGCCCGCAGCTGGCGCGAGCGCGCCGGATACCTGTTCAAGGGGCCGGGCTGGCGCCCCGCCGACCTGGCGGCCGTCCCGGCCGAGGACACGCGGGTCGCCGCGTGAGGCGCCCGCGCCTCACCGCGAGGTGGGCGACGGGCTATCCGGTGGGGTACACGGCACTGGCGGTCGCCCATCTGGCGTTCATCCTGGCCGGGCTGACGCTGGGTCGGGACATCACCAAGCCGCTGCTGATGCTTGCGCTCTGCGCCGCCGTGGGCGGCCTGCGGGCGCCGCGGCTGCTACTGGGCGCGCTGCTCGCGTCCTGCGCCGGGGACACCTTCCTGATCTTCGGCGGGAACTGGTTCCTGCTCGGCATGGGCGGTTTCGCCATCGCCCACGTCTGCTTCGTCACCGTATTCGTCAGGAACGGCGCGCTGCGCGACCGGCCCCGGCTGCTGCGCACGGCCGCCCCCTACGCCATGGCCTGGGCGGTGCTGATCACCCTGCTCTGGCCGGACCTCACTCCGGCGCTGCGGATCCCGCTCGCCTGCTACAGCCTGCTGCTCACCGCCACTGCCGTCACCTCCGCCTGCGCGGGGCTGCGCACCGGAATCGGCGGCGCGCTGCTCCTGCTCTCCGACACCCTGATCGCCAGCGGGCTGGCGGGCTGGCCGCAGCTGCCTGCCGCCGGCTTCTGGGTGATGTCGACCTACCTGGTCTCCGAGTACCTGCTCGCCACGGGCGTCCTGGCGCTGGAGCCGCGCGGGGCGGTTGCCGCGGCCGAACGGCAGGACGCGACGCAGAACGTGACGCCGTCCGTCAGCACGTCCTGAGCTCCGGCCCGCGTAACCGGAACCGTCAGGGCCGGGGCCGGGTGCTGGAGGAAGCGTTCGGACCGGCCGAGGACGACTGACCGACCGTCACAACGCCAGATCGACGACCACCGGGGCGTGATCCGAGGTGCCCTTGCCCTTGCGCGCCTCCCGGTCGACATAGGCGTCCGAGACCGCGGCGACGAAGGGCTTGTTGCCGTACGCCAGGTCGATCCGCATCCCGTTGTTCTTGGGGAAGGCCAGCGCCCGGTAGTCCCAGAAGGTGTAGGGGCGGTCGTACTTGAGAGCCCGCGGGAAGACGTCGGCCAGCCCGCCGTCACGCAGGTCGGCGAGAGCCTGCCGCTCGGCCGGGGTGACATGGGTGCTCTCGGCGAACACGGCCGGGTCCCACACGTCCTCGTCGGTCGGGGCGACGTTGAAGTCCCCGAGGACCGCGAACGGCCGCTCCCCCGCCGCGTCGTCCCGGACCGCCTCGCGCAGCGCGGCCAGCCACTCCAGTTTGTAGGCGTAGTGGGCGTGCCCGACCTCACGCCCGTTGGGCACGTACACCGACCACACCCGAACCGGGCCGCAGGTGGCGGCGATGGCGCGGGCCTCCTGTTCGGGCTCGGGAGCGATCAGCGCCTCCTCGGTACCGGCGTCGTCGGCGAGGAAGCCGGGCTGGGTGGGCAGCCCGCGCACCACGTCGTCCAGTCCGATCTTGGAGAGGATCGCCACGCCGTTCCAGCGTCCGGTGCCGTGGGCGGCCGTCTCGTAGCCGAGCTCGCGGACCGCCTCGTAGGGGAAGGCGTCCGTGGCGCACTTGAGCTCCTGGAGGCACACCACGTCGGGAGTGGCCGAGGCGAGCCACTCCAGGAGCTTGGGCAGGCGGGCGTTGACCGAGTTGATGTTCCAGGTGGCGACGCGAACGGTCATCGGCAGACTGCTTCCGTGCGGTGGCGGGCGGGTGGGTCTCGAGCACTGACCAACCTACCGCCCGCCACTGACAACGGTCCGCTACTGCGGTCCGACCGGCCACACCACCGCTGCCGCGCCGCCGCCCCGGCGGACCGGCTCGGCCGCCGCCTGGAGCCTCCCGTCCGGGAGCGACTGGATGCCCGTCGCCGCGCCGATCTCCGGGTTGGGTGCGAACACCTCGCCGACGGCGGTCAGTGCCGCCGCGTCCGGCGAGGCCAGGAACGCCGGCTCCGCGTCGGACCGAGCGCCGTTGCGCTGGCTGGCCCGCGGCGCGGCGATCGCCTGCTCCAGGCTGAGGCTCCGGTCGACGTGGCCGAGCAGGGTCTGCAGCACCGTGGTGATGATGGTCGAGCCGCCGGGCGAGCCCAGCGCGAAGTCGAAGCGGCCTCCCTTGAGCACGATCGTCGGAGACATCGAGGAGCGCGGCCGCTTGGCCGGTCCGGGCAGGTTCGGGTCGGGCACCCCGGCGACGGCGGGGGTGAAGTCGAAGTCGGTGAGCTCGTTGTTGAGTAGGAAGCCCCGCCCCGGCACGACCATGGCGCTGCCGCCGGTCTGTTCGATCGTCAGGGTGTAGGAGACGACGTTGCCCCAGCGGTCGGCGACCGTCAGATGCGTGGTGTTGGTTCCCTCGTAGGTGGTGGGTGCCGCGATTCCGGCGGACGAGCAGGTGGGCGACGGGTGGGCCGGATCGGCCGGGGCCAGCGGGCTGGTCAGGCTGGAGTCGGGCTTGATCAGGCAGGCCCGCGAGTCGGCGAAGCGCTCCGAGAGCAGTCCCGGTGTCGGCACGTCGACGAAGCGCGGGTCGCCGACCCACCGGTTGCGGTCGGCGAAGGCGATCCGGGTGGCCTCCAGGTAGTCGTGCAGGTACTGGCTGGATGAGGCGTGCCTGAGGTCGAAGTGGCTGAGGATGTTGAGGGCCTCGCCGACCGTGGTGCCTCCGCTGGAGGAGGGTGCGATCGAGTAGACGTCCAGGCCCCGGTAGTCCACCTCGGTGGGTGCCTGCCTGCGTACCTGGTACGCGGCCAGGTCGGCGGTTGTCAACTTCCCGGGCCGGGCGTTCCAGCCGGAGGCCGGGTCGACCTGCGGGTGCTGGACGAGCGACGTGACGTCCCGTCCGATGTCGCCCCGGTAGAGCGCCCCGGTGCCCTCGCGCTCCAGCTCGCGGTAGGTCGCCGCCAGGTCGGGGTTGCGGAACAGGGTGCCCACGGCGGGCGGCTTGCCGCCGGGCAGGAACAGGGCGCGGGTCGCGGGGAAGGCCGCGAAGCGGGTGGCGTTGGCGGCGGTCTGCTGCGCGAACGTCCCGTCGACGACGAAGCCGTCCCGGGCGAGCTTCTCGGCGGGCTTGAGCGAGTCGGCGAAGGAGCGGGTGCCCCAGAGCCGCAGCGCCTGCTGCCAGGTCTGCGCCGTGCCGGGAGTGCCGACGGACAGTCCGCTGCTGACGGCGTCCGCGAAGGCCAGCGGCTTGCCGTTCTCCAGGAACAGGCTCTGGTCTGCCGTGGCGGGGGCGGTCTCGCGCCCGTCCAGGGTGCTGACCCGATGGGTGCGGGCGTCGTAGTAGACGAAGTACCCGCCGCCGCCGATGCCCGAGGAGTAGGGCTCCGTCACGCCGAGCGCGGCAGCCGCCGCGACCGCCGCGTCCACGGCGTTGCCGCCGCGGCGCAGCACCGCGATGCCGATGTCGGTGGCCTCGGCCGACACGCTGCTGACCGCTCCGCCGTACCCTGCCGCCTCCGGCGACTTGGGCGCGGGCGGGAGTAACCCGCCGGCGCGGGCGGCGGGTGCGGTGGTCAGCGCGACCAGGGCGACGGAGAGGAGCAGGGCTGGTGCGAGACGTCCGAGTGCTCTCATACGTGCCTCCCATGACGGTGTACGGACCATTCCGTCACAACGCACAGGGGTCCCACAAGAACGCCTTGACACTCCTCACCGGTCGAACGGGGGGTCGGTGGCGGGAGGGCGCGCGGGATCGGCGATGATGGCGTGGCGCGAAATGCGGCGAAATCCGGATCAGCGGTCGCCGGATCAGCAGTCAGAGTTCCCAGGCAGAGTTCAGAGGCGGGCAGGCGAGGGTGATGGCAGTTCTTGCGGTCGGCTACTCAGGACCGCCCGCGTGGCAGTGGTCCGACACGGTGGCGTCGTGGACGCTGGAGCCGGTGGTCGTGGCGCTGTCCGTGGTCCTGGGCGCGCTGTACGCGGTCGGCGTGCTGCGGGTGCGCCGCCGGGGCGACCGCTGGCCGCTCGGCCGTACCGTGGGCTGGTTCTCGGGACTGCTGCTGTGGGTGTGGGTGACCTGCTCGGGCGTCGGGGTGTACGAGCGGATCCTGTTCACGGACCGTGCCGCGCAGGTGATCCTGCTGCTGATGGTGGTGCCGCTGCTGCTGGCGATGGGCGCGCCGGTGTCGCTGGTGGTGGAGTCGGCCTCGGAGCGGGGCCGGGAGCGGATGCTGCGGCTGCTCCGCAGCGGCCCGTCGAAGGTGCTGATGTTCCCGGCGGTGTCGACGGCTCTGCTGATGCTCCCGCCGTGGCTGTACTACTACACACCCTGGTACGAGCACACCATGACGAGCTCGGGCTGGAACATGGGGCTGCATGTGGCGCTGGTCGCGCTCGGCCTCGCCTACTTCTGGCCGCGCCTGCAGATCGACCCGGTCGGGCACGAGTACCCGGCGCTGGTCGGCGTGTTCATCACCATGGCTGAGGTGATCTTCGACGCGGGTCTGGGCATGCTGCTGATCTACGGTCGTGGAACGGTGGCGCAGCACTACTACGAGGCCCTCGGCCGTCCCTGGGGTCCGACGATCCATCAGGACCAGGTGTGGGGCGGCAACGCCCTGTGGGTGCTGGGCGACCTGGCCGGGCTGCCGTTCCTGGCGGCGCTGGTGCGGCGGATGATGGTGAAGGGCCGCGCCGAGACGGCGGCGGTCGACGCCGCGATCGACGCCCAGCTGGCCGCGCAGCGCACGGCGCTCGAGGAGGCTCCCGACGGCGAGCGGAGCGCTGGCATCCCCGCCGACCCGGAGCGGATGCGGCCGTGGTGGCTGGACGATCCGAACCTGGCGCACCGCTACGGCGGCGAGCGCGGCTAGGACCGACTGGCACGTGGTGGCTGCGCGCTACCTGCGGCCCTTCATGTAGTCCTCGTACATCCTGACGATATCCTCGGTCGGGCCGTCCGCGTTGATCACTCCGGACTCCAGCCAGATGGTGCGGTCGCAGGTGTCGCGGATCGAGTTGTTGTTGTGCGACACCAGGAACACCGTCCCGGCCTCCTTGCGCAACTCCCGGATCCGGTCCTCACTGCGCTTCTGGAACGCCGTGTCCCCGGTCGCCAGCGCCTCGTCGATCAACAGCACGTCATGCGTCTTGGCCGCCGCGATCGAGAACCGCAACCGCGCCGCCATACCCGACGAATACGTCCGCATCGGCAACGAGATGAAGTCCCCCCGCTCGTTGATCCCCGAGAAGTCCACAATGCCCTGGTACTTCTCCCGCACCTCCGCATGCGACATGCCCATCGCCAGACACCCCAGCACCACGTTCCGCTCACCGGTCAGATCGTTCATCATCGCCGCGTTCACCCCCAGCAACGACGGCTGCCCATCGGTGTAGATCGACCCCGACGCCGTCGGCAGCAACCCCGCCACCGCCGACAACGTCGTCGACTTACCCGACCCGTTCGAGCCGATCAACCCGATCGCCTCACCCTTGTACGCGGTGAAACTGATCCCCCTGACCGCATGCACCTCCGACAACGCCGGAGACGCCTTCCGCTTCACGATCCGCGACAACGCCGACGTCGCCGAACCCCGCCCCGCACCCGCCCCATAAATCTTGTAGATGATATGGACATCGTCCACGATCACCGTCGGAACCCGCCCGCCGTAGTCAGCCACGGCCGTACTCCTCCTCCGCCTTCCAGAAGAAGACGTACCCGCCGAGACCGATGCCCAGCGCCCAGGCGAGGGTCAGCAGCCAGACATGGCGGGGCAGGCTGCTGGCGGGAACGGAGGCCATCAGGGCGTAGCGCATCAGGTTGTTGAAGATCAGCGCGGGGTTGTTCTCGAGGATCACCGCGACCCAGTGCGGAGCCTTGTGGGTGAAGGTGTTGACGCTCCAGAACACGCCCGAGGTGTACATCCACGTCCGCATGATGAAGGGCATCAGCTGCGCCATGTCGGTGGTCTTCGCCCCGATCCTGGCCATGAACATCGCCAGACCCGCGTTGAACATCGACTGCAGCAGCAGAATCGGCGCCACCAGCAGCCAGCGCAGCGTCACCGGCTCCCCAGTGACCAGGATGATCACACCCAGCACGCCCATCGAGAACATCAGCTGCTGCAGCTGGATCACCGTGAACGCGATCGGCAGGCACGCCCGCGGAAAGTGCAGCGCCCGGATCAGCCCCAGGTTGTCCGCGATCGACCGCGTCCCTGACAGCACCGCCGACTGCGTGAACTGAAACACGAACACGCCCACGCACAGATAGGCGACGAAGTTGGGGATCCCGTTCCTGGTCCCCAGCAGCACACCGAAGATCAGGTAGTAGACGGCCGCGTTCAGCAGCGGCGTCATCACCTGCCAGATCTGCCCCAGCTTCGCTGCCGTGTACATCGCGGTCAACCGCGCGGTCGCGTACGCCACGATGAAGTGCCGCCGCGACCACAGCTGCCGGGTGTACGTGACGAGGTCGGGCCTGCGACCGCTCACCGAGAGCCCGTACTCGGCCGCCAGCTCGGCCGCGCCGACCGACCTGACCGGCTTCTCCACTGTGCCGCTGTACTCGGTCACCTACCGACGTTCTCATGTTCCGAGCGCGACGGCAGCGCGGGTACGGCCATCGCGGGCACGGCCGGCGGCCGTGCCCGCGACGCTGCGACGAGCGCTCAGATGACGGGCGGACGCCCGAGCATGGTCATCCGCCAGACGGTCCGCCAGCTGATCGGCCGGCGCGGCCCGCAGGGCTTGCGCCAGCCCTCGGCGAATCCGGCGAACCAGGCGCGGAGCGCGTCCGCGGGCGGCCGCCGGACCAGCGTGAGCAGCATCCACGTGCCCAGGTAGAGCGGGACCAGCGGCGCGGGCAGGTTGCGCCGCGCGAGCCAGACCCGGTTCCGGGCGACGTTGTGGTTGTAGACGGCGTGCCTGCTGGGCAGGGTCTTCGGGTGGTGCAGCACGATGTCCGCGCGGTACTCGATGTCCCAGCCCGCATCGAGCGCCCGCCAGGCCAGGTCGGTCTCCTCGTGGCCGTAGAAGAACTCCCCGGGGAGCTGTCCGGCCTGGGCGAAGACGGCGCTGCGAACCGCGCAGGCACCGCCGAGGAAGGTGGTGACCTTGGACGAGTGCAGCGGGTCGGCGGCACGTAGCCGGGGGACGTGGCGGCGCTGCGTCTCCCCGGTCTCGGGATCGGCGATGCGGAAGCTGACGATGCCCAGGCGGGGCTCGGCAGCGAAGGCGGCGCGAACCTTCACGACGTCGTCGTCCTGCGGCAGCAGGCCGTCGTCGTCGAGGAAGAGCACGATGTCCACGTCGGAGCCGTCCGGGCCGAACGCCTCGATGCCGACGTTGCGCCCGCCGGGGATGCCGAGGTTCTCGTCGGTCCGGACGCCGCACACCCCTGCGGGCAGCGGCGGGACCTCGACGCCGTTGGCGACGACGACCACCTCGACGGCGGGGCCTTGCTGGGCGGCGACGGAGTCCAGCAGCGCCTTGAGCTCCACCGGTCGGGTGCCCTGGGTGAGCACGACCGCGCCGACCCGCAGCTCCGCGCCGGCCATGGCACTCACCTCAGCCTGCTGGACAGGACGATGCTGAGCAGGTGCAGGAGCGTCTGCAGTACGGCGATGGCGGCGAGCGCCGCCACGGCGATCCGGGTGAACAGCAGGTCGCCGTGGACCGTGTCGGCGATCCCGGCCGCGAGCAGCACCAGGGACGCCTCGACGCCGCCGATGAGGCGGTGGAACTTGAGCGCCGCTGCTAGCTTGCGGGCCTTGGCCACGCCGGATGCGCGAGGCACGGAGGCGGAGTCCTCGACGGCGGTGAGGCCGCGCCGGATCCGGGCGACGTCCACGAGGTCCGTCTCGGCCTTGATCAGGATCGCGCCGAGCGCGGCGACCGTCCCGAGGAAGGCCCACATCCAGGCCGGTCCGCCGTGCTGCTTGAACAGGTCCGCGGCGCGCAGGCCCGCGCCGGTGAGCAGCGCGGCCTCGGACAGGTAGTGGCCGACCCGGTCGAGGTACACGCCGGTGGTGGAGGTCTGCTTGCGCCAGCGGGCCAGCTCGCCGTCCACGCAGTCCAGGCCCAGGTAGACCTGGATGAGCAGGGCCGCGAGGACCGCCCCGGCGAGACCGGGAACGAGCAGCGCCGCGCCGGCGAGGACACCGGTGAGCATCATCAGCCAGGTCAGCTGGTTGGGGCTGACCGGGGCGTTGACGAGGTGCCTGGTGACGCGCGAGGAGATGCGGCGCATGTAGATGCGCCCGGCCCAGTGCTCGCCCGAGCGGCGGTCGAGCAGGCCCTCGGGGTGGGCGACGGCGCGGAACTCCGCGAGCGTGGGCTTGCTGCCCTTGCCGCTGTTGCCGCCGTTGCCGTTCATGTCGTTCTGGGGCCGTTCAGGAGCTGACGTGTTTGACATAGTCGGTGTACGCGTCCCGGATCGCAGAGGGGTCGAGGTCGAGGTGTTCCAGGATGGTGAACCGTCCTGGGCGGGTCTGCGGAGCGTAGTGCACTGCGGCGACGAACTCCTCGTCGCTGAAGCCCATCTGAGTAGCTGTCACGGGCAGGTTGTGCCGGGCCAGGACGGCTCCCATCTGCCCGGCGAGGTCCCGCTCGCCGCGCAGGTAGGTGGCGAAGGCCGCGCCGAGGCCCACCTGCTCGCCGTGCTGGGCGGAGCGCGTCGGGTGGAGGATGTCCAGGGCGTGGCTGATCTCGTGGCAACCACCACTCGCGGGGCGGCTGCTGCCCGCGACGTTCATGGAGATCCCGGTGAGCACCAGAGCCTCGGCCAGGGCGCCGAGGAGGTCGTCGTCCGCGATCGTGCCGGGATGACGAAGGATCGTGTTGCCGGCGGTGCGCGCCATCGCGGCGGCCAGGCCGTCCACGCTCTCCCCGGTCTCGCGCTGGGAGAGTTCCCAGTCGGCGATGCAGGAGATGTTGGAGATGGCCTCGCCGATCCCGGCGGCGACGAAACGCGCGGGAGCCTGCCTGATCACCTCCAGGTCGATGATGATGCCGATGGGGCTGGGCACCCCGTAGGAGCCGCGCCCGGCGTCGTTGTCCAGGGTGGAGACCGGGGAGCAGATGCCGTCGTGGGCCAGGTTGGTGGCCACCGCGACCATGGGCAGGCCGACCCGCGCGGCGGCGTACTTGGCCGCATCGATGATCTTGCCGCCGCCGAGGCCGACGACTGCGTCGTAGTGCCCGGAGCGCATCTGGTCGGCCAGCTTCACGGCCGAGTCCAGCGTGCCGCCCGCGACGGAGTACCAGTCCGCGCCTGGCAGTTGCGGGGTGAGCCGCTCGCGGAGGGCAGCGCCGGAGCCTCCGCTGACCGCGACGGCGAGCCGTCCCGAGGCGGAGATCCGCTGGTCGGCGAGGATCACCCCGAGGTCGTTCAGTGCCCCGGCCCTGATGTCGACGACCAGCGGCGAGGGAACCAGACGCGTCAGTACCGGCACGCGATCTCCCGTCCCTTGGCCAGGTCGTCGTGGTTGTCGATCTCGACCCAGGACACGTCGCCGATCGGCTGCACGTCGACGCGCTGGCCCCGGTTCACCATCTCCTGGTAGCCGTCCTCGTAGTACAGCTGCGGGTCGCGCTCGAAGGTGGCCTGCAGCGCCGACGTCAGATCCCCGGCCGCCGAGGGGTTGATCACGGTCAGGCCGATGTACTCGCCGGTCGCGTCGGCCGGGTCCATCAGCTTGGTGATGCGGCGCGCGCCCAGCGCGGGGTCGACGACGACCTTCATCTCCTCGTCGGCGAGCTTCTTCACCGTGTCGAGGGCGAGCAGTATGCCCGGAGCGTTGCCCTCGGCGGTCAGCCGCTCGTTGGAGTCCAGCATGGTGCGCTGCACCGACGCGGGGTGAACGGTGTCGCCGTTGGCGAGCAGCAGGCCCTCGGTGAACAGGTCACGCGCACACCAGAGGGAGTAGGCGTTGTTCCACTCCTCGGCCTTGTCGTTGTCGACCAGGTGGAGGGTGAGGCCGTACTGCTGCTCCAGGGCTGCCTTGCGCTCGTACACGGCCTCGGCACGGTAGCCGACCACGATCGCGACGTCCTTCATCCCGACCTCGGCGAAGTTGCCCAGGGTGAGGTCGAGGATGGTCCGGTCGCCGTCCACCGGCACCAGGGCCTTGGGGAGGGTGTCGGTGTAGGGGCGCAGACGGCGTCCGGCGCCGGCGGCCAGAACGAGGCCGATCATGTGGTTCTCCGGTCCTTTTTGGCGTGCGTGAGCGAGCTCGGCCGCGCCCATGGGGCGGGCGTGCCGTTGCGATCGTAGGCGAATACCGACTCCCGGCGATAAGCGGAGTCCTGCGCACCGTCTCCGCACGGCCTGGGCCGGCTCCGCCAACGATGATCACTATCGGCGGTCATCATCGCGGACCGTGACACCGGGCCACAACCCGCGACGGCCTCCACCCTTCCGTCCGGGCCCCGTTTCCGGATCCCGATGGGGACCTTTGCGGTGATCCGTTGGGTCCGGTACGGCAGACTGTTCGCTGGCGGGCTCCGTCGTCGACGCCGGTGGCGCGCCAATCGCGCTCCCGGCCGCCTCAAGTCGAAAGGTCCTGCATGTCGACCAGTGAACCGACCACCCTGACCGCCACCGGGACCGTCGCGTCCGCGCCTGCCGCGGCCGAGATCCTGCTGGAGTTGGTGGACGAACAGGGCCACACCATCGGAACGGCGGAGAAGCTGTCCGCCCACCTGGCCCCCGGTCGGCTGCACCGTGCCTTCTCGGTGTTCCTCTTCGACGCCGAGGGCCGGATGCTGCTGCAGCAGCGCGCCCTGGGCAAGTACCACTCCCCGGGTGTCTGGTCGAACACCTGCTGCGGCCACCCCTACCCCGGGGAGTCCCCGTTCGCGGCGGCGGCACGCCGCACCGCGGAGGAGCTCGGAGCGGCGCCGGTGCGCCTGCAGCAGGCCGGAACGGTCAGCTACGACCACCCCGACGAGGCGACGGGCCTGGTCGAGAAGGAGTACAACCACCTCTTCGTCGGCATCGCCGCCGCCGAGCAGAACCCAGACCCGGCGGAGGTGGCGGGGACGCGCTTCGTCACCGCCGCCGAACTGGCGGAGCTACGGACATCGAAGCCCTTGTCGGTGTGGTTCGACACCGTCCTGGAGGCGGCCCTGCCCGCCGTCCGCGAGCTCGCCCCGGACGCGGGCTGGTGACGCCGACCACGCAGCGCTGAGCCCCCCGCTCGGTCGCGGGGGGCCTGCGGCGGCGGATCAGTGGGTGAGCGTGCGCAGCACCCCCCGGACGCGGGCGAGGTCGGACGGGACGTCGGCGCGAACCGCGTGGCCGTCCAGGGTGACGGCGGGGGTGACGGCGGAGGCGAGGTAGGCGTTGAGGCCGGTGACCAGGAAGTCGTCCAGCTCGCCGTCGGCTATCCGGAGCACGGCCGCGCCCCCCTGGGCGCTCTCGACGGTGACGGTCGCCGCACGCTCGCCCAGCGAGAGGGCGATCGTGACCGGGCCCTCGTTGTCGCTCTGGACCAGGACGGTGAGGTAGCCGGAGTCGGAAGTGGAGTCCGGGCCCGGGCCGACCGTGCGCCAGTAGGCGTCGGCGTGGCCGGTGAGGACGCGCACCGGACCGGGATCGACGGCAGCCTCGGCAGGCGCAGCCGCCCTCAGTGCGTCCGCGAGCAGCGCGCACGGTCGCAGCCGCTCGTCCAGGTGCGGGACGTCGCCGGTGAGCTCGACGCGGTGTCCGGCCGCGAGGTGGTCGGCGAGCAGTTGCTGCACGTGAGCGTGCATGAACGCGCCGCCGTGCAGCACCAGGTGCGGGTGCTCGGCGAGCAGCCCGGGGGCTGCGCTCTCCAGGTCGAGGATGCGGTAGTCCCGCCCCTCGCTGCGCATCCGCTCGTGGAAGGCCCGCAGCGGACGGCCGCAGGCGGGGCCCGACAGGTCGTCGGCCGGGGCCCAGGCGGCGATGGCCGCGTAGGGGGCGTAGAGGCCCCAGGTCGGTCCGGTCGCGGGCCGAGCAGCGAGGAACTCGGCGCCGTGAGCGTCGAAGAAGTCCGCGAGCATGCGTACCGTTCCGGCCTTGGCCGTGGCTCGGCCCTGGGCGTCGATCGGCGGGCAGTCCGGATAGGGCGCGGCGTGCATGATGTCGAGGTCGTCGCCCCAGCCGGAGGTGGCGACGCCGGTATAGACGTTGATGCCGGTGGCCCCGGCGGCGAGGGCGAGCAGACTCTGGTGGAAGCTGGTGGCCCCGGCGGCGTAGGCGCGGTCGTACAGCTCGGAGAAGCCCCAGTTCTCCTCCAGGTTGGGGCCGGGCGCGCGCTTGGCGGCGACGACGTAGCGGGCGTGGGCGTCGCGACTGGTCGACACGACGCCCATCCAGTTGGTGAAGCCGTATTCGATGCCGTTCCAGCGCTCCGGGCGGACCCGGGCGAGCCAGTCGTCCAGCGCGTGGTGCTCGCCGGCCGGGGGGTTGAGGTTGACCAGGACCGGGACGCTCGGGCCGAGGGCCTCGGTCCAGGTGTGGTAGGCCTCGGCCAGCAGGTCGGCTTGGTAGCGGCCCCAGTCGGCGTAGGCGAGCTGCTCGCCCAGGCCGACCGCCGCCCCGGCGGCGTACTGCTCGCGCGGGGGTTCGATCCCGGTCCAGTCGGCGTGGTCGGTGCCGTGGATCTCGTTGTAGGCGTCGAGGCTGCCGTAGTGCTCGCGCAGCCCCGCGCGGAAGAAGTCCAGGCCCGGCGTGCTGTAGTCGTACGCCCACAGGGGCAGCGCGCCGTCGGTGAACAGGCCCTCGTTGGCGATCTGGACCAGGACGACCGGGCCGTCGGGTGCGGTCGTGGCCTGCAGGACCTCCTTGCCCACCGCGCGCAGCCAGTCGCCCACGCGCGAGGCGAAGTGCGCACCGAGCGGGGCGGGAAGCGGCCAGCGCTCGACCTTGCCGTCCGCGCCGCGGCGGGATCCGGACCAGCGCACGGTGTGTCCCCGCGCGTCGAGCGAGGGTTCGACCTGATCGTTGTTCAGCGGGCAGATCCAGTCGGGGAGACCGCCGTAGTTGGTCTCGGCGTGGATGAAGGGACCCGGCTTGGCGATGACGCTCAGGCCGAGCTCCTGGCAGATGCGCAGATAGCCGAGCAGGTCGCGGTCGGGGCGGGTCGCACCGGTGAAGTCCGGGGGCGTATCCGGGTCCGGCTGGTGGTGCCGCCAGGGAAAGTAGCTGGTCACGACGCGGATGCCGGTGGCGTCGCGCAGGGTGCGCAGCCGTTCCCGCCACACCGACGGGTGGTCCCGGTAGTACGGGTAGTCGGCTGTGGCGAGCAGGCCGGGGGCGCCGTCGGTGTGCAGTACGCCGTCACGGAGCTCGATGCGCACAGGTATTCCTCTCAGGGCAGGCCGAAGCGGGGTGGGGCAGATCGGGTTTGCGGCCGGTCGGACGTGAACTGCCGGGCGGTCAGCGGTCGTTGTCGAGCGGGCCGGTCTCGGCTTCGCGGCTGCGCCGGATGTTCTCGCTGAACCAGCGGCCGCTCTGCTTGACGGTGCGCCGCTGCGTCTCGTAGTCCACGTGGACGATGCCGAAGCGCTTCTCGTATCCGTAGCCCCACTCGAAGTTGTCCATCAGGGACCAGGCGAAGTAGCCCCGGACGTCCGCGCCCGCGTCGCGCGCGGCTGCGACGGCCTCGACGTGCTCGGCGAAGTAGGCGGTGCGGTCGGCGTCGTCGACGCCCCCGTCCGCGCCCGGACGGTCGTCGAAGGCCGCGCCGTTCTCGGTCACGTACAGGGGCACCGCCGGGTAGTCGCGGCCGAGCCGTACCAGCATGTCGGTGAGGCCCTGCGGGATGATCTCCCAGTCCATTGCCGTGACCGGCAGGTTCTGCGAGACCGTGCGGCTGACCGGCAGGCCGTCCACCAGCTCGCTGCCGTGCTCGTCCGTCCCCGAGAAGACGTGGCTGGTGTAGTAGTTGACGCCGAGGAAGTCGAGCGGCTGGGCGATGACGGCCAGGTCGCCGTCCTGGACCGGCAGGCGGACGCCGCGCACGGCGAGGTCGTCCACGACGTCGGCCGGGTAGCTGCCGCGGATCAGCGGGTCGGTGTAGACGCGGGTGCCGAGGCCGTCGGCGCGGCGGGCCGCGTCGCGGTCGACGGCGGAGCCGCTGGCCGCGATCGCGTGGGTGGTGTTGAGGGTGATGCCGACCTGGATCGGCTCGGGCGCGGTCTCGCGCAGTCGCTGGGTGGCGAGGCCGTGGCCGAGCAGTAGGTGGTGCACGGCGGACATGGCGTCGCCGAAGTCCTGCCGCCCGGGGGCGTGCCGGCCCGTCTCGTAGCCCAGCATCGCCGAGCACCAGGGCTCGTTGAGCGTGGTCCACCAGCGGACCCGGTCGCCGAGTGCACTCATCGCGATCTCGGCGAAGTCCGCGAAGCGGTGGGCGGTGTCGCGGGCCGGCCAGCCACCGTCGTCCTCCAACTGCTGCGGCAGGTCCCAGTGGTAGAGGGTGATCCAGGGCAGGATGTCGCGGGCGAGCAGTTGGTCGACCAGGCGGTCGTAGAAGGCCAGCCCGCGCTGGTTGGCGGGGCCCCGGCCGCCGGGCTGGATCCGGGGCCAGGACAGCGAGAACCGGTACGAGTCGACGCCGAGTCCGGCGATCAGGGCGACGTCCTCCGGCATCCGGTGGTAGTGGTCGCAGGCGGTGTCGCCGTTGTGTCCTCCGAAGACCGCGCCGGGGACGCGACTGAAGGTGTCCCAGATGGAGGCGGTGCGCCCGTCCTCGAACGCAGCGCCCTCGATCTGGTACGCGGAGGTGGCCACGCCCCAGAGGAAGTCGGCGGGGAAGCGGGTGCTGTCCACTCCCCCGCGCGGCTCCGGCGCGGCCGATCGGTCGGTGCGGGTCGTCATGGTTCTCCACTCGGGGTTGGCGCTCGGGCGCTGCAACTGGGTTTCTGGATCTGGGTTCTGGATCTGAGCTTCTGGATTCGGGCTTCTGGCATTCGGCACGGGGAAGTGAGCGCTGGGTGAACGATCAAGAGAGAGCGCTCTCTCGCCTAATGGGAGTGTTGCGCCACTTCTCCACGACCGTCAAGGGCCCCGCTCCAAAGCTCCCCTGCGTGCGAGAGATGAAGACAGGTCACATCCCTGCAACATCCCTGACTTCGAGTCTTGACAGCAACCGCGCCCCGCGCCAGGCTCCGAACAAGCGGAGAGCGCTCTCTTGGCATCTCCGCCGAGTTAACTCTTTGTTGCCGGAACGTGATTGACGTGACGCAGATTACCCTGGTTGACTCCGCGACGGAACCGGTTACGGAACCGGTTCCCGCACAGCCGCTCAATGATCAACGACCACCGATCAACGACGAACGGAGGCGGACGTGCCGATCACCATCGCCGATGTGGCCGCCCATGCCGGGGTCAGCAAGACAACGGTCTCGCGGGTCCTCAACGGCAAGGGCGAACTCAACGCCGCCACCGCCGCACGGGTCCGCCAGGTGATCGCGGAGCTCGGGTACGTTCCCAGCGCCGGTGCAGTGGGACTGGCGCGAGGACGCACCCAGATCGTCGGCATGCTCGTTCCCTCGCTGACCTGGCCCTGGATCGGCGAAGTACTCCAGGGCGTGATCGACGTCGTGGAGGCCGACGGCTTCGGCCTGCTGCTGTTCACCTGCAACCGCGGGGAGGAGTCGCTCCGCCGCTTCGCCCAGCAGGTGTCCGCGAAGTCCTTCGACGGGCTGCTGGTGATCGAACCCGAGGGCACCCTCGACTACATCACCGAGCTGCACCACGCCGGCCTGCCGGTCGTCCTGATCGACGACCGGGGCCACCAGCCGCTGTTCCCCTCGGTCGCCACCACCGACCGAACCGGCGGCGCGTCGGCAGCCCGTCACCTGCTGGAACTCGGCCGACAGCGCCCCGCCGTCGTCACCGGGCCCGAGCACTTCGGCTGCACCCAGGAACGCTTGGCCGGTTTCGCCGAGGTCTACGCGGCGGCGGGACTGCCGCTGCCGCCGGAGCGGATCCTGGTCGGCGACTTCACCTACGAGGGCGGGCGCACCGCGGTCGCGCCACTGCTGGACGGCAGTGGCTTCGACTCCGTGTTCGCCCAGAACGACCTCTCCGCGACGGGCGTGCTGCAGGCCCTGCGCGAAGCAGGTCTCCGGGTCCCGCAGGACGTGGCCGTGGTCGGCTTCGACGACGTGCCACTCGCCTCGTACAGCGACCCGGCGCTGACCACCGTGCACCAACCGCTGCGCGAGATGGGCGAAGCGGCCGCCCGGATGCTGCTCGCGCACTTCCGGGGCGCGCCGCTGCCCACTGTTCCGAACGTCCTCCCCACCAGCCTGATCGTCCGGGACTCCACCCGGTCCCGGACCTGACCCGAGCAAGGCACCGCGCGTC
The DNA here is from genome assembly GCF_041262165.1 of Streptacidiphilus sp. MAP12-16. Taxonomy (NCBI): domain Bacteria; kingdom Bacillati; phylum Actinomycetota; class Actinomycetes; order Kitasatosporales; family Streptomycetaceae; genus Streptacidiphilus; species Streptacidiphilus sp. MAP12-16. Next base: position 23,449 of record NZ_JBGCBY010000031.1, read on the forward strand.
CGGCCGGACCACTCCGTGCACCCCGGCCGCGATACGTCACACCCAAAACACGCCCCCTCGGCACCACCCCGCACCGTCCCGCAGCACCCCGCACCACACCCGGCTCGACCTCAACCCCCGTCTACCCTCGTCTGACATCTTCATGAAGTGGGGATCCATGCGCCTCAACCGCTCCATCACCGCGCTCTTCGCGGGCAGCCTGGCGATAACCTGCCTCGCCGCCTGCAGCAGCAGCAATCCCGGGACCAAGGGCAACAACTCCGCAACCGGCGCTACCGTCCTGAAGATCGGTATGCCCGACGGGGCGATCACCGCCAACAGCAACCCCTATCTCAACTCGTCTGCGAGCGCGGCGCTGGGCTACCGCTACATGATCTACGAGCCGCTGGCGATGCCGAACGACACCAAGCCCGCCGACCCGGCCAAGCCGTGGCTCGCGACCAAGTGGGACTGGACCAACAACTTCAAGACCGTCACCTTCACGATCCGTGACGGCGTGAAGTTCTCCGACGGCTCCCCGATGACCTCCGACGACGTGGCCTACTCCTTTCAGATCCTGAAGGACAAGACGGCGCTGAACTTCAACGCGCTGGACATCGCCGACGTCAGTGCCAGCGGAAGTACCGTCACGGTCAACTTCAACACTTCGCAGTTCGTCACCCAGGCCAAGGTCCTCAAGACCTTCGTGATCCCCAAGGCGATCTGGTCGAAGATGTCCGACCCCACCACGGACGCGGTCGCCAACCCGGTCGGCACCGGCCCCTACACGCTGAAGTCGATCACCACCCAGAACGCCACCCTGGACCTGCGGAGCAGCGGCTACTGGCAGGCGCTGCCGAAGGTGAAGGAGCTGCTGTACACCTCGTACACCGGCAACGACACCATGACCACCGCGCTCACCAGCGGTGCGGCGGAGTGGTCCTACGTCTTCATCCCCAACGCCAAGACGGTCTTCGTGGCCAAGGACCCCGCGCACTTCAAGCTGTGGTTCCCGCCGACCCTGAGCGCCGACGGCCTGTGGATCAACACCACGGTCAAGCCGTTCGACAACGCGGCGCTGCGCAAGGCGATGTCGATGGTCATCAACCGCGACGACATCTTCAACCAGGGCGAGTCGGGTTACTTCAAGCCGCTGGTCTCCAGCGTCACCGGTCTGCCCACCCCGGCCGGCAACCCCTTCATCGCGCCGCAGTACGTGGGCAAGAACGCCACGGTCGACGTGGCCGGCGCCAAGGCGGTACTGACCGGAGCCGGGTTCAAGTTCAACGGCAGCTCCCTGGTGGACCCGACCGGCAAGCCGGTCACCATCACCCTGACCGACCCGGCCGGTTGGTCCGACTACCAGACCGACCTGAGCATCATCGCCGACAACTTCTCCCAGATCGGGATCAAGGCCACCATCGACAAGGCGGACGAGAACGCCTGGACCAAGAACATCGGCGCGGGCAACTTCCAGGCCGCGATGCACTGGAGCAACGGCGGGGCCACCCCGTACGACATGTACGAGAACATCGTCGACGGCGCCAACGTCAAGCCGATCGGCACCGACAGCCCCAACGGGAACTACGGGCGCTTCAACAGCCCCGCGGCGACCCAGGCGCTCAAGGACTACGCCAACGCGCCCGACGACGCCAGCCGCGCCAAGGCACTCAGCACCCTCGAGGACATCATGGTGAACCAGGTACCCATGATCCCGACCTCGGCGGGCAACGTCGGCGCTGAGTACTCCACCAAGAACTGGACCGGCTGGCCGGACGACTCCAACGCCTACGCGGGCGGGCAGCTGACCCAGGTCGGCGCCCTGGACGTGGTCCTGCACCTGACCCCCTCCACCAAGTAACTCCCCGGCCCGCAGCACAGGTACCAGAGCACACACCCTCCGCCCTCCGGTCCTCCACCCCCTCGTTCGGGGTGGAGGACCGGAGGGCACCGACACACGATGGGAATCCGGGATGACGTTGAGTCACACGTCAGAGCCGCCACCGGCGCCGCCAGACACCGAGACGGTCCTGGAGGCCGACGGCCTCACCAAGCACTTCGCGGTGCGCCGCGGCGGACGGCAGGCCATGACGCGCGCTCCACGTGTCGTCCACGCCGTCGACGACGTCACCCTGACCCTGCGGCGAGGGCGGGTGACCGCCCTGGTCGGTGAGTCGGGCTCGGGGAAGTCCACCGTGGCGCGGCTGCTCGCGCAGCTCTACCCGCGCACGAGCGGCGACATCCGGCTGCACGGCGAGTCGGTGACCGTGCGCGGGGGCAGGCGCTTCCGGGCGTACAACCGCAAGGTCCAGATGATCTTCCAGGACCCGTTCGCCTCGCTCAACCCGGTCCACACCATCCGCTACCACCTGACCCGGGCGCTGCGGATCCACGGCAACGCCGGCAGCGGTCGCGGCAGTGCCGGCGCGGCCGAGCTGCAGCAGGCGCTGGAGAAGCTGCTGGAGCGGGTACAACTCACGCCCGCCACCCGCTACCTGGACAAGTTCCCGCACGAGCTCTCCGGCGGCCAGCGCCAGCGCGTCGCCATCGCCCGCGCCCTGGCCGCCGACCCGGAGGCGCTGCTCGCCGACGAGCCGGTGTCGATGCTGGACGTGTCGATCCGGCTCGGCGTGCTCAACCTGCTGCGCGACCTCAAGGAGCGGCTGCACCTGGCCATCCTCTACATCACCCACGACATCGCCTCGGCACGCTACTTCGCGGACGACACCATGGTGATGTACGCCGGGCGGATGGTGGAGGGCGGCGACAGCGAGACCGTCACCCAGCATCCCGCCCACCCCTACACCCAGTTGCTGATCAGCTCGGCGCCCGACCCGGACCTCGTCCTGAACGCCGGCGGCACCCGCGGGGACGCCGTTGACGGCACCGAGGACGCCTGCGGCGGCGAGCCGCCGAGCCTGATCGACCCGCCGTCCGGCTGCCGCTTCCACCCGCGCTGCCCGCACGTGATGGACGTCTGCCGTACCGAACTGCCCCCGCGCTTCGACGTACCGGCACCCTCCACCGGGACCGACGCGGCCGAGGGTTCCGACTCCCTGCACGGGTCCCACTCCCCGCACTGGGCGGCCTGCTGGCTTTTCGACCAGACCCGCGCAACGGCGGCGGCCGGGACGGAGGCGTCCCGGTGAAGTACTTCCTGCAGCGGCTCGCCTTCTACCTGTTCACCGCATGGGCCGCGATCACGGTCAACTTCTTCATCCCCCGGCTGATACCCGGCGACCCGGTGATGGCCCTGATCAACAAGAACCGGGGCCAGATCGACACCAAGGCGATCGCCTCGCTCTACGTCCTGTTCGGGCTGAACAAGCACCAGGGCCTGTGGTCGCAGTACATGTCCTACTGGAGCCAGCTCTTCCACGGCGACCTGGGCATCTCCTTCTCCAACTTCCCGACGCCGGTGTCCAGCATCCTGATGCAGAGCGTCCCGTGGACGGTCGCCCTGGCCGGCGTCGCCACCGTCGTCAGCTTCGCCACCGGCACCTTCCTCGGGGTCCTCTCAGGCTGGCTGCGCGGCTCCCGGCTGGACTTCCTGCTGCCGGTCACCACCTTCATCTCCTCCATCCCCGCCTTCTGGCTCGGCCTGCTGACGGTCGCCCTGGTGATCGCCGTCGGCAGCTCCTTCCCGGTCTCCGGTGGCTACGACCCAGGCCTGGTGCCCCACTTCGACACCACCTTCATGGGCAGCGCGCTGCAGCACAGTTGGCTGCCGCTGGCGATGCTGGTGGTCACCACGATGAGCGGCTGGATCCTCAGCATGCGCAACATGATGGTGACCGTCGGCGCCGAGGACTACATCACCGTGGCGCACGCCAAGGGACTGTCCGACCGCCGGGTCATGCTCGGCTACGCGGCCCGCAACGCGCTGCTGCCGAACGTGTCGGGGCTGTCGCTGGCCCTGGGCCAGATCCTGGGCTCCACGCTGCTGGTGGAGATCGTCTTCAACTACCCCGGCATCGGCTTCGAGATGCTGCAGGCGGTGGGGTCGACCGACTACCCGCTGATGCAGGGCATCTTCCTGTTCATCACCTTGGCCGTGCTGCTGGCGAACCTGCTGGCCGACGTCGCCTACCTGATCCTCGACCCGCGCACCCGTAGGGAGGGTTGAGCCATGGCCACCGCGGCATCCAACATCACCGTGCTCGCTCCGCAGGACCCCGAGGCGACCGCCCCCGACTCGACTCGGCCCAAGCGCCGCCACCTGCGCTTCCTCTCCAGTCCCAAGGCGGCCACCGGTGCCGGGCTGCTCCTCTTCTTCACCCTGATCGCGATCATCGGCCCGTCGATCTCGCCCTACGACCCGTCGGCACGCAGCAACGACCTGCTGCAGGGCCCGTCGGGCAAGCACTGGTTCGGCACGACGCACCTCGGCCAGGACATCTTCAGCCAGGTCGTGGACGGCACCCGCAGCGTGATGTACGTGGGCCTGCTCGCCGGTGCGGTCGCCACCGCGCTGGCGGTGCTGATCGGGGTGAGCTCCGGCTACCTCAGCGGGATCGCCTCCGACGTCCTCTCGGCGCTGACCAACGTCTTCCTGGTCATCCCCGCGCTGCTGCTGATCATCATCATCACCTCCAGCCTGCCGAGCGGCGGCGAGACCCTGGTGGCCCTGGTCATCGGCTTCACCTCGTGGGCCTGGGGCGCGCGAGTACTGCGCGCGCAGACACTCTCGCTGCGGCGGCGCGACTTCATCGAGGCCGCCCGGGCGACCGGCGAGTCGACCTGGCGCATCATCATCTTCGAGCTGCTGCCCAACCTCAGTGCCGTGATCATCTCCGGCTTCATCGGCACGGTGATCTACGCGGTGATGAGCGAGATCATCCTGGCCTTCATCGGCGTCCCCGGCCTGGCCAACTGGAACTGGGGCACCATTCTCTACTGGGCTCAGAGCCAGCAGGCCCTCGCCCAGGGCGCCTGGTGGTGGTTCGTGCCCGCCGGGCTCGCCATCGCGATCCTGGGGACGGCGCTGTCGCTGGTGAACTTCGGCATCGACGAGTTCGTGAACCCGAGGTTGCGCAACAACGGCGAGCGCGGCGCGAAGGCCGCCGACGGCCGCCCGGTCCGGATGCGGGTCGGCTTCACGCCGGTCGTCATCCGTCCGGTGGAGACTCCGCTGGAGAGTAAGGAAGACGTGCTGTGAGCAGCAAGGAGCCGGTACTCGAGATCCAGGGCCTCTGCGTCGACTACGGCCTCGGCGCGAACGCCGTGCAGGCGGTACGGGACGTGAGCCTGACCCTGCACCGGGGCGAGGTGCTGGGCCTGGCCGGGGAGAGCGGCAGCGGCAAGTCCACTCTGGCGTACGGGCTGACCCGGCTACTGCCGCCGCCGGGGGTGATCAGCGGCGGCAAGGTGATCTACCACCAGCCTGGTGGCGATCCGGTGGACGTGCTGAGGCTGAACGACGCGGGGCTGCGGGCATTCCGCTGGGCCGAGACATCGATCGTGTTCCAGGGGGCGATGAACTCGCTCAACCCGGTGCACCGGATCTCGACGCAGCTGACGGACGTACTGGCGGCGCACCAGCCGGGCATGAGCAGGGCCGCGCGGCTGGCTCGGGCGCGGGAGTTGCTCAAACTGGTCGGGATCTCCGCCGACCGCCTGGACAGCTACCCGCACCAGCTGTCCGGCGGGATGCGGCAGCGGGTGATGATCGGGATGGCGCTGGCGCTGGAGCCCCAGGTCGTCATCATGGACGAGCCGACCACCGCGCTCGACGTGGTGATGCAGCGTCAGATCCTGCGCCAGCTGGTGGACCTGCGGGAGCGACTGGGCTTCTCGGTGCTGTTCATCACCCATGACCTCTCGCTGCTGGTCGAGTTCTCCGACCGGATCGCCATCATGTACGGCGGACGGATCGTGGAGGAGGCCCCGGCGGCGCAGCTCTACCGGGACTCGCTGCACCCCTACAGCGACGGCCTGCTGCACGCCTTCCCGCCGCTGCGGGGTGAGCGCCGGGAGCTGACCGGCATTCCCGGATCGCCGCCGGACCTGCGATCGATGCCGAGCGGCTGCGCGTTCCACCCGCGCTGCCCCAAGGCGTTCGATCCCTGCGGCAGCGAACTCCCGTTGCTGGGCGTCCCCGTGGACCGTCCGGACGAGAGTCGTACGGTTGCCTGCTGGCTGCATCCAGGCGCCTGACCGCGCGCTCGCGAAGGGGCGCGGTCCCACTGACCCGGCTCGGCCGGCGGCTCCTGAGGGGGTGCCGCCGGTCGGGCCGCTCGCGCCGTGCGCCGCAGCAGCAGGACGGCGGCCGCCACCAGCAGCAGCGCCGCCGCGGCCCCCAGCACCGGCGCGGACGCAGCGGTCACCTGCGGGTACGCGGCCCCGACCAGGTACCCCGTCCCCGCCTCCGCCGAGGCCCAGACCGCCCCCGCGACCAGGCTGTACGGCGCCAGCTGCCGGTAGCGCAGCCCGGCCGACCCCGCGAGATGCGGCGCGAGAGTCCGCACCACCGGCAGGAATCGGCAGAAGAACACGGCCGCGCCGCCACGCCGCGCGAGTAGCCCGTACGTACGGCCGAGCACCCCGGAGGGTATCCGCCGTCCGAGCCGTCCCGTGCCCAGCCGGGGCCCCAGCCGCCGGCCGGTGCGCTGCGCCAGCAGGTCGCCGGCGACGACCGCGCCCACCGCGCTGACGATTACGAGCGCCAGCTGCACGGTGCCGACCCGGGCGAGGAAGCCCGAGGCGAGGAGCGTGCTGAAGGTCGGCGCGAAGGCACTGAGCAGCAGCACCGACTCGGCGAGCACGATCGCGATGATGGCCAGGTAGATCGCCGGGGGCGGCAGGTGCAGCAGCAGGTTCGCGATCCAGCTCATCGCGGTGTGCCCCTCGGGACCGCGGGATCGGCGGGACTGCGCGGTCTCAGCGCTGTGCGCCAGCTGTCACGCAGCGCGGCGAGGGCAGCGAGCGCCGCCTCCCCCAGGAACAGCCATCCGTCGGCGTCGCGTTGGGCAAGTACCCGTCGGTCGATGCTCGCTTGGTCCATGCCGTCGACGCTAACGACCTTGCCCGGACGCCGGAGTCACCCCTGAGGGCGCGGCCGACCCCCAGGAATCTCAGGGTCGTACCCCCGTCGGGTACATCTGCGGACGGAGACCGGTTCGCTCCATTCGGATGCACGAGGGTGGCCGCCGTACTCGGACGGCAGGACACTCGAAGTGAATCCCGTCCTCGGACGATCGGCACCATCGGACGATCGGAACCAGAGGTCTCGCCCATGACCACTCAGCCACCCGGGGAAGACCCTGGCCGACTACTGGCCGGTCGCTACCTGCTCGGCGAGCGGCTCGGCCGCGGTGGCATGGGCATCGTGTGGCGGGCACACGACCAGCTGCTCGACCGCGAGGTCGCGGTCAAGGAACTCAACGTCGGCTCGCTGCCGGAGGCGGAGCTGAGCACCCTCCACGCGCGGATGCAGCAGGAGGCGAGGGCGGCGGCCAGGATCGGCCACCCCAGCGTGATCACCATCCATGACGTGGTGGAGCAGGACGGTCGGCCCTGGATCGTGATGGAGCTGGTCGAGGGACGCTCGCTGGCCGAGATCATCACCGCCGAGGGCACGCTGTTGCCGCGCGACGCTGCCCGGGTCGGCGTGCAGGTCCTCTCCGGGCTGAGCCAGGCGCACCGGTTGGGCGTGCTGCACCGCGACGTCAAGCCGGCCAACGTGCTGATCGACCGCCGCGGGCGCGTCGTGCTCACGGACTTCGGCATCGCCATGTTCGAGGGGGCCAGCGGGCTCACCCGGACCGGAGAGATCGTCGGCTCGCCGGACTACCTGGCGCCGGAGCGGGTCACCGGCCACCGGCCGGGCCCGGAGTCGGATCTGTGGGCTCTGGGCGCCACCCTCTACGCGGCGGTCGAGGGCCAGTCCCCGTTCCTGCGCAACACCACCATCAGCACGCTTCAGGCGGTGATCGCCGACCCGCTGCCCGAGCCGCGCAACGCCGGGCCGCTGTTCCCGGTGATCGAGGCCCTGCTCCGCAAGGATCCGGTCGAGCGTGCCACCGCGGACGAGGCGCTGCGGATGCTGGAGGAGGTCGCGCAGGGCCGCACCCCGCCCACCCCGACCCTGCTCTCGCCCCGCTCCGGCCCCGACGCGGCTCCCGGCGGGCCCGCGCCCCAGGACCAACGGTCGTGGCAGCGCACCCAGTCGACCCCGCCGGCTTCCATGCCCGCCCCGTCGCCGCCCGGCGTGGCGCCCGGCCCTCCTCCGGTCCAGGTGCCCGGACCTCCGTCGATGTCGACCCCTCCGCCGATACCGGGCCCTCCGCGGACGCCGGCGGCGCCGTACACCCCTGGCCCGCCGTCCCCACCGGCGTACGGCCCTGCATACGGGTACGGCATGGGCACGCCGCCGACGCCGCCGTCCGGGTCGGGCGGCTTTCCTGCCGCGCCCGGCGGCCCCGGCGGGCCGGAGCCGGAGCGCCGCAGGCGGCGGGCCTGGATTCTGGTCTCCGCTGCGGCGCTGGCCGCCGCTCTGATCGGCGGCGGAACCGCGATCGCCGTCCTCGCTTCACATTCGCACCAGCGCACCCAGGCCACGTCCTCCTCCGCACCCCCGGTCGGCACATCCGTCGCGCAGTCCAACACCCCTGCTGCCGCGAGCCCGACCAGCACCACGCCCTCGCCCTCAGCGCCGCCCACCACCGCGGCGGCATCGTCGCCCGCCGCACCCGTGCTGGATCCGGCCTCGACGGTCAGCGCCTACTACTCCGCGATCAACGCGCATGACTACCGCACCGCCTGGAACCTGGGCGGCAAGAACCTCGGCGGGTCCTACAACTCCTTCGTCAACGGCTTCGCCGACACCAGCTCCGACTCGCTCACCATCGACAGCGTGAGCGGCCCCGTCGTCTACATCCACCTCCACGCGGTGCACACGGACGGCTCGGCTGCCGACTACTCAGGCTCCTACACGGTGCAGAACGGCGTCATCACGCAGGCCGCCATCCACTAGGCCGCCATCCACCAGAGAGGGCACCGTCCACCAGGGCGGCGGGAAGCTCGGCGAGTCCGCTGATGTTTCACCCGTCGTGATGGTTGAACAGGAAACGGACGTTGCGGTGATCGGTGCCGGCCAGGCCGGCCTGGCTGCGGCCTTCCACCTGCGACGACGCGGCCTGCAGCCGGGAACCGGATTTGTCGTGCTGGACGCCGACACCTCCCCCGGCGGCGCCTGGCAGCACCGGCCGCCCACCTTGACCATGGCCGCCGTGCACGGCTTCCACGAACTGCCCGGGATGCCGCTGCCGCCGTTCGCCGCGCAGCGCCCGGCCCGCGACGCCCTGACCGAGTACTTCGCCGCCTACGAGCGCCGCTACGACCTCCCGGTACTGCGCCCGGTCCGGGTACGGGCCGTGCGCCCCGCCGCCGACGGACGGCTGCTCGTCGAGTCGGACACCGGACGCTGGACGACGCGAGCGGTCATCAACGCCACCGGGACCTGGACCCGACCCTTCGTGCCGTTCTACCCGGGGGCTTCCGAATTCCAGGGACGGCAGCTGCACAGCTCCGAGTACCGGGGCCCGCAGGACTTCCGGGGACAGCGCGTCCTGGTCGTCGGCGGCGGCGCGTCGGCGATCCAGATCCTGGCCGAGACCGCGGCCGTCGCCGAGACCCTGTGGGTGACGCGGCGTCCGCCCGTGTTCCGCGAGGCGGCGTTCACGCCCGAGATCGGCCGCGCCGCCGTGGCCATGGTCGCCCAGCGGGTACGGGACGGGCTGCCGCCCGCAAGCGTGGTCTCGGTCACCGGACTCCCGCCCACCCCCGCCCTGCTACGGGCCCGCGAGCTGGGCGCACTGCACCGGCTGCCGCTGTTCGAACGGATCACGGCGGACGGCGTGGTGTGGGCGGACGGACGTGCCGAACACGTCGACGCGATCGTCTGGGCCACCGGATTCCGACCCGAGGTCGCCCACCTCGGACCGCTGGGCCTGCGGGAGGCGGGCGGCGGAATCCGACTGGACGGAACCCGCGCGGTGGCGGACGAACGCGTCCACCTCGTCGGCTACGGTCCCTCCGCCAGCACCGTCGGCGCGAACCGCGCCGGACGGGCGGCCGCGGTGGCAGTGGACCGGCTCCTCGCTGCGGAACGCGTCGCCGCCTGAACCGGGCCCATCGCCCACCGCGGCGCATCCTGCGCGAAAACCACTGTGCCGATCCCCTCCCGTACCGGATCATCTCCTCCATGACACTTCTGCATCAGGCCGCTCCGGGCGACGGGACGGCTGCCTCCGTCGAGCCCGCCGACCTGCTGCCATTGCGTATCACGCTGGACGACGGGGACAGCCCCGGCGACGTCGTGGACGCCCTCGCGCTGGCCTCGTTCACCACCGGCGCGCAGCCCTGGGCGCGTTCCGCCTCGGTGAGTCCGGCGCGCCCGGACGCCACGCTGCTCCCGCCCGGTGCCCGGGTGATCCGCCGCAGCGAGGCCGACAGCCGTACCGTGCTGCTGGCCGAGGGGCCCGGCTGGACCCTCAAGGCGTCCTGGTGGCACAACGGTGGCACGGTGAACGCCGACGTCACTGTCACCGCCGCGGACGACGACCTCGCGCAGACCGTACTGGCGCAAGCAGTTGACGGTGCGGAGGAGGAGAAGCCGACCGAGGACGACGTCGTCGCCATGGGCTTCTGGCACCTCGCCGCCGGGCGCGGCCCGGTCCGGGCCCGCCGGCGGATCGAGGCGCCCGGCTGGGACGCGGTGCGCGGCAACTACACCCGCACCGTCGCGGACGCCTTCGACGGACTGATGCGGCTCAAGCCCGACCAGGTCGCGGGACGGCTCCTGCTGATGCACGGCCCGCCAGGCACCGGCAAGACCACGGCGTTGCGCACCCTCGCCCGGGCCTGGCGCGACTGGTGCACCGTGGAATGCGTCCTCGACCCCGAGCGGCTGTTCGCCGACCCCGGCTATCTCATCGAGGTCGCCCTCGGTCCGCAGCGCCAGCACCACGGCAGCCCGGACGACAGCGGGGAGGAGCAGTGGCGGCTGCTGCTACTCGAGGACTGCGACGAACTGATCAGGGGCGGAGCCAAGCGGGCCGCAGGGCAGGCGCTCTCGCGGCTGCTCAACCTGACCGACGGTCTGCTCGGCCAGGGACGCAAGGTCCTGGTGGCGGTGACCACCAACGAGGACCTCGAACGACTGCACCCGGCCGTGGTCCGTCCCGGCCGCTGCCTGGCCCGGGTCGAGGTCGGCCCGCTCACCGAGTCCGAGGCGGGCACATGGCTCGACGGCGTGTCGGCCACTCCGCCGGGTGGCGCGACCCTGGCCGAGCTCTACGCCCTGCGGCAGGGACCGGGCAACCTGCTGCCGGCCCCCGCCGCGCCCCGCGACGGGCTCTACCTCTGACCGTCCGGTCAGGCCCCGGCGAGCAGCTTCTGCTCCTCCGCCGGCGACAGCCCGCACTCCAGGGGCGGCTCTCCGCGTTCGCGGTCCCAGGCCAGCACATCGGCCGCGGTCACCGCGAGCGGCGTGGCGGGCATGCCGGCGGCCCGGGCCCGCGCCGGGCTGCGCTGCTGCGTCGGCCACATCGACTCCGGGCGGATCAGCGGGAAGAACGGGGACACCGAGTCCGCCGGCACCGGCACGACCTCGACCTCGCTGCCGGCCGCCCGGGCGCAGGTGGTGATCAGTTCTGCCATCGTGGTCGGCTCGGCCGGGCCCACGGCGTGGAAGGCGCCGGGCCGCTCGTCGATCAGCAACCGCACCACGAGGCGCGCCAGGTCGCGTGAGTCGATCAGTTGGATCGGCTGCTCAGGGCGGCCCGGCAGGGCCACCCGACCGCCCCGCGCCGCTCGGCGCACCCAGTAGGTGAGGCCGTCCTGCACGTCGTGCGGCCCGGCGACCTTGCCAGGCCGCACGACGGTCGCCCGCGAGCCGTACCGGGCGACCACGTCGTCCTCGCAGGCAGCCTTGAGCGGCCCGTAGGTTTCCTCGAGCAGTTCCTCCGTGTCACGCACGGGCGCCCGGCGCGGCGTGTCCTCGTCCGAGCCCGGCCCGACACCCGTCCGCGCGTACACCGCGTGGCTGGAGATGAACAGGTACCGGCCGATCCGGTCCCCGAGCACCTCCATCGCCTGCCCGACGTGGCGCGGCACATATCCGCTGACGTCCACGACTGCGTCCCAACTGCCGTCGCGCAGCGCCGCGTAGTCGCCGGTGTCCCGGTCGCCGATGCGGCGCGGCACGCCCGGGAACAGGTCCGTGCCGGTCCTGCCACGGCCGAAGAGGGTCACCTCGGCGCCCTCTCGCAGGGCGTCGTCCACGATCGCGCGGCCCACGAACGACGTACCACCAAGAACCAGAATTCGCATGGTGCCCGACACTACCGACCCGATCGGACGGCCTCGACCGTATTTCCGGGGCGCGGCGGAGCCGTCAGCCGGTGGTCCGTCAGATGGTGGCCGTGTCGATCACGAAGCGGTAGCGCACGTCGCTGGCGACGACGCGGTCGTACGCCTCGTTGATCCTGTCGGCGGAGATCAGCTCGATCTCGGCGCCCAGGCCGTGCTCGGCACAGAAGTCCAGCATCTCCTGGGTCTCCCGGATGCCGCCGATCATCGAGCCGGCCAGGCTGCGGCGACCCCCGATCAGCGAGAAGACGCTCAGCGAGACCGGGTGCTCCGGCGCGCCCACGTTGACGAGGGTGCCGTCGACGCGCAGCAGGGACAGGTACGCGTCGAGGTCGAGGTTGGCTGAGACGGTGTTGACGACCAGGTCGAACTGGCCCGCCAGGGCCGTGAAGGTGCTCGCGTCGCTGGTGGCGTAGTACTGGTGTGCGCCAAAACGTTTGGCGTCGTCCTGCTTGCGCAGGCTCTGGCTGAGCACGGTGACGTCGGCACCCAGCGCGCCGGCGATCTTGACGCCCATGTGGCCGAGGCCGCCCATGCCGACGATCGCGACCTTCTTGCCCGGTCCCGCGTTCCAGCGCCTGAGCGGGGAGTAGAGGGTGATGCCGGCGCACAGCAGCGGTGCGGCGACGTCGAGTTCGATGCCGTCCGGGATCCGCAGGACGTAGTTCTCGTCCACCACGATCCGGGTGCTGTAACCGCCGTAGGTGACCTCGCCGTCGCGGCCGGTGGCCGCGTAGGTGCCGGTCATCCCATTGAGGCAGTACTGCTCGTCTCCGGCGAGGCAGTTGGCGCACTCGCGGCAGGAGTCGACGAAGCAGCCCACGCCGACCCGGTCGCCGACGGCGTAGCGGGTGACGCCGGGGCCGACCTCGGCGACGACGCCCGCGATCTCGTGGCCGGGAACCATCGGGAAGAGCGCGTCGCCCCACTCCTCGCGGGCCTGGTGGATGTCGGAATGGCAGATGCCGGCGTAGCGGATGTCGATGAGGACGTCGTGCTCGCGCACGGCGCGGCGGGTGATGGTGGTGCGCTCCAGCGGGGCCTTGGCGGCGGGGGCTGCGTAGGCGGGGACGGTGGTCGTCATCGGGCCCGTGTCTCCAGGTAGTCATCAGTGTCGGTGGTTCCGCCGCCCCCGGAGGGAGTGGCGGTGGTGTCGGGACGCGACCTCGGCCGGGCAGGGCCCGGTAGGGTGAGGTTGGCCAACAGTTGCAGCGCGGTCTCGGAGGCCGAGCCCGACTCGGTGGTGTAAACGAAGAGGGTCTGGTCGGCGTCACCGGGCGGAGTGAACGCCTCGTAGGCGATGGTGATCTCACCGACGAGCGGGTGCCGGTAGCGCTTGCTGCCGTGCGACCGGCGGCTGACGTCGTGGGCGGCCCACGCCGTGCGGAACTCCTCACTCTTGACCGCGAGTTCACCGATCAGCTCGCAGAACAACCGGTCCTCGCAGTCCCGTCCCGCGTCCAGGCGCAGGACGGCGGCGGTCTCCGCGGCGACCCGCTCCCAGTCGACGTACACCTGGCGGGCCGACTCGTCCAGGAAGATGAACCGGGCCAGGTTGCGCTCGCGCTGCGGTAGCGCCTCGAAGTCGGTGATCAGCGCGCGGGCCAGCCGGTTGCTCGCCAGCACCTGCAGGCCGCGGCCGACGATGAACGCCGGCGTCCAGCCGTCGAGGGTCTCCAGCATCCGGTGCAGCCCCGGGCGTACCCGCTGCGGACGCGAGGGGGCGCGCCGCACGGTGCGCGGCTGCGGCTGGGCCAGCTGGACCAGGTACGTGTGCTCCACCTCGTCCAGGCGCAGGGCGCGGGCGACCGCGTCCAGCACGCTGCCGGAGACGTTGCGGTGCCGCCCCTGTTCCAGGCGCGAGTAGTAGTCGGTGCTGACGCCCGCCAGGTGGGCCAGCTCCTCACGGCGCAGCCCCGGCACCCGGCGCGCGGAGCCGCTGACCGGAACCCCGGCCTCCTCCGGTCCGAGGCGGGCCCTGCGGGAGCGGAGGAACTCTCCCAGTTCGACGTTGTGGTCCAAACCCATGACTCAAGTATCCGGGTGGCCTGACCGGTCCCCGGCGCCCAAGGTGGTTCTGTCAGACCCACCTCCAGAAGCATAAGCATTTCTTTGCTCTGAGACGCAAAAACCGCTGTAGACTTATGAGACAGTTGGAGCCATGCTGCTGTCATGACGTTCTCCACGGATCTGATTCCCTCGCTGGCCCCGGCCGAGTTCGCCCCGGACACCAGCTACCTCAACACCGCGTCCATGGGGCTGCCGCCCGCGCGCACCCGTTCCGCCATGGAGGCGGACCTGGCCGCGTGGGCGGCCGGGCGCAGCGACCCGGTCGGCTACGACGTGCCGGTCGGCGCCTCCCGCGCGTCCTTCGCCCGGTTGGTCGGCGCCAGGACCGAGAACGTCGCGATCGGTGGCGCGGTGTCGGGGCTGGTCGGGCTGATCGCCGCTTCCCTGCCCGGCGGCGCCGAGGTGCTGCTCGCGGCAGGCGACTTCACCTCGCTGACCCAGCCGTTCCGCAGCCGCGACGACCTGTCGGTGCGCACCGTCCCGCTGGACCGGCTCGGCGAGGCAGTCGGTGAGCGCACAGCGCTGGTGGCAGTGAGCGCCGTGCAGTCCGCCGACGGCCGGGTCGCCGACGTGTCCGCGCTGCGCGCCGCGACCCAGCAGCACGGCGCGCGACTGCTGGTCGACGCGACCCAGGCGGCGGGGTGGCTGGAGCTGCGGGCCGACCAGGCCGACTTCCTCGTCTGCGGCGCCTACAAGTGGCTGCTCGCGCCGCGCGGCACCGCGTTCCTGGCCGTCTCGCCCGAGGCCGCCGAGACGCTTCGCCCGATCGCGCCGGGCTGGTACGCCGGGGAGGACCCGTGGGCCAGCTGCTACGACAGCGTCACGTTCGCGACCGACGCCCGCCGTTTTGACATCTCCCCGGCCTGGTCGGCCTTCGTCGGGACGCAGACCTCCCTGGAGCTCGTCGAGGAGCTCACCCCCGCCCGTATCGGCCGGCACGACCTCGCCCTCGCCGACCGGTTCCGAACCGGTCTGGCGACGCTCGGCCACCAGGCCACCCCCGGGCGCTCGGCGATCGTCTCGGTGCCCGGCCTGGGAGGCGCCGCGGCGGCGCTCGCCCGCGCCGACGTCGTCCTGTCGGCGCGGGCGGGCAACCTGCGCGCGGCCTTCCACCTCTACAACTCGTCGGCGGACGTCGACCGCGCCCTGGACGTGCTGTCCTGCCTACCGGTCGGATGACGTGACGCGTACCGGCAGTTGCGCGGTCCGGCCGAGCAGAGCGGGGATTCGCACCGCGGAGGTGCCGAGGCCGGTCGCCTCCGGCCAGGGTGTGGGCGACGGTGCCTGCAGCGCCCCTGCCCGGCGCAGCAGTGTCGGCTCGTCGTACCGGAAGCAGAAGCGGTGCCAGTTGAGGATTCCGACCAACCAGTCCTTCAGTTCGCCGGCGTAGCCGTCCAGGACCCGCCGGGCCTCCGGGCCCAGCCCGAAATCCTGGTAGAGGGCCGGGAGTTCCAGCGTGACGATATGCTCGAACTGCCGCATCCTGGACGTCATCAGGTCGTTGACCACGCGCAGCGCCGTGGGCAGGTCGCAGTCGAGGAAGTTCTGGACGACGAGGACCCCGTTGTGGATCTCGCCCTCGAACTGGATCTCCTTCTGGTAGGAGAAGACGTCGTTGAGCAGGCAGGCGTAGTCCGCCGCCGCGTGCTCCATCGCCTGGATCGGTCGGCTGCGGTAGACCTCCGGCGGGACGGTCTGCCCATGGCTCAGCCGGGACAGGTTCATGGTCAGGTCCGATCCGAAGGTCCTGCGGCGCATCTCGACGTAGTCGACCGGGTCGGGGATCCGGTTCTGCCGCTGGTTGTCCAGCTCCCACAGCCAACTCTCGGTCATGCTCTCGACCGTGGCGCGGAAGGAACCGCGTGCGCTCGGCGTCATCGGGCCCGCCGTGCGCACCCACAGGTCGGCCAGGGCGCGTTCCAGCGCGTTCACCGGTGCGGGGACGGGGGCGGCCAGGTCCAGCGGCATGAACTGCGAGAACCGCGCGTTGCTGGCCTTCGCGCCGCCGAGGTCGAGGGTCCGCCCGAAGACGACCGGGTAGTAGTCGTCGGCGTAGGTGCCCCAGGTGAGCCAGTCGGTCGTCAGGTCGAGTTCGTCTGCGGACGCGTCCGGGTGGATCCCGGCCGAGCACAGCGCGAAGTCGAACCCGCGCAGCCCTTGCTCGTCCCACAGGCCGGGGCCGGGGACGCCTGGCAGGGGGGCGAAGAATCCCATCTGCCGCGCCCACTCGGTGTTGTGACGGCGTGACGCGTCGAGGTGGGGGCTCAGCCGCAGGGTGTACGGCATGTGGAAGTCGGGCAGCGGCAGGTGGCCCACGGGCTGGTGGGGGACGTGGGCGTGCCGCTTCAGGCGTCCGGGCAGGGAGGCGGCCAGCGAGGGGACGAGTCGGGCCGCGGAGGTGCCGAGGCCGAACGGGCCGCTCAGGGCGCTGAGGCCGTTCACACCGGCCGCACCGGCCGCACCGGTTGCACCCGCCGAGTCATCCGCACTGCCGTTCATGTACCGACTCGAGCGCATGTGCCACTCGTGCCCGCCCGACTGCCAGTCCTGCAGCCCCTTGACGTAGGCCGCGACGTCCAGGCAGGACTGCGGGTCCAGGCCGCTCTCCTGCAGCAGTGGCGGAAGCTCGAACAGGGCGGTGTGTTCGAACTGCTGCAGCCGGGAGGTGAGGAGCTCGTTGACGAGGTCCGCCGCCTGCTGGGTGTCGCAGCCGAGAAACTGCTCCAGCACCAGCACGGCGTTGGCCAGTTCGCCCTCGTCCTCGACCTCCCGCTGGTACGAGAACAGGTCGTTGCGCAGGTGCACCCCGTCGGAGAAGGTGTCCTTGAGCACCCGCATCGGCCGGGACGCCGCGATCACGGCGGGAACCTCTGCGCCCACGGCGTGCTCGACCAGGCCGGCGGACCAGGGCGCGCCGCCGACCTTGCGCCGCATCTCGATGTACTCGACCGGGTCGGCGAGCCGGCCCTCGCTGATGTTGGAAAGCTCCCACAGCGACTCCTCCAGGAGGTGGCGGGTGCTCTCGGTGAATCGTTCCCGCCAGTCGGTCGACATCGTCGGGGCCGTGCGCGCCCACAGGTCGGCGAGACCTTCCTCCACCGCATTGGTCGCCACCGGGGCCTCCCCGTCGGCGTAGGTCGCCATGAAAGCGGGCAGCCGGTCGAGGTACGCCTTCGCGCCGACCATGTCCCGGCTGCGCTTGAAGATGTCGAGGAAGTGGTCGTCGAAGAAGAACACCCACACGTACCAGTCGGTGATGAGCGCGAGTTCCGTTCCGGAGGCGTCGGGATGGGTGTAGGCGCAGAGCAGGGCGTAGTCGTGGGCGTCGAAAGTGGCTTCGTCCCAGATTCCCGAGCCCTCGATCATCCCCATTCCACGGGCCCATGCCTTGGAGTGCTCGCGCGCCGATTCGAGATGGGGGTTCACCCGTGCCGGATACGGCATGTAGAAGTCTGGGAGCGTGAAGGGCTGCGCCATCCGTGCCTGGCCTTTCCTCGTTCTTTCCCGCGAACCGGAATCGCCCCGATACTGACGGTGCGTCATCTCCAGGTGTTGAAAGGGCGATCGGCCGAACCATCCGCATGGTGGTCCGTATTCACACTAGGTCGGCGATCAGCGCCGAACAACGAGGAGCAACGCCGCTCCCCCGATCAGGTGAATTCGGTGCACGCCATGATTGGACCGGCGACAATCGGGACCGCGGCGCGCCCGAGGAGGCCTGTCCCGGGCCGGGACGGGCCGGGCGGCGCGTCCATGGATACCATCTCCCCCACGACGCCCCCGCACGAACGGCCCACCGCGCGATGAGCAGCCGCAGCCCCGACCTGATACCGACCTCGCCCTCGGACGACGGCTCCCCCCCGGCCTCGTCGCCGTCCGGAACCGAGGCGGGGCGGGGCCGTGCGCGACGGTTCCTCGGCCTGCTCTGGCCGGCAGTGGCCGTCTACGCGCTCTCCGCGGTCGCACACGTACTGGTGCTGTCCGCGATGATCCGACCTGGCGGCCCGAGCGTCCACGACCGGCTGCTGGCCTGGGACGGCGGCTTCTACCTCGACATCGCAGCCCACGGCTACCCGCACGGCCTCTCGTACGGCGCCGACGGTCAGCTCGTCGGCAACAACCTCGCCTTCTTCCCGCTCTACCCGATGCTGGTCCGAGCGGTCCACGCGGTCACCGGACTGGACTACGGCACGGCCGGCATCGTCACCGCGCAGCTCGCCCTGGTCGCCGGTCTGGTCGTGGTGCACGCCCTGGTCACCCGGCTGTACGGGCGGCGCACAGCGACGATCACCATCGTCCTGCTGGCCGGAGCGCAGCCGATGTCCCTGGTCTTCCTGATGGCCTACAGCGAGTCGCTGTTCCTGGCCCTGGCCGCCGGGGTGCTGCTCGCCGCCCACCGCCGAGCCTGGCTGACCGCGGGCCTGCTCGCCCTGCTGGCCGGGCTGACCCGGCCCGCCGCCGTGGCCGTCGTCGCCGCCCTGGGTGTCGCCGTGCTGGCGCACCTGCTGCGCGAGCGGCGAGTCAACTGGCGTCCGGTGGCGGGCCTCGCCCTCGGCTGCGCCGGGATGCCGCTCTACCTGTGGTGGGTGGGTCAGCGCGTCGGCAGGGCCGACGCGTGGTTCACCATCCAGAGCGCGGGCTGGGGCACCCAGTGGGACAACGGCCGCGCCATCTGGGACTTCCTGGTGCAGACCCTCGCCAGTGGCGACGGGTGGGTACCGGTGAGCACTGCCGTGCTGCTGATCACGCTGGTCTGCGCCACTCTCGTCACCTGGCGGCGCGGGACCTGGCCGCCGCTGCTGGTGTACGGGACCAGCATCGTCGTTCTGACGCTCTGCCAGAGCAACTACTACCACTCCAAGCTGCGGCTGCTGCTGCCCGCGCTGCTGTTCCTGATCCCGGCTGCCCGCGCCCTGGCCCGCGCCCGCACCGGCAGCGCGGCAATCGCCCTGGTCGCGGCCACTGCCTTCGGCTGCTGGTACGGCGCGTACATGCTGACGATCTGGGCCTACGCGATCTGATCCAGCTGTCAGTGGCATGGATTACGGTTGCCGAGTGAGTGGGCCGGGCGGTGATCGGGCAGGTCCGATCAGGCAGGTCCGATCAAGAACGGGGGGGTCGACATGAAGCGGGCGGCGACGGGGGCGCTTGTGGGCATGGCGATCGGGGACGCCATGGGCTTCCCGACGGAGTTCAGGACGATGGAACGGATCGCGGCCGAGTTCGGCCCGTGGCGGGAACTGCCGCTGCCGGTCTCCTCCGGCACCGCGTATGTCACCGACGACACCCAGATGACGCTGGCCCTCGGCGAGGGACTGGTGGCGGCACTGGCCGGCGGCCCGCTGACCGCGGCGCGGATGGAGCCGCCGGTCCGCGAGGAGTTCGTCTCCTGGTGGCGTTCCCCGGACAACAACCGTGCGCCCGGGATGACCTGCCTGCGCGCCTGCGAGCTGCTGAGCCACGGCGGCCGGTGGCAGCAGGCCAGCCAGATCGACTCCAAGGGCTGCGGTGCCAACATGCGCGTCGCACCGATCGGCCTGATACCGGGCCTCACCGCCGAGCAGCGCTCGGGCGCGGCGCAACTGCAGTCCGCGCTGACCCACGGCCATCCGACCGCGCTGGCCGCCAGCGACCTGACGGCGTACACCGTCCTGCTGCTGGCGCAGGGCACTGCGCCGGGCGAGCTGCTGCCGCTGCTGCGCGCCTACGCCGAGCAGAACCGCGAGCTCTACCGGACCGACTGGCTCGGCGACCTGGCCGAGCAGGCACACGACCAGGACCGGGCCGCGTTCGCCGCCCGGGGCTGGGACGACTGCCTCGGCGTCCTGGACCGGGTCGGGGCGGCGCTGACCGCACCCGACCCGGACGCCGACCCGTGCCTGGCCACCGGCGAGGGCTGGATCGCGGAGGAGGCGTTCGCGGCCGGTCTCTACTGCTTCCTGCTGATGCCGGACGATCCGCAGTCGGTGGTGCGCCGTGGCGCGTACTCCTCCGGTGACTCGGACTCCATCGCCGCCCTGGCCGGCGCCTTCGTCGGCGCTCATCTCGGCGCCGACGCCTGGCCGGACGCTTGGACCGAGGTCATCGAGTACCGCGAACGTCTCCTTGCCCTCGGCGAAGCCTGGGACGGGTTGGTCCCGGGCGGGGCGAACGAGTAGCGCACCCGACCGGGCCTCCGCGCCGAGGCACTGCGCGGGCGGCGCGGGGCCGGACTTGTCGTCCGCGTCCAGCCGCCGTCCCGCCACCTGGTCCACGTCGGGAGAGTTTCGTTCTACCTCAGGAGTTTCGCCGCGAAGTCCGGGACGTACTGCTGCAGGTCCCGGGGCGGACGCTGATAGCCCCGGGACGACGGACGCTTGGGGATTTCCACCTTCTGCGTGGGGATCTCCTGGTAGGGGACGGCGGCGAGCAGGTCGGCGATCATGTTGATGCGGGCGCGGCGCTTGTCGTCGCTCTCGACGATCCGCCAGCGGGCCTCGGGGATGTCGGTGTGGACGAACATCTCGTCCTTGGCCCGGGAGTAGTCCTCCCAGCGGGTGATGGACTCCAGGTCCATCGGCGAGAGCTTCCAGCGGCGCATGGGGTCGTTCGCGCGCGCCCGGAAGCGCCGCTGCTGCTCGGTGTCGCTGACGGAGAACCAGTACTTGTACAGGTAGACGCCGTCCTCGACGAGCATCCGCTCGAAGATGGGGCACTGGTGCAGGAACCGGTGGTACTCGTCCTGGGTGCAGAAACCCATCACCCGCTCCACCCCGGCACGGTTGTACCAGCTGCGGTCGAACAGACTGATCTCACCCGCGGCCGGCAACTGCTCGATGTAGCGCTGGAAGTACCACTGGCCGCGCTGGCGCTCGGTGGGCACCGGCAACGCCACGATATGGGCGACCCGGGGGCTGAGGTACTCGGTGACCCGCTTGATCACCCCGCCCTTGCCGGCGGCGTCGCGGCCCTCGAAGACCACGACCACCCGGGCACCGGTGCTTCGCACCCACTCCTGCATGGTCACCAGCTCCGCCTGGAGCCGGTACAGCTCGCGCTCGTAGGGCTTCTTCGGGAGTCTGCTCACCGCAGCGTTCCCCGCAGCGGCGCCTTCCGCCGACTTCTTCGCCACGTCCGGTAGCCCCCTTCTCGACGATCCGCCCACCTGCCCGTGCGGCTGCGTGCCACCGTACGTCCCTGCGGCCTGGCGACTCGTGAACTCGGCGTCCCGGCGCGCCGAGGCATGCCCGCCGCGCGCCCCGGGGATGATCGGGGAATGTCTGCCCTGAATCTGTCCGGTGCGTTCATCACCTTTTTCGCGGTGATCGGACCGCCCAAGGTGCTGCTGGCTTTCGCGCATCTGAGCCGGACCCGGAGCGTACCCGAGCTGAACCGGATCGGACTGCTGGGCTCTGCGGTCGCCGCCGGGGTCGGCGTCGTGGTCGCGTACACGGCCAGGGTGCTGACGAAGTTCTTCCACGTCAGCTTCCAGGCTCTGGAACTGGCCGGCGGGGCCATCTTCTTCATCTACGCGGTGGCCCTGGTGCTCGGCATCCACCTGGGCGGCGGCCGGCCCGAGGACGAGGGGTCGGAGGCGTCCAACCCGGTGGCCGAGGGCATCCGCGAACTGATGCTTCCCTTCGTGGTCAGTCCGCTCGCGATGACCGCTGTCCTGGTGGAGTCGCTCGGCAAGGACAGCTGGACCTGGTGGACCACGGTCGCCGGAGCCTATGCGGCGGTCATCGTGATCGACTGTGTGTGCGTCCTGCTCCTTTCCCGGCTGATGAAGCAGGCGCACACGACGACGCTGGAGGTGCTCTCGCGACTGCTCGGGCTGCTGCTGGCGGCAGTCGGCGTGGAGTTGTTCCTGCAGGGGCTCGGCGCGCTGGGCCTGCTGCCGCCCGCCGCGCTGAACCGGGAGTGATCCCCCACCTGGTGCAGCGCCGTGGGCGTCCTGACGACTACTTGGCCAGCCTGCCGAGCAGCGAGGACGCCGCCGCGATGCCCAGCAGCGCGGCCACCACCAGCACGGTGAAGTCCGTCAGCAGATGCGCCGGGCTGCCCAGCAGCAGCCCGCGCAGGGCGTCGACCTGGTAGCTGAGCGGGTTGGCCTTGCTGACCGCCTGGAGCCAGCCCGGCATGACGGAGACCGGGTAGAGCGCGCTGGAGCTGAAGAACAGCGGCATCGTGATGGCCTGCCCGATGCCCATCAGCCGGTCCCGGGTGAGGACGATGCCGGCGATGGTCATCGAGAGGCAGGAGAAGAAGGCCCCGCCGAGCACCACGACCACCACCACGGCCAGCAGCTTCAGCGGGTTCCAGGTGAGTCCGACGCCCAGGATCGCCGCGAAGACGACCACGACCAGTGCCTGGATCACCGCCTTCACCCCCGCCGCGAAGGCCTTCCCGGTGACCAGCGCCGCCCTCGGGGTGGGAGTGACCAGGAGCTTGGTGAGGACACCGGAGTCCCGCTCCCAGATGATCATGATGCCGTAGAAGATGGCGATGAACATCGCGGACTGGGCGATGATGCCCGGGGCGAGGAAGTCGAGGTAGGGCATCCCGCCAGTGGGGATGGCGTGGATCCGGTTGAACGTCTCGCCGAAGATCAGCAGCCACAGGGCGGGCTGCACCGCGCGGGTGTAGAGCTCGGAGCGGTCGTGGCGGAGCTTCTGCAGTTCCACCATGCACATCGCGCCGACTCTGGCCGGCACGATCCGCCACCCGGTCCTCGGGCGGGGCGGGACCAGCAGCAGCGAGAGGACCGACGCCGCGGTCGGCGGCTGAGCCGACGCCGGGCCCGGTTCCAGGACGGGTGCCGACATCGGGTCAGCCGACCCGGGACGCGGTGCGGCGGGTACGGCGGACATCGCGGAAGTCCTCTCCCTCGGCATTGTCGTCGGCGGACCGGCCGCCCTGGAGGCCACTGCCGGCGTGGTGCCGGAACACGTCCTCGAGCGTCGGCGCCGCCAACTCGCCGACCAGGTCTGCCTTGAGCCGCTCGGGCGTGCCGAGCGCGCGTATCCGTCCCCGGTGCATCAGGGCGACCCGGTCGCAGTACTGCTCGGCCTCGTCCATGTAGTGGGTGGTGACCAGCACGGTCATCCCGGTGGCGTCTCTGATCTCGCCGATCCGGTCCCAGACGCTGGCGCGGGCGATCGGGTCGAGGCCGATCGTGGGCTCGTCCAGGATCAGCAGCCGGGGCGCGCTGACCAGGGCCTGCGCAAGTTCCAGGCGCCGGATCATGCCGCCCGAGTAGGTCCCGGCGAGCCGGTCTGCGGCTTCGGTGAGCGCGACGGCCTCCAACGCCTCGGCGACGCGCGCGGAGCGTTCGCGGCGGGAGACGTCGAAGACCCTGGCGAACAGGGTGACGTTCTCACGCCCCGTCAGCCCGCCGTCGGCGGACAGCTGCTGCGGTACGTAACCGAGGAGGCGGCGGACCGCCATCTTCTCCCTTGCGGCGTCGTGGCCGAAGACCCGGACCATCCCGGCCGGCACCGGAAGCAGCGTGGTGACCGCTCGGATGGCGGTGGTCTTCCCCGCACCGTTCGGGCCGAGCAGACCGAAGGTCTCACCGGTGCGCACGGTCAGGTCCAGCCCGTCCACGGCCTTGGTGCTGCCGAAGGAGTAGTCGAGACCGGTGCAGCGCACAGCTGCCTCGGCTCCGGGTTCCGGGTCGCGCTCCGTGGGTGCTTCGTCCGACAGCTGTACGGTCATGTCCCCTCCAGCTCCTGGTGCAGCCCTTCGGCGAGTCTGCGCAGCGAGGGAAGCGCGGCGGCCAGGGCTGCCTGGTCCTCCCGCGCGAGTCCGGCGACCTGCCGCCGGACCAGGTCGCCGCGTCGGATGTCCCAGCCCTCCAGTCGTTCCTCCGCCTCCCGGGTGACCGTCAGCCGGACCGCCCTGCGGTCCTGCGGATCGGCCCCGCGTTCCAACAGACCTGCCGTCACCAGTTGGTTCACCAGCGTGGACACCGAGTTCCCGGCGAGGTGGAGTTCCTTGGCAGCGGCCGCCACCCCGATTCCGGGACGGGCCAGTACCAGCCGAAGCAGCTCCACCTGCGCTCCGCGCAGGCGGGGCCCGGTGAGGTCCTGGCGCAGCCTGCGCCGGATCAGCCGCTGGATGCCGACCAGCAGCTCCGCGAGGTCCTCAGCTTCATCCGGTCCGGTCACACAACCATTTTAGCTCTTAGTAAGAGCTAACGGAATCATGAAGCTCTCAGAGAGTTCCCACAGGCATTTCAGTGCCCCCGGCCACCATCGGTCAGGTGATGAGCGGAACAGATCACCCACGGGTGCCGATTCCGTCGCTGAACCAAGGAGCCACCGCATGACCGATCCGGACCCCGAAGCCCGTGCCACCTCTGCCACCCGGGGGCGTGCCGCCCGTCGGAGCCGGAGCAGGACTGCGACCGGAATCACCCTGGGGCTGCTGCTCGGCGCAGGGACGTTCGCGGTCGCGGGCGGGGCGAGCGGAGCGACCGGCGGAAGCCTGCTGCACGCCCTGGACACCGCGAAGCGCGTGGCTGCCACCCCGGCGGCGACCGCCACCACCCCCAAGGCCACGCCTTCGAAGGCCGCGACAGCCAAGGCCCCGACATCCACGGCAACGACAGCCAAGGCAGCCGCACCCGCGACCAGGCCCGCAGCAGTCACCGGTCTCCGCACCGCCGGTCACCACCGCAGGACAGTCACTCACCCTCACCCGGGCCCAACAGCCCAGCCAGGTCGGCGCGCTGTTCTCCGGCAGCAGCCTGTCGAGCGGCCACCACTGCACCGCCAGCGTGGTCGACAGTCCCGCCGGGGACCTCATCGTGACCGCCGCGCACTGCATGAGCTCCGGCTCGACCGGCGACGTCTTCGTCCCGGCCTACCGCGACGGCTCCGCGCCCTACGGCGTCTGGCAGATCTCCGACGTGGTCGAGGACTCCGCCTGGACCAGTAGCCAGGACCCGGACGACGACGTGGCCTTCGCCGTGGTCAAGCCGCTGAACGGGCACAGCGTCCAGTCCGTCGTCGGCTCCTACGGTCTGAACACCAGTGGGGTCACCGGAGGGCAGGTCCAGATCACCGGCTACCCCGGAAGTACCGACGAACCGATCACCTGCTCGAACACCAGCTCAACCTTCAGCTCCAGCCAGCTGAAGATCTACTGCACCGGGTACACGAACGGCACCAGCGGCAGCGGCTGGGTCTCCGGCTACGACCCGGCCAGCGGCTCCGGGACCCTGGTCGGAGTCATCGGCGGCTACGAGACGGGCGGCGACACCCCCGACGTGTCCTACACGCCGCTGTTCGGCAGCGCCGTCCAAAGCCTCTACCAGCAGGCGGAGTCCGCGGCGGCGAGCTAGGGCCTGCCCGGCCGATCTTCGCGTGCGCCCACCGCCGCAGTGACACTGTGCGGCTCCGCCGCGTGGCGGCACCTCGCCGCGAAGGGGGCACCTCCCGGCCGAAGGCTGGGGGAGAAACGCCCTGGTGGCCCCGCTACGAAGGGCGCTCCGCCGCCTTGCGAGGCACCGCACCATACGGCGGGCGCCCCGCGGCGGAGCCGCTGATGCCCGCAGCCGCGAAGATCGGCCGGAGAGGCCCTTGTGGTGCTGTCAGCCGACGATCCCCTTCTCCCTGAGGGCGGCGACCTCCACGGCGTCGACACCCAGCTCGGCGAGGATCTGCTCGGTGTGCGTGCCGATGGCGACAGCCGGGGCCGGTTCGGCCGTCGGCGATCCGACGAAGCGGGGGGCCGGTGCGGGTTCGTACCCGCCGCGCGCACCCGGCCGGTAGGTGCCACGCGCCGCGTTGTGCGGATGCTCGGCGGCCTCGACCAGTGACAGCACGGGGGTCACGCACGCGCCCTGCCCCTCGAAGACCTCCGCCCAGGCGTCACGGCTGCGCTCGGCGAAGATCCGCTCCAGCCGGGCCCGCATGACCGGCCAGGCCGCGCGGTCCTGCTGCCGGGCGAAGTCGGGGTCGTCGGTGAGCCCGAGCACCCGCAGCAGCGCCGCGTAGAAGGGCCCCTCGATCGCCCCGAGCGCCACATGGCCCCCGTCCGCGCAGCGGTAGACGCCGTAGTAGGGGGCGCCGCCGTCGAGCACGTTGACGCCGCGTTCGTCCCGCCAGCCTCCCTGCGCCAGGAAGCCGTAGGTCATGGCGAGCAGCAGCGCCGTGCCGTCGGTCATCGCGGTGTCCACGACCTGTCCACGGCCGGTGGTCCGCGCGTGCAGGACGCCGCTGACCACGCCGAGCGCGAGCAGCATGCCGCCACCGCCGAAGTCGCCGACCAGGTTCAGCGGCGGTACCGGGTCGCCGTCGGCGGGGCCGATCGCGTGCAGCGCCCCGGCGAGGGCAATGTAGTTGATGTCGTGGCCGGGCTCCTGGGCCTTGGGGCCGTCCTGCCCCCAGCCGGTCATCCGCCCGTAGACCAGGCGGGGATTGCGGGCCAGACACGCCTCGGGGCCGAGACCCAGCCGTTCGACCGCGCCCGGGCGGAAGCCCTCGATGACGACGTCGCAAGTCGCGACCAGTTTCAGGACGGTGTCCGCGCCCGGCGGTTGCTTGAGGTCGACGGTCAGGGAGCGCCGGTTTCGGTGCAGCACCGGGAACGGACTCGTCCGTCCGGCCTCCTCCGGGCGGTCCACCCGGATCACCTCGGCCCCGAGGTCGCCGAGCAGCATCCCGCAGAACGGCACCGGGCCGATCCCGCCCAGCTCGACGACCCGGACTCCGGCGAGCGGTCCCTTTCTCCCCGACCCGTGGGAGGGATCGCGCGGAACGTCGTCGCGGCGTTTGGACGGGTTCGTGTCAGCCAACGAGAACTCCAAGGTCAGCGCGGGGCACCAGGGTCCGGGTGCCCGAACCCCGCCAAGGTACGCACCGCGCCCGCAACTGTCACGTACGCAGCGCGGCCTTCCTGCTGCGGCGGTAGAGGGCGTATCCCTTCGTCAGGGCACGGTCCCTCAGGAAGAGCCGTCCCACGCCCCTCCCCTGTACCAGCTGCCGGAAGTCGCCTTCCGTGGTGCCCTCCCGAACCGTCAGCCGGGCCAGCGCGTACGGGCCCTGCCGCTCGGGTGCGGCCAGGGCGTTGCTGACGGCGCAGGCCCCGACGTAGCCCGCCTCGCGCACGGCGACGCGGACCCGGCGGTCGGAATAGCCGTAGGGGTAGCCGAAGGTGGTGACCGGCTGCTGCAGGCGGTCCTGCAACAGCTCGCGGTTGCGGGCGAGTTCGCCGCGCAGCTCGGCCGGGCGCAGCCGGTCCAGCTGGGGGTGGCTGTGGCTGTGGCCGCCGACCTCGACGCCCTCCGACGCGATCTCGGCCAGCTGTCCCCAAGCGAGCATGGGCCCCAGCGGCCGCCCGGCCCGGTCCGGGCCCGCATCGGCGAGCCAGCCGGTGGTGACGTAGAGCGTGGCGGTCGCACTGTGGCTCCGCAGCAGCGGCAGGACGACGCTGTGGAAGTCCTCGTAGCCGTCGTCGAAGGTCAACACGACCGGACGCGCGGGGAACGGCTGCCCCGGGAATGACTCCGCGGGCAGCCCAGCGGCCTGGCGACGCCAGTGCTCGACCAGCGCGGACAGAGTGACGGTGACGCACCCGAGCTCTGCCAGCACCTGGAGCTGCGTCTCGAACGCGGCTGCGCGCACGGCCAGCGCCCGTGTCCCCCTGGTGGGTTGATCGCCGACGGAGTGGTACATCAGCACGGGGACCGACTCGGTGATCGGCACGGGGCTCACTGCGCGCCGCCCGTCCCTCCGCCGTCGGGGCGTATCCGCCGCAGACTGCCGACCGCGTAGCCGGCAGCCGTGACCAGTCCGCCGACCGTGATGGCCCCGGCGCTGCCGAGGCCCGCGAGGTCGCCGCGAACCGCCCGCACCAGTCCTCGGGCGATGCCGGAGGGGAGGGTCCGGGTGACGTAGCGGCGCTCGCTGGACAGGCCGTCGCCCGCCCCGACGCTCCCCGCGACCTGCGCCTTGGACAGGCCCTCGGCCCAGCAGCGGGTCCGGAAGTAGCCGAAACGCTCACGCTGGCGGGGAACCTGATGGTGGATCACCGAGCGGTCGTCGAAGAGGAACACGGCCTCGGGGTCCGCCTGCTGGATCCGGATGCAGAGCTCGGTCTCCTCCCCGCCCAGCGGCTTGCTCTCCCCGGGCCGTCCCGCGTCCGCGCCGCGTCCGATGCCGGCGTCGAACCCGCCCGCGACGTCGAACGCCCGGCGGCGGAACGAGGCGTTGCCGCCGAGCACGTTGCGGACCCGGGCCCGGCCCGTGGGCATCCCCCGGTAGGTAGCTCCGTGCACCCAGTCGAACTCCTCGGGGTACCAGCGCGGGCGGCGGCCCGACGCCCACACCGGGAGGGTGAGGCCGCCCACGCCCATCACCGCCGGGTCGGCGTACCCGTCGGCGTTCCAGCTCAGCCAGTCCGGCTGGGCGACGGCGTCGTCGTCGAGGAATGCCACGATCTCGCCTCGGGCCGCGGCGACTCCGGTGTTGCGCCCGCCGGACAGACCCCTGGTGCCCGCGTTGGCGAGCACCGTCACGTCGGGCGTGCTCGCGAAGCGATCGACCAGGCGGTCCAGCAGCACCTGGTTGTGGTCCACCACGACCAGCACGTCGACCGGCGGCAGGTCCTGCCTGAGTGCCGAGTCCACGGCGGCGAGCAGGCTGTCCCAGCGCTCCTCGGTGTAGACGCAGATGACGACGGACACCGCGATACGACTGCGGTCGGACAGACTTCGGTCGAACAAACTGTGCTCAAGCATCAACTGGCCCCCCGGTTGCGGCGCGCGCACGACTCCCCCACGCGCTTCCTCTTCGACGGTACAAACGCTTGGAGGAACCTGGCAAGGTCGTTGGACCTGTGCAAGCGCCTCGTTCTCGGGGGCTCCGCTCCGTATGCTGGGATGCCAGTGCAGAAACACGGGCCTCTGGGGGGATGGACCGAGGATGCAGGAAATCGGCGCCGGTACGGCGGCTCAGGCGGACGGGGCGGCAGCGGACGCCGTCGGCGAGATGCAGCCCGAAGCCGCGCCTCCGTCCCCGTTGGGCGCCGAACCGACCGCCGAGCCGACCACAGAACCGACTGCCGAACCGAGTGCCGAAGCAACCGCCGAACCGATCACCGAGCCGGCCGGAACCGTCCCGACGCGAACCCCACTGCTCAGGCTCCGCGAACTCCGAGACCGAGCAGGAACTGTGACTCGCCGTCAACTCCTGCTCCAGCTGGGCCTCGCAGCGCCGCTCCTGCTCGGCCTGGGCCTGTGGGCCTGGTCCCTGCCGACCACCAGGACCCGTGTCGACGACCTCGGCGGCTTCGGCCTGGCGGCGGCCGTCCCCTGGATGTTCTGGGCCGGCCTGGGCCTGGTCGTCGCGGGTTTCGCGCTCACCCTGCACCGCCCGGCGCGCCGCCCGCTGTGGCCCGCGGCGTACACCGTCGCCCTGCTGCTGGTGCAGCGCGCCACCCAGGCACTGGTCTACCCGACGCCGCTGTACGCCTGGGCGTGGAAGCACATCGCGATCATCGACCGGCTGCTCGCCAACGGTGGGCACCTGGACATCGGCAACCGCCTGGGAGCGATGGCGCCGTACGACCAGTGGGCCGGGTTCTTCGCCGGGAACGCGACGCTGATCCGCCTGGTCGGGCTGCACAGCGCCCTCTCCTACGCGGCGTGGGCGCCGTTCGTCTCCAGCCTCCTCCTCGTTCCGCCGCTGCTCCTGGTGTTCCAGGTGTTCAGCCGGGACCGGCGCCTGGTCTGGTCCGCCCTCTGGATCTTCTTCCTCGGGAACTGGGTCGGCCAGGACTACCTCTCCCCGCAGGCCTTCGCCTTCTTCCTCTATCTGGGCGTGCTGGCGCTGGTCTTCCGCAACCTCGCCCGCAGCGTTCCTCCCGGCAGGCACGGCGAGGCGGATGCGGCGTACCCACTGGGCGCGCCGCCCCGACCGCAACTGCCCGCGAACGAACGCCGCCTGTGGCTGCTAGTGCTGGCCGCGCCGATCGGCGCGATCGCGATCTCGCACCAGCTCACCCCGGTGGCACTGGGGGTCGGAGTACTGGTGCTCGCGGTCAGCCGCCGTTACCGCAACCCGTGGCTGATCCTGCTGGCGCTGATGATCCCCGCCGCATGGGACGCGACCTCGGCACTCTCCTTCTTCAAACTGCAACTCCCGATCATGGCGCGCACCTTCGGCGATCTCCTCGCCAACTCGCAGCCGGGGGACGGCGCCACTCCCACCGGAGCCGGTCCGGTCACCGTCGCCTGGCTGGATCGCGGACTCTCCGGCGCGGTCGTGCTGCTGGCGCTGATCGGCCTGCTTCGGCATCCCCCGCTGCGGCGCTCCGCCCTGCCGGTGCTGCTGGTCGCGGCCGCACCACTGCCGCTGGCCGTCGCCAACTCCTATGGCGGCGAGATGGTCTTCCGGGTGTTCATGTTCGCGCTCCCGGGCCTCTCCTTCTTCGCCGCCGCCGCCCTGTTCCCCCGCCCGCGGCAGTCCACGGAGTCCACAGAGTCCGCGGCGTCCGAAGAGTCCGCGGCGTCCACGGAGTCGGTGCAGACCGGGAGCCGATGGTCCGCGCTGAGGTCCGGTGCCCTGGGATTCACGGTGCTGGCCCTGCTCGCAGCGGTGTTCGTCCCCAGCTACACCGGAAAGGACCGTACCGACTACTTCCCGCGCGGCGAGATCCAGCTCGTGGACCAGCTCGTCGCCAAGGCGCCCCCCGGCTCCTTCATCGTCGGCGCCGACGTCAACTTCCCGGACGCCTACCTCGGTTACGAACGCAACCAGTACTGGTGGCTGTCCGACGAGACCGGTACGGGTCGCCAGTCGCTGCTGGCCGATCCGGCGCGGTACCTCGCCCGGAACATGGCCTGGGCCGAGCCGGCGGCGCACGCCTACTTCGTCGTCACCCGGGCGCAGCTCGCCGACGTCCAGATGCAGGGGCTGCTCCCACCAGGCGCGCTCCAGCGGATCGAGCAGTCCGTCGCCGCCTCGCCCTCGTTCAGGCTGATCCTGCAGAGCCCCGACGGCGTGGTCTACCAGTACGTTCCGACAACCACCGGGGTGAATGGATGAGCGCACGCCCCCTTCCCGCCCGTATCGCGCTGGCCGCGTCCGGCTGGCTGGCCATGCTCACTGCCGCGAACCTCGCCGACGCCGCCCCGCTGCGGATCGCCGTCCTGCTCGGCTTCGCCCTGCTGTGCCCGGGCGCGGCCGTGCTCGGGCCGTTGCTTCCCGCCCGGGACGGCGGCACGCAGACCTTCCTGCTGGTGGTGATGCTCAGCCTGTCGGCACTGGTGTTCGCGGCCACAGCGCTGATGCTGATCGGCTGGTTCACCGCGTTCCGCACCCTGCTCGTCCTCGCCGTGCTCACCACCGTGACGGCGCTGCCCCCGGCGCGCTCATGAGCCATGCCAGGGAGCGAGAGCGGGCCGGCCCACGCAGGCCGGTCCCGCGCACGCTGTTCCTGGCGCTGTTCGTCGTCGTCGTGCTGTTACTGCTGCAACTGCTGCACGCTCAGGGCCCCGCCCGTGGCTCGGGTACCGGCCGGACCACCGGCGCAGCCGCCGATCCCTGCGCGGCGACCCGCCTGCTGGCCCCGCCGTGCGGTGCCTGGTGGGGTGCCTATGTCCCGCCGGGCCCGCAGGGGCTGGCAGCGTCCGTGGCCGCGTTCGAGCGGCGGGCGGGGCGCCGGCTCGACATCGTCTACGCCTACCACGACATGGGGCCGGGAACCGACGGCCAGCTGCTCACTCCTGACGAGCGGTCACTCGGCCGCAACCATCTGCTGATGCTCTCCTGGGAGTCGGACGTCTGGGGCGCGGCGAACAACGGAAGCGCCAGTCTCCCCCTGGGCTGGAAGAAGGTCGCCGCCGGGGACTACGACGCGACGATCATCGATCCGGGGGCCGAGCGGATCAAGGCCTACGGCAAGCCGATCCTGCTCTCCATCGACCAGGAGATGGACCTGCGCACCCCTGCGAACGGGACCCCGGCCGACTACGTCGCCGCCTTCCGGCACCTGCACGACCGCTTCCGGCAGTTGGGCGTGACCAATGTGGTCTGGGTCTGGACCGTCACCGGGTACCTTCCGAACGCCGCCCTGATGAGCGCGTCCTACCCGGGGAACGCGTACGTCGACTGGATCGCCTATGACCAGTACAACTACTACGCGTGCAAGCACGACCCCGACTGGGAGTCCTTCGCGCAGACGCAGGTGCCCAGCTACACCTGGCTGCGGCAGCACATCTCCGCGACCAAGCCGCTGATGCTCGCCGAGTTCGGCACCGCCGTCGACCAGGCGCACCCGCAGACGCAGCAGCAGTGGTACCAGCAGGTCCCGCAGGTGGTGAAGCAACAGCTGCCCGGGGTGCGGGCGGTGCTCCAGTGGGACTCCTCGGTACCGGGCCCCGATTGCGACCTCTCCGTCAACCCCGGCCCCGCCATGGCGGGTTACGCCCAGGCCGGCACCGACCCCTACTTCCACCAGCCGCTCCCGCTCCAACGGTGAACGTCGTCGCACCCGGCTAGCCGTTCGTGCGGTCCAGCCGTTCGAGCAGTTGCCAGAGGACGCGTCGGCCGGTCGGGTCCCGCTTGCCGAAGGTCAGTTCCACCAGCGAGAGTTCGGCCGACATGGCGACCACCAGCCGCGCGGCGGGTTGCGCCTCCGGCCAGCCCATCGCCCGTAGGTCCGGCTCGGCCTGCGCCGCGAAAACCGCAGTACGTGCCGCCACTTCGCCGGAGACAGCGGGGTCGTTGCGCGCCTCCAGGAGCAACGCCTTGACCCCGTTGTACTGCAGACAGACGTCGAGATACGCGTCCATGCCGCGCCGAAGGCGGGCTCGGCCCGGCGGGGCGCTGCCCATCGCCGCGTTGACGGCCTCGGTCACCAGGTCGTGGAACCGCTGGTGCAGGGCGCTCAGGAAGGCGCCGCGGTCGGGAAAGTGCACATAGAACGTCCCCTTCGCCACGCCTGCCGCGGCCACGACGCGGTTCACGCTCATGCCCGTGAGCCCGTGGTGCTCGGCGATCTCCAGGCCGGCGTCCAAGAGCGTCTTGCGGGTTTCCAGGGCCGCAGCCGCGCGAGCAGTCATGGTCCAAGAGTAGGGCCGCCGGCACTGGTGACCGGACCGCCGTCGCTGCTAGAGTGACCGACCAGTCGGTCACTGAAATGGGAGGTTGCGATGCGCGCAGCGGTAGTGGAAGAACTGGGGCAGGCTCCGAGGGTCACCGAGCGAGCGGACCCGCAGCGGACCGCGGGCACCACGCTCGTCCGGATCACGGCAGCGTCGATCAATCCGGTCGACCTGCACATCTCCTCGGGCGGGCACCCGGCCGGCACACCGCCCGTGCCGCACATACCGGGAGTCGAGGGGGTCGGGACGGTCGTCGAGAGCGACTCCCTGGCCGTCGGCACGCGAGTGCGGGTCTCGGTGCCCGGAGGCTTCGTCGACGGCACCCTCGCCGAATACGTGTCGGCTCCCGACGCGACCTGCGTGCCGCTTCCGGACGCCCTGGGCGACGACCTGGCGGCGGCGATCGGCATCGTCGGAATCAGCGCCCTCGTCGCACTCCGCGAGGAGGCCGGGCTGCGCCCCGGCGACTCGGTGCTCGTCCTCGGCGCGACCGGCGGTCTCGGCCAGGCCCTGGTCCACCTCGCCCGCGCGTTGGGCGCCGGGCGCGTCATCGCCGCAGGCCGCAACCCGCAGCGGCTCGAAACCCTCGCGGAACACGCCGACACCCTGCTGCTCGACAGCGACCCGGCCGAGTTCGCCGCACGGCTGGCCAAGGCCGGAGGCCCCGTCGACGTCGTCGCGGACCTGCTCTGGGGACCGTACGCGTCCTGCGCGCTCCCCTCGCTGCTGCCCGACGGACGGTACGTCAACCTCGGCCAGACCGCGGGCGCCGAGGCCGGCATCGGTGCGGCGCTGCTGCGCCACGGCCACCTGAAGGTGACCGGGTTCAGCGGCGCCTCGCTCCCACCGGCCCGAGCGACGGCCGCCTACCGGGAGGTGGCCGAGTTCGCCGCCCAGGGCAGGCTGGAGCTCGCGATCGACTCCTACCCGCTCGCCGAAGTCGGGACCGCCTGGGCCGCCCAGGCGGCCTCACCCGGCGCCAAGATCACACTCCGACCCTGACCCCACGGACGCCCGGGTCCGCTCAGGAACTCTTGCCCCCCAACTCGACGGCGAGTCGGTCCAGTTCGTCGCGCGTTCCCTCCTCACGCCAGTCGGCCCGGTCGAAGCCGTCCAGGTAGGCACCGTGGTCGGTGATCGTCAAGCGCGTGCCGCTCCCCGCGGCGTCGAACTGGATGCTGACCAGGTTGACGGAGATGCGGTTCTGGTCCGCGTGCATGTGATTGGTGAGCACGATTCGCTCGTCGGGCACGATGTCCTGGAAGAAGGCCTCATAGGTGTAGCGAGGGCCGCCCTCCTTGAGGGTGAAGGTGTTGCGCTCCGAGCCCCCGACTCGGAAGTCGACCTCCATAGTCGCGGCGCCCGGGTCCTCGACGCCGGCGAACCAGCGGTTCTTGGCCACCGGATCACCCCAGGCGGCGAAGACGCGCGCCGGCGGGGCGTCGTAGAGGCGCTCGATGACGAACGTGGCGTGGGTGACGGATCGATCGGTCACTTCCTACTCCTTCTCTTCGGAATCTTCGGAATCTTGGGAATCTTCGGCGAGGAGGTCGCCGAGCCGGTCCAGACGCCTCTCCCAGGTCGTCCGCTGGCCACCGATCCAGGCCTCGGCCGCGCGCAGCACGCCCGGCTGGATGTGGCAGGTACGGACGCGTCCGACCTTCTCGGACCGCACCAGCCCACTGGCCTCCAGGACTTGGAGGTGCTGGACCACCGCGGGCAAGGACATCGGCAGCGGCTTGGCGAGCTCACTGACCGAGGCCGGCCCGCGGATCAGTCGTTCGACCATGGCCCGACGGGTGGGGTCGGCCAGGGCTTGGAAGACCCGATCGAGGCGGACTTCATGGTTAAGCATGTGCCTAAGTATATGGCCCTGGCCCGGCAATAGACAAGCAGTTGCTTAAGTATCAGGTCTCAGCTCGCGCTCGCCGGCCACCCGGGCCTCAGCCCGCGAACGTGGGGCCGTGGAGGAGGTGGCGGGCGCGTCGGTAGTAGCGCCAGGCGATGGTCCGGGGGGCGTCCGGGTAGGGGGCGACGGGTGCGCCCAGGCCGTCGAGCCAGGAGGCCAGTTCGGCCGTGGTGTCGGTGTGGCGGAGCATGATGCGGGCGATTCGGTAGGGCTCGTCGCCGGTGGAGCTGAGGGCGTTGCGCACCGCCATCGCCGAGGTGTAGCCGGCCTCCCGTACGAGCTTGCGCACGCGCGGGCTGTTGTAGCCATGGGGGTAGGCGAAGGCCGGCACCGACTGGCCGAGCAGGTCCTCCAGCAGCGCCTTGGGCGTCGACAGCTCCTCGCGGACCAAGGCCCTGGAGAGGGTGTCCAGCTGCGGGTGGGTGACCGTGTGGGCGCCGATCTCGAGTCCGTGGGCGGCCAGTTCGCCGACCTGGTCGAGCGTCATCATGTCCGCCGCGGGCAGCAGGCAGCCGCCCCCGCCGCCGATGGCACCGGTGGTGAGGTAGGCGGTGGCGGCGAGGCCGCGCTCGGCGAGGGCCGGGGCAGTGAAGGCGCAGAGGTCGGCGAAGCCGTCGTCGACCGTGATCACGATCGGGCGCTCGGGCAGTGGTCCACGATCCTCCAGCGCGTCGGCCAGCTGGGTCGCGGTGATCGCGGTGCGCCCGCTGTCCAGGATCGCGTCCAGCTGCGCGGTGAACTCCTTCGGCCGCACCGTGAAGGGCGCGATCCACGACGGCGGATCGTCCGTCACCGCGTGGTAGAGCAGTACCGGAATCCGAGCGGCCGCCGGTACGCGTGCGTCGTCGTCCCTGTTCACCGCTTCATTCTCCTTTTGTCCTGTGCGCCATGCCTGGTCATCGCTGCGCGCCGTCCCCGCTGGTCGCGAGTTCACGCTCGTCTCCCGGTCCTGCGTCGTCCGCCGTCCGGCCCGGCAGCCAGGTCGACCGGAACAGCAACAGCCCGGACGCGACCAGCAGTTGCGCTCCGAGCCAGGCCGCGCCCATCCCGGCCAGGCCGATCCTCGGGACCAGCAGCGCGCTGAGCCCGAACACCGCGACGCTCAGGCACCCGTACAGCAGCACGAACGACCACAGCCGGCGGCGCACCCGGTAGGTGGCCAGCGCGGTGGCGGTGACCAGATTGGGCAACGCCGACAGCGCGAGCAGCCGGAGCAGGGTGGTGGCGTGTTCGGGGTAGTCCTCACCGAACAGGCGCAGCACCACCGGCGCGAGGAGCAGCAGTGCGGCGACGGCCGCCAGCAGCAGAGCCCCGGTGTTGCGCAGCACCGTTCGCACGGCCTGCCCGAGTCGCCGGGGATCGCCCGCCGACTCGACCACCAGCGAAGAACCCATGTTGCTGCTGACCACGTAGAGCATGGTGGTGATGACCCAGCTGATCGAGAAGAAGGCGCTGTCCCTGGGTCCCATCGTGTTGAGGATCAGCACCTGCGGCAGGGTCGACATGGCCAGCCAGAGCAGCCCGCCCAGGTAGGTGAGCGCGGTGTAGCGGACGACCCCGGCGGTGGGCTCGGGACCACCGCCGGGGAGCTGGTTCCCGGTCAGGTCCGCTGCGAGGCGGCCGATCTCCCGTTCCCGCCTTGGCACCGCGAAGCCGTAGAGGAAGGTGTTGGTGAAGAGCAGGGAGAGGCCCAGCGCGAGGGTCCAGGAGATGAGGATCCCGTAGGGGGCCGCGGCCAGGCTGAGCAGCAGTACGGCGGCCAGCTTGGCGAGCGAGAACAGGGAGTTCTCGGCCAGCACCCAGCCCGGACGGCGCAGCCCGGTCAGCGCCCCGTCCTGGAGCACGAAGACGGCGTAGCTCACTGTCGCCAGGACGAACACGGCGCCGAGCAGCGGGGTGTGCAGGAAGTCCAGTCCCGGCGAGAGCCAGGGGACCAGCAGGACGAAGCCGATCGAGGTGACCAGGGACGTGCAGATGCCGGTCAGATAGGCGAGGCTGATGATGCGTCGGGTGTTTTTTCCCGCGGAGGGGGTGAACCGCACCAGCACGTCGGCGAGGTTGAGCTGCGACACCCCAGCGAGGAACATCATCATGGAGACCGCGGAGTAGTTGCGCCCCACGGTGGCCACGTCGTAGCGCAGGCCGGCGAGGGACCAGTAGGCCGCGCCGAGTCCCGAGGTGGCCACCGAGGCGAGGGTGAGCAGCGCGCCGTTGCGCAGCAGCGGGTCGCCGAGGACCCACCGCTGGCGCAGTTGACGGATGCTCACGACGCGTTCACCCTCCGGAGATCGCCCGTTGCCGCGCCCACTGCGAGGCGGGCAGGATCACCGCCGCGTGGCCGCGCAGCCGCGGCGGCGGGTGTTCGTCCTCGTCGAGAGCGGCGTACACGGGGACGATCCGTTCGGCGGCGAAGCCCGCGTCCCTGAGCCGCGAGGCGACAGAGGCCAGCTCGGCGCCGGTGCGCGGCGGCGCGGCGACGAGCAGCACCAGGCCGCCGACCCGCCGGACGGCCTCGGGCAGGCCGCTCTCCTCCGGCAGCAGCGGTCCTCCCGGCCGGGTGGTGCGGGTGACGACATGGCGGTATTCCAGCCGTCCGAGCGCGGCTGAGAACAGCGGAGCGAGGTAGGCACCGGAGGTTCGCAGGCCCAGGACGAGCAACGGCCGGTCCCGGTCCGGGCGTTGCAGCGAGAAGCGCTGGGCGAGGGCGACGACGTCGTCGGGCCGCAGGTCGAGGTCCCCGAAGACCGCCGGGGAGCGCAGCAGCGCGTTGGAGTACAGCCGGGCGGCCTGGCCCCGGAGCCCCAGTCGCAGGCCCTCGACGGCGCTGCGCACGCTGAGCAGGATGGCCGCGGCCTCCTGCTCGGTGCTGTCGATGACGGCCTCGGCGAGGACGACGGCGAGGTCGCGGAGCAGCACGTGCCAGCCGGCGAGGCCCATCCGGCCTCGTACCGCGGTCGCGGCGGTGACCAGGAGCCGGGGTCCGGCCGCGGTTCCCTGGAGCCGGTCGGCGACGATCTGCGAGGCGCCGGCCGCGTACAGGAACGCCTGCAGCGGCTGCCCGCCGTCGGCGGCGGCGACGAGTCGGCGCAGTACGACGTGGAGCTGGTCGGCCACGTGAATCGTCGCGTGGTCCTCCGGAGCTCGGTCGTTCGCGCGGCCGGGTACGTGGCTGAGTACCTGGCTGAGTAGGTGGCTGGATCCGTGGTTGCGCGCCTGTTCAGGCATGGGAGCGGACCTCCCGAGTGGGTGTGGGGCCGTTGATGCGGGCTTCCGCCCGGACCAGGCGGCGGCTGCGGAGGTAGCCGTACGGCCCGTAGAGCAGGCCGCGGCGCTGGAGCCGGGAGAGACGGGCGGACCAGGACGGGCGGGTCTCGGCGCCGGTGCTCGCCAGGGCGTGGCGCACACCGCGCGGCAGCCGGCGCAGCAGCGCCGGCAGCATCCGTGGCTCGTGCAGCAGGGCCGCGGCGAGATACGCACCGAGCCCGGCCCCGTAGCCGAACGCCTGCCCGTCCAGGTCCTCGGGGCGGTCGCGATGGTGGTGCCAGACCAACGCCTCCGGCTGGTACACCAGGTCGTGTCCGTGCACGACGACGCGGAAGAAGGAGAGCAGGTCGTCGCCGCCCCTCGCCGGAGTGCCGGTGCCGATGGCGGGGTCGAATCCGCCGAGCCCGCGCAGCACGTCCGTGCGGAAGGCCATGTTGGCGCCGGAGCCGAGGCGACCTGCGGTGAACGGGAACAGCGGCTGGTCGGCCGGCGGCCGGTCGAGGCGGTAGCGACGACCGTGGAACCCCTTGCTGAAACCGCCGTGGGTCTCCAACAGCACCTGGGTGCGGGTGTGCAGCCGGGCCGGCAGGATCAGTCCGGTGACGCAGCCGACCCTGGCGTCGACGAAGCCGGAGACGAGGGCGTCCAGCCAGCCGGGGTCGACGACGACGTCGTCGTCGGTGAAGGCGACGATCTCGCCCAGGGTCTCGGCCAGGCCCCGGTTGTGGGCCGCGGCCAGTCCGCGCAGCGGCTCGCGGATGTAGCGCACCCGGTCCCCGAAGCACTCTCTGACCAGGTCTCTGGTCGCCTCGGTCACCGGGGCGTTGTCCACCACCACGACGTCGAAGCGCGGGTAGCGCAGCCCCTCGAGGGACTCCAGGCAGCGGGCGAGCAACTGCGGCCGTTCGCGGGTGGCCACGACGACGGTGACCAGCGGGAATGTGCCGGGTAAGGCCGAGGTCGCGCGGGGTCCCGGCAGGCCGAGGTCCAACTCCCGGTGCGCGGCGGCGGCGAGGAGCGCGGTCAGCCTGCCCGCGCTGCTCGGATGCGGGTCGTCACCGCTGTCACTGGCGTCACTGGCGTCACCGACGTCGCCGTGCACCGCCTGGACCAGACCGGCCGGACGGCCGCCGCTGCGGACCAGGGCGAGCACCGGCCCCGACCGCAGCGGACCGTTTCCGCCGATCCGCCGCAGCACGGGCGGCGAGCCGTCACCGGGCAGGTCGAGATCGACGACCTCGAAGGGCGCCCGGGTCGGGTCGAGCAGCAGTTCCTCGCTCACCGCAGTGCCTCCACCGGCTGGAAGCGCGGGTCGGAGACCCCGCGACCGTGGTGCTCGCGCAGCAGGGTCCTGAGCACACGCTGCCCGTCGTAGAAGGTGCGCAGATTGGACTGCCCGGTACGGCGCGGGAGTTCCAGCGTGGGCACCTCGGCGACCCGCAGCCCGGCGAGAAGCGCCCGCACCGTCATCTCGGTCTCGATCTCGAATCCGGAGGACTGCAGGTCGAGGCGGTCGAGGACGTTGCGGTTGAACGCCACGAAGCCGTAGCAGAGATCGGTCAGCGTGCTCTGGTACATCACGTTGACCAGAGCCAGCAGGGCACGGTTGCCCATCCGGCGCAGCGCGGTGATGTCCAGTGAGCCGCCGCCGCCCATGAACCGCGACCCCTTGACGAAGTCGTAGCCGCTCTCCAGGAAGTGGACGTAGCGCGGGATCTCACGGGGCGACATGGAGCCGTCCGCGTCGATCATCACGATGTACTCGCCCTTGGCGGCGAGGAATCCGGTGCGCAGCGCGTTGCCCTTTCCCGCCCCCTGCTGCGGCACCACGCGCAGCGACGGCAGGCTGGCCCGTGCCAGCTCCAGCGTGGCGTCGGTGGACTCGCCGTCGACCAGGATCACCTCGTCGACGCAGTCGGGAATCCGGCTCAGGACCCAACTGATGTTGGCGGCCTCGTTCCGAGCCGGGACGATCAGGCTGACCGTGCGGCTGGAACTCGAAGTTGGAGCGGGAGTTGGCGAAGAAGCCGCACTGGAGACCGAGTTGGAGGCTGAACTGGATTCGGTCCTGGAATCGATCCTGGAGACGCTCATAAGAACACCTGTGCTCCCCCCACGGCGAAGTGCCGCGGCACTCGACTTTCATGGATGTGCACGACCGGCTGCGGGCCCCCGCCCTACCGGACCATCCCCGTCACCCTGCACAAGACGGTACCTTCCGACCGAGGCGGGCGTAAGGAGTTCCACACGAATCCAGACGCAATTCGGTAACGCTCCGGAAATAACCGCCGTCGCACCATCTTTACGCCGCATTTCGATCACCCACACAAACGGAAGCACTGATTGCCGTTTGTTGCCCGGGGGGCGCCTGGTGGTGCCTGGCGGCCCCCGAGCGGGTGGAGGGATCAGCGGGACCCGTCGGCCGCTCCGGCCGCCAGCCGGGACGCCGCGAAGCCGGTCCCCGCGACGAAGCGCATCAGCGGGCCGAAGGTGGGAGCGGCGGCAAGGCCGGTGAAGCTGAGGCCGGGCACGCTGGACCGGAACCACGGGTCCAGTTCCGGCGAGCCGCTGCCGGGGACCCGGCGCACCCGGTGCCGCAGGTCCGGCTCGAGCCAGTCGAGCCGGTCGACGTCGACCCGGTAGCCGGTCGCGGCGAGGACGTGGTCCACCACCAGGGTCCGGTTGAACGGGCCGGCCGCGGCCGAGCGGGTGGCCGCGGCCACCGGCGAGTCCAGGCTGAGGACGACCTCTCCCCCGCTCAGTTCCACGGCCTTGATCCGGCGTCCGGTCGCGATCGGCACCTGGCCGTCCACCCGGTCCTTGAGCCACCAGGCCCCCGAGGGCCCGAGCACCCGCCGCATAAGCCACAGCCGGGTGGCCGGAGGCAGCCGCCGCACCTGTCCGGGGAGCCGGCTCACCGTCACGTGCGACCAGCCCTCGCCCAGCGGGGAGTCCGGCTTCACGGCCCGCAGCGGGCGCGGCCGTGCGGCCGGCGGCGGGCTCCCCCAGAGCACACGCGGGCCGCGGACCAGCACGGTCACCAAGGCGCCCGACTCCGCCAGCAGCGCCGCGCTCTCCAGCGCCGACTGCCCGGCGCCCACCACGGCGACCCGGCGACCCGCGAAGGCGGCGAATCCCGCGTGCTGCGAGCTGTGCGACAAGGGACCGTCGGGGTCGGGCCCCTTCTCCACCAGTTCCAGCAGCCGCTGCGGCACATGGGCCGCGCCCACGAGCCCGCTGGCGACGACGACCCCTGCGGCGTCGAACTCCTCGCCGCCCTCCAACGTGACCCGGAACCGGGAATCCTGGCCCGCCGCCTCGACCCGGACCACCCGCTCGGGCTCCACCTCGGGCAGCAGGCGGCGCTGGAACCACTCGCCGTACCGGACGAACAACTCCACCGGGATCGGGTGCAGCTGGTCGAGCGGCTCCACGCCCTCGATCCGGCAGAAGTCCGCGAGTGTGCTGCCCGGCCGGGGGGCGGAGAGGTCGGACGCTTCGGGCGTCGACTTCAGGTACATCCCCGACGGCATCCGGGAGTGCCAGCTGTCCATCACCCCGCCGAACACCCTGACCGGAACCCCACGATCAACCAGGTGCGCCGCCGTGGCCAACCCGTACGGCCCGGCTCCGACCACGACAAACGTCGATTTGCTGCTCACAGTGCAATTCCCCCCTGCGGGACTCCTTTGTCACTCCCTGACGAATCCACCCCTGACAAAGGTCGTCGGTCCATGGTGCTACGAACACCCATCCCCTGCCAACGCCCCGGCAGCGTCATGATTCAGGCATCATGACCAGTAAGGGGTGACTGTTCTGTGCCCGGGGGGACTCATGGGACGGAGGGGGCCATGGGCGGCTCCTTTGTGCATGACATTTTCGATATGCGAACACCTGTTTTGATCGTGAAGATCGGACACTATCCGTTGCACCACGGCACGGTGGGGGCGATCCGCAGCCTGGGACGCTGCGGAATCCCCGTGTACGCGATCACCGAGGACCGGGTCACCCCGGCGGCGCTCTCCCGTTTCCTGCGCCATCGCTTCGTCTGGCCCACCACCGGTGCGGAGAGCACCGACCGCCTGATCGACGGGCTCCTCCGGATCACCGAGGAGGTCACCGCCAGGGAGGGCCGCAGCCCGATCGCCCTCCCCACCGACGACGAGGCCGCCATCCTGCTCGCCGAGCAGGCAGGCGCGCTGGACGGACGGCTGCGCATGCCCGCCCTGGCCCCCGGACTCGCCCGAGAGCTCTCCGGAAAGCAGTCACTGCACAAACTCTGCATCGAGCACCAGGTGCCC
This sequence comes from Streptacidiphilus sp. MAP12-16, assembly GCF_041262165.1. Lineage (NCBI taxonomy): Bacteria > Bacillati > Actinomycetota > Actinomycetes > Kitasatosporales > Streptomycetaceae > Streptacidiphilus > Streptacidiphilus sp. MAP12-16. Next base: position 66,437 of record NZ_JBGCBY010000031.1, read on the forward strand.
TCGCCACGCTCCCGGCTTCCCGTCTCCCTCGATGAACTCGACAGTGCTGCAAAGGAACTGACGTTCCCTCTGGTCGCGAAGAACGCCGATTCGTACCACCGGCTGAGCCGGCCCGCAGTGGGCTCCACGACGCTGCTCCCGGACCGGACCGCCCTGGACGAGCTGACCCGCGAGTGGGGCTCCAGCATGCCCCGGGTGCTGCTGCAGGAGGCCATCCCCAGCGCGACCTCCGAGGACTGGATCTGCCACCTCTACTGCAGCGCGGACCGTACCCGGGACCTGGTCTGCACCGGGGTCAAAGTCCGCTCCTGGCCGCCGCGCGGGGGCGTCACCGCCCACGCCTACAGCGTCGCCAACGCCCGACTCGCCGAGCTCAGCGCCCGGTTCTGCCGCACCGTCGGCTTCCGCGGCATCTGCGACCTGGACTGGCGCTACGACCGCCGGGACGGCGAGTACAAGCTGCTGGACTTCAACCCCCGGCTGGGTGCCCAGTTCCGGCTGTTCCGGACCGACCGGGGCATCGACATGGTCCGCGCTCTGCACCTGGACCTCACCGGGCGTACCACGCCCTACGGCAGGCCGGTGAACGGCCGCCGCTTCACTGTGGAGATCCTGGACGCCCCGGCGCGGATCGCCGCCGGTCGCGGCCGACGCTCCGCGCAGATCCCCACCGGGGCATCGGCCCCGCCGCGTCGGGCGGCGGTGGGCGAACTGGCCTGGCTGGCCGTCGACGACCCACTGCCCGCCCTCGCCGCCGCCGTCCGCTCCACCGCCCCCGCCGCACAGCGGTTACGGCAAGCGCTGGGAACGCTGCTACCGGCCCGGCCGGTACCACCGCCCCGACGGCCCGGCTGAAGAAGCGGGCGGGGGGCCGATCCGGTCGTCGCGGCGAAGCTGCCCCAAGGTTCTTCACATACTTCGACAGTCGATATATGGTCGGGGTGTGAGCAGACGACGGAGCGTGATGAGTGAGGCTACGTACTTCATCCTCGCCGCGTTGCTGGATGGGCCGTTGCACGGCTACGCGGTCATCAAGCGGGCGCAGGAACAGTCCGGGGGGCGGGTCAATCTCGCCGTCGGCACCCTCTACGGGGCGCTGGATCGGATGACGGACGAGGGACTGATCGAGGTGGACCGCGAGGAGGTCGTCGCGGGCCGGTCACGGCGCTACTTCCAGGTCACGGACTCCGGGCGCGGCGCCGTTCAGGAGGAGGCCGGGCGCCTCGCTGCCGCTGCGGCCGTGGTGACGGAGCGGACAGTGACGCAGCGGACAGTGACGCAGCGGACAGGTACGCCGAAGCGCGCGGCGCGCGGCACGAGACCGGCCGTGGCCGGAGGGGGAGCGGTGATCGCATGACCGGCAACCGGCCGCAGGGAAAGAGCTGGGTGGAGCGGTGGTACCGGGTGATGCTGCTCGGGTATCCCGCGCAGTACCGGGAGCGCCACGGTGGCGAACTGCTCGGCACACTGCTGGAGAGCGACCCGTCGCGGCGGCTGCCCTCGCTGCGCGAGTCGGCGAGCCTGCTGGACGCCGGGATGCTGACCCGCCTCCGCAGCCGGCTGGCCAAGGCCCCGGCGTGGGCCGACGGCCTGCAACTCGGCCTGTTCCTGCTGGCGCTCACCCGGGCCGGGTCGCTGATGGGCGGCCTGTTGACTGCCCATCAGCGACCGCAGCTGCCGATCCTGCTGGCCACGTTGCCGGTCGTCGTCGCAGTACTGCTCGGCCGCATGCGCATCGCGGCAGTGGCGGCGGCCGTGGCGGCGACACTGACGACCTATCAGGCGCTGCTGGTGCCCGGGCACGGTACGGCGTATGTGGCCGGGGTCTTCTCCTCCAGACTGGTCGAGGTGCCGTCGGCCATGAACTTCTGGCTGAGCGTGGGCCCCTCGCAGTTCTGGGTGATCGCGCTGGGTTCGGCGGTCCTCGCCATGCACGGGCGGGGCCGCGGGCCGCTACCCCGGCGGTCGTGGTGGTGGCTGACGCTCCCTCTGCTGGAGGCCGCGTTCACCTCCTATGGCTGGACTCTGCTGCCCACCCTGGGTCCGCCGAACCATCAGGCCCCCACCGTCCCAGGCTCGTTCGTCGTGCTGTCGATGCTGCCGCTGATCGTGACGATCGGGTTCCTGCTGCTCGCGCTGCGGGCAACGCTGGCGACCGGCGATGCGCGCTGGACGATCGCGACCGGTGTCTACCTGATCCCCGTCGGCGTCTATGCAGCCGCGCTCGTGTCCGCTCAGCCGAGCGCCATCGTGACGCTCGACTACCAGCTACCGATCGTGCTTCTGGCGGCCACAGTTGCCATGGTGCTGCTACGCAGAGCCCCGCGCCGAGCCGCGAACTGAGTGCCGCCCGTCAGACCAACGGTGTGATCCGGATTGTCCCGTGTCAGCAATCTTGCGACGAGGAGGTCGAGTCCGGCCTCCTGCTCGCCGATTGCCCAGCCGTCCCGCCGAGTTGCGAGAGCAGAGTAGGGAGGGGCGGCGACGGGGCCTCTCCTCCCTACTCTTCAGCACTGCGATGCCGCGTTGCGACAACGGTTACTGGGTTCAGTGGTGCGTCAATACGACGTGGAGACGGTCACGCCGCTGAACCCGGTTGCCGCGTAGAGGCTGATGTACCGGTATCCGGCGGTGGTGTTGGTGACGGTGATGCTCTCGGTGTTCCCGGCGTGGGTCGAGCGCGCCGTGTAGCTGGTGTTCGTCGCCCAGGTGCTGGGGTTGAAGTAGAGGTCGGCGTTGCCCGTACCGCCGTTGGTGGTGACGGTGAGGGTGCTGGTGCCGGCCGGCAGGTAGATCCACAGGTAGTCGTAGTTGCCCGTCGAGGCCGACTGGTTGGCGCGCGAGCAGTTCCGGTCCATGGCCGCGACGTTCGTCGACGTGCAGGCCGGCAGGGTGCCGCTGCCGCTCACGGTGACGGACTTCCTGACCATGGAGGTGAGGCCCTTGGCATCGGTGACGGTCAGGGAGACCGTGTAGGTGCCCGAGTGGGCGTAGGTCTTCGAAGGGTTCGTGGCGGTGGAGCTGGTGCCGTCACCGAAGTTCCACGACCGCGCCGTGATGGAGCTGCCGGTGTCGGTGGACTGGTCGGTCAGTCTCACCGCCAGGCCGGAGACGGCCGCGTTGAAGCTCGCGGTCGGCCCTCCGCTGATCGCACAGGCGCCGGTGGCGCAGGCGTCGAGCCAGCTGTTGAAGTCGGCGTCGTAGCCGGTGCCGATGCTGTTGTAGAGGGCGTAGGCGCCTTGGTAGTCGCCGACCCGCATCTTGGCCAGCATGTTGTAGACGTCGGTCGGGTGCTTCTCGACCATGTACCGCACCGCGAGGTAGCCCCAGGGGTACGTCCTGACCACGTCGGAGTTGTCGTACGTGCTCTGGAACAGGGTGCTCAGCGCATAGCGGTGGGTGCCCGCTTCCGAGACGGCCTGGGTGTCGGAGACGCCGCGGTAGCTGTAGGACACGAACTCGGCCTGGCCCTCGATCCACCAGATGTCCGGGTACGAGATCTGCGTGGTGAAGTCGCCTTTCATGTCGTAGGCGGACTGGAGAAGGTGCGTGAACTCGTGGTTGAGGTTCCAGACGCGCGCCACGAAGCCGTTGTCGGTGGCCCACTGGTACATGACGGAGACGGGCTGGTTGTTGGGGTCGGTGATGTTCCCCGTCAGGGTCTCGCCGCCGTTGTTGGTGGAGTTGCCGAAGATCACCCAGGAGTAGGTCTGGTAGTCGAGCGAGGAGCCGAAGATGGCGAACTTGACATTCGTCACGTACTGGCCGGGGATCGGGCCGTTGTCCTTCACCAGGTTGTGGTAGTACGGGATCTGGTTGTGCAGGCTCGCGCAGACGGCTTTCAGGTCGGCCGGGCTCAGCGCCTGCGCCAGAATCGTGATCGTCGAGCCGCAGGCGTATGTGGTCGGCAGCGATGCCGCGGTGACCTGGGCGGTCAGGTTGCACACACCGTAGTACGAGCACTGCGAGCTGTCGTACGAGCTGGACTGGGATGCGACGTGGACCCACATGCCGGCCGTCGGGCCGGTGATGTGCGAGGCCCGGAGGAGCCCCTTGACCAGCGGTCGTATCTTGGCCTGGAGCGCGGGGTGCTCCAGGAGGCGGGCCAGGTCGTTGCCGGCGTTGGAGTCCAGGACGTCGTTGGTGCCGCCCAGCAGGCTCAGGTGGTTCAGCGCGAAGGCGTTGAGGGTGTCGGCGATGCTCGGGTCGGCGGTGACCGCGGAGACGAAGTCCGGATTCCAGTTCCCGTTCCACAAGGGGGTGTAGACGGCGTTGGCAGCGCTGTCCATGCTCCAGTAGGCGTCGTAGGAGCTGTTGTAGGCGTTGAGCACACGCTTGTAGAGGTTCAGGTACCGGCCCTGCACACCGGCGTTGTCCGTGAGGATGATGACCTCGTTGAGGATGTAGCCGTTGTCCGAGTTGACGTCCAGGAAGTGCGGGCCGGCCGCGAAGGTGTCGATGCCGGTCTCGATGGCGTTCATCAGGGTCGCGGAGTAGGCGGGGATGTTGTTGGTGGAGTTGCTCTGCAGGTAGAGGCCGGCCCGCAGGAACAGGACGAGCTGCCACAGGTTGGTGGAGTTGTTACCGGGGTAGGCCCTCGCCCCGCCCTGGAAGGCCTTGGCGACGGCGGACATGTGCGACTCGCTGAACACGCCCTGCGCGCCGGTGCCGCTGATGGCGAACAGGCTGAATATGCAGGGGTCGGGCGTGGACGCCCGGATGTAGGCGACCAGAGCCGATCCCGAACGGCCGGCGAAGTCGGCCGGGGTACAGGACTGTGCGGCCGCCCCTGCCACAACTCCCGGCCGCACCGCGGCCGACGCTGTCCTCGGCATCGGCAGGCTGCTCGGACGGTGTTGGGCGGCGGGGATCGGCGTGGTTCGCACGTCAGCCTGATCTGAGACTGCGGTGTTGGTCAGGCCGACCGGTTCCGGTCGAGTCGCAGCGCTCGACGAGGCGGCGGACTTGGCGGCGGACTTGGCGGCGGTGGTCGGCGCGGGTGCGGCCATGGCGGGCGTGGTCAGCAGACAGGCCGCCGTGGCGATGGCCGCCAGGGCGGCGGCCAGGACTCTGGGCATGGCTGATCGGTGGCGCATCACTGCTCCTCGAATGTGTGGGGCGCCTCGGGAACGGCCGGCCAGTGAGGCGTGATATGTAACATCGCACTGTTGTCGGAGGACGGACAATGCTTTCGGGGACACAACATCCGGCGAACAGCCCACAACACTCGGCCGAACAGAGCCCGGATGGATCAGCCCCTGGGGCAGGTCGCGGCCCTCAGAAACGGGTAGCCCGGTAGGTCCGCGACGCCCACGTCTGGAAATGCGGTGAGCGTGCGATGAGATCGCGGTACGACACGGTTGCGGAGTTGAACAGCACCTCTGTGATCGCGGTGCTGAGACGCTCCCGTCGCCAGGCCAGCAGATAGCGGGTCCACAGCGGCGCGCCAGTCAGGGGTTTGACGAGCACGCCGGCGATCGGCCGGGTCGTCGCCTGTACGAGGGAGACTCCGAGCCCCTCGGCGATCATGCTCTGGAGCTGAAACCGGTCCCCGAGGAACTCGTGGACCGTCGCCGGTACGAACCCCGCCGCCTGACATGCCGCATAGAACACCCCGGGCCAGCCCGCGCCGTCGTCCGGGGTCAGGAACCAGGCCTCCTCGGCCAGTTCGGCCAGGGGAACCTCCAGGTGGTGCCGGAGCCGGTGATGCGCGGGGAGGGCAACGAAGCACGGCTCGGTCACCAGCCCTCGATGCGCGACGACGGCGGAGTGCCGCAACTCCAGTCCGGGGTAGTCGACGCCGATAGCAGCGTCGAGGTCGTCGTTCTCCAACAGTTCGACGATGTCGGAGGACGCGTAGACGCTGCTCACCTTGAGCGCCAGGTCGGGCAGACAACTCCGGACCCGGGCGACCATGCCGGGCAGGATCGGCGAGTTGGTTGCCGCCAGACGGATGAGCCGAGGAGGCTTCGAAGCGCTCGCCGGCTGGCGGGAGCCGATCACGGCAGCGCGGGCCAGGACATCACGCGCCTGGGTCAGCACCTCGATGCCGTACTGGGTCGGTTCCACACCCGAAGCGGTTCGATCGAACAAGGGCAAGCCGAAGTGGCGCTCGAGCCGCCGGAGTTGGGCACTCATCGCCTGCTGCGAGAACCCCAGGGCCCCCGCGGCGGCGCCGACACTTCCGGCGTCGGCGATCGCGCAGAGGACTCGTAGGTGTCGAAGCTCCAGATCCATCCGCACTCCTCGCATCGGTGCGCTGTCCGAACAGCTCCGGGTGCATGTTATTCAAGACCTGACGGGCAAGTACTGGTCGCGGTTTGGGGTTTCGGGTTTCACGGGCGCCGTGAACTGCGGCTCGCCATGCGCGTCCTCAAGGCAGCGGCCGGTCAATTCCGGTTCTCGGAGGTGTCGGGAGTGTCGGGAGTGTCGGCCTGCCGATTCGTGTCGCGGTTCATCAGGCGGCGGTCGAGGACGGTCAGCAGGAGGACCGCGAGGCCCGCCGCGACCAGCACGATGCCGAGGGTGTGCAGACCGTGGTCGCTGACCCCGTGGCGGAAGACGATGCTGCCGATCACGGCGGAGGTGATGGTTCCGAGGTATCCGAAGGTCCGGAACAGTCCGGAGGCGGTGCCGATCTGGTCGGGCGGTGCCGCGAGGTAGAGGGCGGTCTGGTTGCCGACCGTGGTGGCGGCGGACGTGACGCCGAAGATCAGGGAGACCAGCACGATGGCGATCGCCGGGCTGTGCGAGGTGAGCAGCATGATGCCGACCGAGCCGAGCAGCATGGTCACCGCCGAGGCGATCAGCGGTCCGCGCACCAGGTTGCGGCTGGCGAGCGGGCGCGAGAGCAGCGCGGAGACGGCGCCCATCGGTAGGAGCAGCAGCCCCGCCCCCACAGTGGAAATCCCGTGTGCGGCTTCCATCCACTGGGTCATGCCGTACATCACGGAGTAGACGCCGAGAAGGGTGAGGGCCTGGCGCAGGTAGGTCCGGGCGAGGGCGCCATTGGCGGCGAGGCCGCGGAAGTCGAAGAACGGCGCGGTCTTCCGTAGCTCCCACACGACCGTGGGCAGGGCGGTCAGGACGAAGACGGCGAGGGCGATCCACTCGACGTGGGGAAGGCTCATCAGGAAGACGACCAGCGCGGTCATCGACCCGGCGAAGCCGAGGATGCCGGCCAGGTCGATCCGATCGGCGACCTTACGGAAACCGCTGTGTCCGCGGTCGGGCGCGGGGTCCTTGGGCAGCCAGCGCAGAGCCATCGCCATGGCTATCGCACTGACCGGAATGTTGATCAGGAAGGCCCAGCGCCAGCCCACGGCGCCCACCAGCAGTCCGCCGATCGGAGGGCCGACGGCGACTGTGGCCATGCCCGCGATCGCGATGCCGCCGAGCACCCCGCCCGGCGGCGCGTCCAGGCCGGCCTCCTCGGCGTGGCGCCGGATCAGCACCATCGCGCAGGGGAAGGCGGCCGAGGTGCCGATGCCGACCAGGACCCGGGCGACGGTCAGCATCGCCAGGTTCTGGCCGAGGCCGCCGACCAGGCCACCGAGCAGCACCAGCACGATGCCGGACAGGAAGATCCGGCGCGGGCCGAGCACCTCCGCGAGCTTGCCCGCTGTGGGCTGCGCGACGGCGCTGGCCAGGTAGAGCGAGGAGACCAGCACGGCGGTGGCGCCCACCGAGACCTGCAGTGCGGCGGCGATGGGCACCAGGGCGGTCGCGATGATGGAGCTGTTGATCGGGTTGAGGGTGGAGCCCACGTAGAGCGGGGTGGTGAAGGTCCACGCGAAGGGCCTGCGTGCGAGACCGTTCGTCGCAGAGTCGGCCTGTGCGGCGGCGGTTCTCACAGGGTGCCGTCGCTGAGGTCGGCCGCAGCCAGGCGCTCCAGCAGCTCGATGGCCTTCTCTACGTCCTGCTGCTCGTCCGGGGCGACGACCTGGTCGATGGCCCGCGCCAGGAAGGAGGCGCGTCCCGCGAGCAGATTGTCGACGAGTTCGGCCGCGGACGGGTCGGCGCTCATCAGTTTCTTGCGGCCGTCCTGCGGATCGGGCTCGCTGTGGACCAGCCCGGCGGCCTTGAGCACCGCCAGGCTCTGCGCGATGGATTGCCCGCTGACGTGCTCCAGCGCGGCGAGCCGGGCCGCGGTGACCGGGCCCTCCTGTACCACGCTTGCCAGTACGCCGAGTTGCGTGGCGGTCAGGCCGGTCGCATGCTGCCCCGATTCCGTGCGCAGGCGTGCGCGCAGCCGTTTGATCGCGTCGTTGAGGCGCTGCGCGGTCGCAGTGGACTGCTGCGGCCCGGGATTCGTGCTCATGGCCTCAGCCTAAAACTCCACAAGGAACTTTGCCAAGTTGCTTGTGGAGTTTTAGGCTGTCCGGGCTGGGTCGCAGGGCTCAGGCTGTGGTTCAGGACGGCGTCGAGAGCGTGCGGCGTTCGGGGTCGGGCGCCAGATAGGTGGCGAAGAAGCCGGTCAGCTTCTCGACGACCGGCGGGACGTACGCCTCCTTGTCGTAGAGGTCGTTGTGCATCGCGCCCTCGATCCAGGCCGACTCCTTCGGGTCGGCGTGCGTCCTCCTCGCTGGTGGGGAAGAGCGGGAAGCGCAGGACACCCGCACCGTGGGCCTCGGCGGTGCGCGCTGCCGCGGCGTCGTCCAGCATGCCCTGGAGGACGGCGGGGTCCTGGGTGCCGTCCGCGCCGAGCCGGAACTGCCGCCGGTGGCCGTGGCGGTGAGGGCGTACCCGCTGGCCCCGGGGGTCGGGTCCGCCCGAGGGCTGAGGAACAGAAGTCGGCGAGGATGTCGCTGAGGCGGGGTCGACGACTCGGTGGCCGCGTGGGCACCTGCGCCGTCGACGCCGAAGAGCAGGCAGGGGACGCCCGCGCGGTTGGACAGCGTGCCTGGACGGGCTTGGACGGGCTTGGATGAACCGGTCCACACTACCTATGCTCGTTGGCTGTCAAAGTCTGCTGGGGGAGCTAAACGCCATGCCTGATTCCCTTTCCGAGGATCCCTCGCTCGCGCCAACGCGGGGTGCCACCCATCGCCCCGACCCGGCCTCGCTGCAATCCCCGGGACAGTTCGTTGAGGCACTACGCGCCATCAAAGCCGTAAGCGGACTCTCCTTACGGGAACTGCAGCGTCACACCGGATTGCCGCGAAGCACCATCGCCCACACTTTGGACGCCGCCCGTACGCAACTGCCGCCTCTGGCACGTTCCATAGCCATCCTTCGGGCCTGCCGCGTCAGCGAGGACCACATACCCTCGTGGGATGAGGCATGGACCAGAATCCAGCGCACCACGATCGAGGAGCAGGGCGGCCAGTCCCCTGCCCCGGCGCAGACCCTCAAAGACTACGAATCCGAGAACACGGTCACAGTCCCACAGGAGCCCGACCCGACCTGCATGCGACCGCACGCCAGTCGCTCGCCGCGGCGCTACCGTGTCCTCAGCCATCTGGTCGCACTGATGGCCGGCGCCGCGATCGGAGCCGGAACGGTGCTCGCCACCTACGAGACGACAGTCACGGTCGCCGACCCGGCAGCGGGCGCGCCCGGCTACGTCGCCCGCATCGCCTCGGCGACCGGGACCGCCTACACGACGTCGACGAAACTGCCGGTCAGGCACGCGGTCGCCGCCGGCGACACCCTCGTGGTGCCGATGATGCTCACCAACACCCACACCGGGACGATCAGCGCGACCGACAGCCAGGGAAACACCTACACCATCGCAGCGGACCAGACCGACGACGCCGGCGACCGCACCCTGATTCTCACCGCGACCGCAGTCAAGGCACTGTCGACCTCGGACACGATCACCATCGGCTATCCGTCCACCGGCGAGCAGCACCTGGCCGTGGACGAGTTGACCAACGTCAAGGCAGTCGACCAGCACGCCGCCGCGACCGGCGCCGCGGGCACCGCTTTCAACTCCGGATCAACGCCGACCACCACCGCCAACCCCGAGATGGTGTTCGGAGTCGCGGGCGTCCAGGGCGGCACAGCGGCAACCTGGTCAAGCGGATTCACCGCCCTGCCAACACTGTTCGTCTCCCACGATCAGCTGGCCACCGGCTACAGGACGGTCACCGCCACTGGCACCTACGCCGCCGCCGGCACCTGCGACCATCAGTGGATGGCCACAGCCGTCACCTTCGCACCCTCCGCACCATGACCGCGAAGCCGTCAGTCACACCGAAGGCCGGGAGCCCCCGCCTGCCCGCTCTGTCCCTGCTTGCAGAGCCGACACCGACCCGAAACAGGTCGTGTTCAGCGCAGATCGAAGACCAGACGGGCAGACACCTTTCCCGCGAGTACCTCCTCAAAGCAGGCGTTCACGTCTTCCAATCGGCGGCTCTCGCGGATCACCCGGGTGCGACCCAGCGCGTGCAACTGGAACACCTCAGCCAGGTCCTGGCGCGTACCGACGATGGAGCCGACCACGCTGGTGCCGTTGAGCACGGTGTCGAAAACCGGGAGTTCGAGCTTCCCGTCCGCAGGCAGGGCGACCAGCACCAGGGTGCCGCCGCGGCGTAGCGCGGCGTAGGCGGCCTGGAAGGAGGCGTTGCTGACGGCGAGGGAGATGGCGGCGTCGGCGCCGCCGAGCTTCTGCGCCTCGGCGGCCACGTCCTGGATGCGGGCGTCGATGACGTGGTCGGCGCCGAGTTCGCGGGCCAGGGCGAGTTTCTCGTCGGTGACGTCGACTGCGATGGTCTCGGCGCCGGCGATCCGGGCGTACTGGAGGGCGAGGTGGCCGAGGCCGCCGACGCCGGAGATCAGGACGCGGGTGCCGGGGCGGGCTCCGGAGACCTTGACAGCCTTGTAGGTGGTGACTCCCGCGCAGGCCAGCGGTGCGGCGTCGAGCGGGTTCAGGCCCTCGGGCACCGGGACGACGTAGTCGCCGTGGGCCAGGGAGTATTCGGCGTAGCCGCCATCGACGGAGTAGCCGCTGTTCTGCTGCTGGAGGCACAGGGTCTCCCAGCCGGTGACGCAGTGGTCGCAGCGTCCGCATGCTTCGGCCAGCCAGGGAATGGCGACCCGGTCGCCGACCCGGACGTGCCGTACCTGGCTACCGACGGCGTCGATGATGCCGACGCCTTCGTGGCCGGGGACGAACGGCGGGGTGGGTTTGACGGGCCAGTCGCCGTGCGCGGCATGGATATCGGTGTGGCACAGGCCGCAGGCTTCGATGTGCACGCGGACCTGGTGCGGGGCGGGCGTCGGCAGCGGGCGGTCCTCGATGGCCAGCGGGGCTGTGAAGTCCTGGACGACGGCGGCCTTCATGGGTTCTCTCCCTGGTGGACGGGTACGGACGTGGGCTTGGTTGAGGGGGCTCGTGGTGTTTCGAACTCATCCCAGCAGTGCCCGGCGCGCGCGGTGAGGGCCGAGTGGCCCTCGACCTTGGGGCCGCAGAGCCTCGGGAGATGCGCCGACCGGCACCCGGGCAGGCCGGCAGGGAGTTGCATTGCTCTCGGGCTGCGCCGGCATTCAACACGGCCTGCGCGGCCTGGCCCCGCCGCACGGTGCGGCTCAGGGACTGCCGACGGCACTGGCCGCCTCACTGTCAGGGGTGGGGGACGACGGCGATGGGGCTGTGGGCGTGATGCAGGACCCGCTGGGTCACCGGGCCCAGCGGCATTGCGAACCGGCGTTGGTGGCGCTCGGCACCGACGACCACCAGGCAGGCTCCGGCCGAGGCGTCGACCAGCGCCGCATCCGCCTCGTCGAGCGTGACTTCCGTGATCACCTGAACGTCCGGGAACTCCTTGCGGCCTGCGGCCAGCACCTCGGCCAGGTCCTCGTTCTCCTCGCGGGTGCGGGTGATCTTCTCGACCGGTGGCACGGCGAAGATCCCGGGGTATGCCTGCGGGTACAGCCAGGTGCGGATCACCCGCAGCGGCACGCTGCGCCTGGATGCTTCGGCGAATGCGAACGTGACCGGGGCCGCCGCTTCGCCGGGGGCGGCGCCCAGCACGACCGCGCCATGGCCAGGAGCGGAGGCCTGCGGGGGGCCGGCCAGGACGACCACCGGGCAGTCGGCGTGGGCCGCCAGACCCTGGCTGACCGAACCCAGCAGTGTGGAGGCGAGGCGGTTGCGTCCGCGGGTGCCGACGACCAGTAGGTCTGCGTGTTCGGAGGTGCGCACCAGCCCGGGCACCGCCCCGTCGGTCAGTAGTTCGCTGCTGACCTCGATGCTGCTGTACCGCTCGCGGACGCGGCCCTCGGCTCGATGCAGCTGCTGCCGTGCGGCCTGCAGGAGCTGTTCGGCGATGTCGCCGCGATCCCCGGGCGGGAGTTGGTAGGGGGCAAGGCTCCAGGCGTGAGCAATGTGCAGCGGCGCAGTGCGCAGGGCGGCCTGGTCGGCCGCCCAGTCCAGCACCTGGTCGTTGTCCGGTGTGGCGTCGATACCCACGACGACACTGCGTACGGGTGATGCGGTCATGATTCGGCTCCTCGATCGTGAAGGCTTGAGGTGAATGTGTGGGAGGCGGGTGTCGCTTCGGGTGTGCGGGCGGCCCGGCTGCGCAGGCGCCGCGCGGTTCCGTGCTGCTGTTCGGGCCCGCCTAGGAGCGATGGGACCAGGCCGGCTCGAAGAGCCGCCAGTCCTGCTCCCAGTGGGCGACATCGGTGCGGTCGACCCAGCCGCGCACCACACGGTGGATTGCCAGCAGGACTGCGACGGAGCCGGCCGCGAGCAAGAGAGCGAGGTAGGCCGCTGAGGTCGCGGAGTCGCCGGCGGTGACTGGTGGGGCGCTGATCTGGTCGGCGGTGTCCACCCAGAGCGGGACCCGCGCGCCGACGGTGGCGTTGTCCGGCACGGTGACGCTCGCCCCGTGGCTGGCGCCGGAGAGTTCGCTCCAGCGGACCTGGGCGGTGACTCCCGCGTAGGCGGAGGCCGCCGGGGGCGTGGCGGGTGCGGTCAGGACCAGGGCCTGGACTGAGTGCAGGTGCGCGTCGCGACGCAGCTCATTGGCTCGGTCCTGGCGGTACTGGTGCAGGGCGAAGAACGCGGACAGGCCCACGGCCGCCAGCAGGCCGAGCACCAGTCCCACGCGCAGCCTGCTGCGGAGGCTGTCGCTGTAGCGCCACAGCGGGTTGCGTCGCAGGGCCAGAGCTGTGCCAAGACGTGATTGCCACCGCGCGGGAAAGGGCGGGGTCGGGGTCGCCGCAGGTGTCGCCATCGCCATTCGCCTCCTTGGGTCACGGCGCCGCTCGCCGTCGCACTCATCGTGCTGCCAGCGCGGTGCACACAAGCAGGGACCAGTTGTCTCTCGCCGTAGGGCCACTGGTCCCCAGTGCTCGGGGCCACGACGACTCCGCGCGCCGCCCGAGGTACACCGACGAGTCTTGGAACCAACCAGCCGTTCCGGCACCCCTTTCGGAGGAGTCCACCATGCGGCAGCCTGTCCTCGCCGGCGTCGACGGATCACCGCAGAGCATCCATGCCGCCCACTGGGCCGCCGACGAGGCAGCACGCCGCGGTGCGCCGCTGCTCTGCTCCAAGCCGGGCCTTGGCTGACCGCACAAAGGGCCAGTGACGCCCCGCACGGCTGCGATCAGAGCACCGCCCTGCGCCTGCTCGCCCATACCCAGGACAAGGTCCACCGCCGCCACCCCGAACTGCCCGTCGAAACCGGCCTGGTGCAGGGCCAGGTCATCGACGCCCTGGTGTCCGTCGCCGACGACGGACAACCGCGGCCTTCGGTGTCCAGCAATGGGTGGCGGTCAGTGCGGGTCGAGGCGGGTGGCAACGTACTCGGTCAGGTCCAGGAGGCGGTTGGTGTAGCCCCATTCGTTGTCGTACCAGCCGAAGACCTTGACGAGCCGTCCGTGGACCTGGGTCAGGGGGGCGTCCAGGATGCAGGAGGCCGGGTCTCCGATGATGTCGCGGGACACCAGCGGGGCGTCACTGACCCGCAGGATGCCGCGCAGCGGTCCCTGGGCGGCGCGGCGGAAGGCCTCATTGATCTCCTCTACTGTGGCCGGCTCGCGCAGCAGGAGGGTGAGGTCGGTCAGGGAGCCGTCCTCGACGGGGACTCGGACGGCGATGCCGTCGAGGACGCCGTCCAGGGCGGGCAGGACCTGGCCCACGGCGCGAGCGGCTCCGGTGCTCGTGGGGATGATGTTGACCGCTGCGGTGCGGCCGCGGCGGGGGTCCTTGTGCGGGCCGTCCAGGACGACCTGGTCGTTGGTGTAGGAGTGAATGGTGGTCATCAGGCCGTCGGTGATGCCGAAGGCGTCGTTGAGGACCTCGACCATGGGGGCCACGCAGTTGGTGGTGCACGAGGCATTGGACACCACGTGGTGCAGGTCGGGGTCGTAGGTGCGCTCGTTGACTCCCATGACCACCGTGGCATCGACGTCCTTGCCCGGCACCGACAGCAGGACCTTGCGCGCACCGACTTTGAGGTGAAGTCCGGCGGTCTCGCGGGTGCGGAAGCGCCCGGTGGCCTCGATCACCACGTCCACTCCCTGTGCACCCCAGTTCAGAGCGGCGGGGTCGCCTTCGGCGGACACCGCGATGCGCCGGTCGTCCACGGTGATCGAGTCGGCGTCGTGGGTGATGGTGCGCCGCAGCCGCCCGTAGGTGGAGTCAAACTCCAACAGGTGTGCCAGAGTCGCGGCGTCGGTGACGTCGTTGATCGCCACGACCTGCACAGGTGTGCTGCCGGTCTCTGCACGCTCCAGCACGCAGCGCAGGTAGTCGCGCCCGATCCGCCCGAAGCCGTTGATGCCCACTCGCACGCTCATCGCCATGCTCCTTCACCAGGTTGCCCGGAATTGTGATGCCCCCACGCTGCTCCACCCCACCGGTCGACGACAGGGCGCACCGGTCCGAGGCGGCGGGCCGAAGGTCCCTGAACGGCGAGCGCCGAATCTGTCGGCCGTGCGCGCCGCCCTGGGGCCGCGTGTCTGCGACCCGACCGTCCCTGCTGCTGGGCCCGACCGGCCCTGTGCGCCGCCCTGCGGCTGGGATGACGCTGGTGGGTAATGGGGCATCGCCCCGGTGAATCCCGCGGAGGCACAGATGACGACCCCGGCACCAGCACTGACTACTCCCCCGGTCCCTGCTCCGGCGGCGGCGTGGCGGGGTTTCGCCGGCGGCGGCTGGCACGGGTGGATCGACGTGCGCGACTTCATCCAGGCCAACTTCACCCCCTACCAGGGCGACGGCACGTTCCTGGCCGGACCCACCCAGCGCACGCTGGCGGTCTGGCAGCAGGTCAGCGCACTGCTGCCCGAGGAGCGCCGCAGGGGCATCCACGACGTCGACGCGGCCACCCCGTCCACGATCACGTCGCACGCGCCCGGCTACATCGATCGGGACCGGGAGTTGATCGTCGGCCTGCAGACCGACGCCCCGCTCAAGCGCGCCATCATGCCCAATGGCGGGCTGCGGATGGTCGAGAACGGCCTGCGCGCCTACGGCTACCAGCCCGACCCGCAGGTCTCGAAGGTCTTCACCAGCTACCGCAAGACCCACAACGCGGGAGTCTTCGACGCCTACACCCCCGCGATGCGCGCCGCCCGCAAGGCCGGGATCATCACCGGACTGCCCGACGCCTACGGGCGCGGCCGGATCATCGGCGACTACCGGCGCGTGGCCCTGTACGGGGTGGACCGCCTGATCGAGGCCAAGCAGGCGGAACGGGCCGAACAGCACGCACTGCCGTCGAGCGAGCCGGTGATCCGCGACCGTGAGGAACTCGCCGAGCAGATCCGGGCCTTGGGCGAGCTCACGGAAATGGCCGCCGGCTATGGCTGTGACGTCTCGCGCCCGGCCGCCACCGCCCAGGAGGCCGTGCAGTGGCTCTACCTGGGTTACCTGGCCGCGATCAAGGAACAGAACGGCGCAGCGATGTCGCTCGGGCGCACCTCCACCTTCCTGGACGTCTACCTCCAACGGGACCTGGAACTGGGCCTGTTCGACGAGTCACGCGCGCAGGAGCTGATCGACGACTTCGTCATCAAGCTGCGCATGGTGCGGTTCCTGCGCACCCCGGAGTACGACGAACTGTTCTCCGGCGACCCGACCTGGGTGACCGAGTCCATCGGCGGCATCGGCCTGGACGGTCGCCCGCTGGTCACCCGCACCTCGTTCCGGTTCCTGCAGACCCTCTACAACCTGGGCCCCGCGCCCGAACCCAACCTGACCGTGCTGTGGTCGCCGCTGCTGCCGGAGGGCTTCAAGCGGTTCTGCGCGCAGGTCTCCATCGACACCAGCGCCATCCAGTACGAGTCCGACGACCTGATGCGCCCGCGCACCGGCGACGACACCGCCATCGCCTGCTGCGTCTCGGCGATGGCCGTGGGCAGGCAGATGCAGTTCTTCGGCGCGCGGGTCAACCTCGCCAAAGCCCTGCTGTACGCCATCAACGGCGGCCGCGACGAGGTCACCGGCGAGCAGGTCGGCCCCGAACTCACGCCCTTGACCGGCGAGTACCTGAACCCGGCGGAGCTCGACGCCGCCTACGACCGGATGCTGGACTGGCTCGCCTCCACCTACGTCAATGCCCTGAACGTGATCCACTACATGCACGACAAGTACGCCTACGAGCGCCTCGAGATGGCCCTGCACGACCACCCCGTCGAGCGCATGATGGCCTGCGGCATCGCCGGCCTGTCGGTCGCCGCCGACAGCCTGTCCGCGGTGAAGTACGCCCGGGTCAAGGTGATCCGCGACGCCTCCGACCTGGCAGTCGACTATCAGGTCGAAGGCGAGTACCCCGCCTACGGCAACAACGACGACCGCGCGGACACCATCGCCGTAGACCTGGTGCGCTCCTTCATGGCCAAGATCCGCCACCACCCCACCTACCGCGGAGCGATCCACACCCAGTCGGTACTCACCATCACCTCCAATGTCGTCTACGGCCACCACACCGGCAACACCCCCGACGGCCGCCGTGCCGGAGCCCCGTTCGCCCCCGGCGCCAACCCGATGAACGGCCGCGACCACCACGGCATGGCAGCCTCCGCCCTGTCGGTCGCGAAGATCCCCTACGACCAGGCCCGCGACGGCATCTCCCTGACCAACACGGTCACCCCCGCAGGGCTCGGCCGGAACCCCGAGGAGCGCGTGGGCAATCTGGTCGGCCTGCTGGACGCCTTCACCACCTGCGGCGGCTTCCACATGAACGTCAACGTCCTGGACCGCGCCACCCTCGAAGACGCCATGGACCACCCGGAGAAGTACCCCGAGCTGACGATCCGGGTCTCCGGATACGCCGTCAACTTCGTCCGGCTCACCGCCGAACAGCAGCGCGACGTGATCAGCCGCACCTTCCACGGATCGCTGTGAACACCGCCACCGGCCGCCCCTCGCCGGACCAGGCCCAGTCGGCCCGATCCGGGGTCGAGGACGCGCTGACCGGCCGGGTGCACTCCTGGGACCTCTCCACCGGGGTGGACGGCCCCGGCACCCGCTTCGTGCTCTTCCTCAGTGGCTGCCCGCTGCGCTGCCAGTACTGCCAGAACCCCGACACCTGGCACATGCGCGACGGCCGCCCCACCACCGTCGATGAGGTCATGGCCGAGATCGAAGCCTGCGGCGCGTTCCTCAAGGCATCCGGTGGGGGTGTGACGATCAGCGGCGGCGAACCCCTGCTCCAGCACGCCTTTACCGCCGAGGTGCTGCACCGCTGCAAGGCGCTCGGCCTGCACACCGCCCTGGACACCTCCGGCTTCCTGGGTGACCGGGCCGACCAGGCCCTGCTGGCGGACACCGACCTGGTCCTTCTGGACATCAAGGCGTTCGACGCCCGCGTCTACGAACGGCTGACCGGCGGGCGCTTGGCGCCCACCCTCAGCTTCGCCTGTCGCCTCGACGCCCTCACGGTCCGAACCTGGATCCGCTACGTCCTGGTGCCCGGCTGGACCGACGACCGGGCCGCCGTCGACGGCCTCGCCGAGTTCGTCGCCGGACTGGGCAGCGTCGAGCGGGTGGACGTACTGCCCTTCCATAAACTCGGCGCCGCCAAGTACGACGCCCTCGGCCTGCGCTTCCCACTGCGCGACACCCCGGTGCCCGACGCCGCGCTGGTGGACCGGGTTCGCGAGCAGTTCCGCGCGCAGGGACTGACCGCCGACTGACCTCCCGCCCCGCTACCGGGTGCCCAGTGCTCGTCCCACGCCCACGGACGGAACGCTGAACGCACACCCCGGATGGGAAGCCCGCCCGGGCCCCTGCCGTTGTGATCCGAAGGAGAAGGCCTATCTGACCACCCCAGCTCACATGTCAGTCAGCCGACCGTGATCATTGGGCGCGGACACGAGTGGCGCAGCGCGAGGAACGGCACTGTGGGTGGCGGGGGATGAACACCACCGCTCCCATCCGCTGGGCGGACGCCAGCCGTCTGCCCGCAGCCGGGCCAGTAGACTCGCGACACCTCCGGGGCCCGTACGCGAGCGGGTGCCGATGTCACGGGAGGACCCAGGCCACAGTGAGCACCCTCGAGCGGAACGATGCGCCGATCTTCGCCCAACTTGTTCGAGAGCGCGGCGACATACCCGCCGAAGCGCGAAGAGTCGCCGAGGAGGCGCTGCATCGGGCCGCCAACGCGGTGGACTTCCGCCTCCCTTGGAGAGCCGGTCTCTCCCGGTGAGGGCCATCGGGGCAGCGCTGTACGGCAGAACCGACCAGGACGTCGCCGACCGCTTCGACGTCAGCATCCAGTTCGCCGCCTGGCGCATGAACGCCACTTCCTCTCGATCGACCTGGTCCGTCGGGACCGGGACGACGACGTGGAGTTCATGACCCTGATGTGGTTCGATGCGCTCTCCTCAGTAGCGTGAGGCTAAACTCAACAGGACCCGATTGAACAGCAGGGGGCTAGCAGGGGCTGCTGTTGTCGCTGTCGCGCAGGCCGCCGACTGCTCGTCTGAGCAGGTCACGGAATGCCTTTCGCTCGTGGTTGTCGAGTGCGCTGAGGAGTTCGTCCTCTACTTCGCGGACGCGTCCGGTGAGCTCGGTCATCGTTTGCGTGCCGCTTGGGGTGGCGACGATCTTGCGCTGGCGCCGGTCGGCAGGATTGAGCTGACGCTCGACCAGGCCGGCGGAGACAAGGTCGTCGATCAGGTAGGTCATCACCGTGCGGTCAATGCCTAGCTGGCTGGCCAACACCAACTGGCTTGGATGATTGCCTCGGATCACGGCACAGAGGGTGTGGTATCCACGCGGGCCATGGGGGACGGTGTCGAGGATTGCAGCGACTGCACCCAGGTAGGCGCGTCCGAGGGTGAGCACCGCCGGGCCCAGCTCATCTGAAGCGCGGTCACCCGACTCGGGCCCTGGTGTATTGCAGACGACAGCGTCGGCGCTGTCGCTCATGGCCTTCTCGATGTTGTCTTCGCCGGTCCATGCGTGGTCGCGGGCCAAGGCAACGTTGCGCGCGGTATCGGCAGTATCGGGCACGGCAGTTCTCTTCCATGTGCAAAGGGATTCAGGGGCGGGCTCCACCCTCGGCCCGAGCGATGCGTCGCCTGCCACACGGGCAGGCGACGTATCGGGTGAAGGAAGGCTTGGCGGTCCAGGACTGGGTCCGCTGTCAGCCGATGTGGACGGAGGCTGGGTCGGGGGTGTGGTGCTGCTTGCCGGCGTTGATGGCGAGTGCGGTGACGGCCAGGCCGGCGAGGAACATGGCGGCGGCGGCGATGAAGGCGGCGGTGTAGCCGTGGGTGAGTGCGCCGCCGGCCTTGGCCACGAGGGAGAAGTCCTTGCTGGCCAGGGCGCGGTAGTAGGCGTTGGCGGCGTCCGGGAGCTTGTTGTTGGCTGCCGAGGTGGAGATGCTGGCGAGGACGGCGAGGCCGAGCGCGCCGCCGATCTGCTGTGCGGTGTTGAGGAGGGCGGAGGCGACTCCGGTGTCGTGGTGCTGGACGTGGTGAACGGCGCCGAGGGTCATGGGGACGAAGCTGGCGCCGAGGCCGAGGGCGGTGACGAACATCGCGGGCGCCAAGTGGGTGGTGTAGGAGGAGTTCGGCGTGAGGGTGGAGAACCAGAGCATGCCGGCGGCTGCCACCAGTAGGCCTGGCCCGGCGATAAGCCGTGGTGCGAGGTGGGTGACCAGCTTGGAGCTGACTCCTGCGGCCAGGGCCATGCCGCAGTTGAAGGGCAGGTAGGCGAAGCCGGTCCTGACGGGGGTGTAGCCGAGGATGAGCTGCATGTAGAGGGTGAGGAAGTAGAAGGTGGCGAACATGCCCGAGCCGATGAGCAGCATGGTGATGTAACTGCCGGAGCGGGTGCGGTCCTTGAACAGGCGCAGCGGCATCATCGGGTGCTCGACCCGGGTCTGGTAGAGGAGGAAGGCGGCCAGCAGTGCGGCGGCGGTCGCGAAGGAGGTGAGGGTCAGGCCGTCGGTCCAGCCACGGTCGCCGCCGCGGGTGATGCCGTAGACGAGGGCGATCAGGCCGCCGCTACCGGTGATGGCGCCGGGGATGTCCAGGCGTCCGGGGTGGCGTTGGGCCTCGGTGAGGGTCGTGGTGCCGGCCAGGACGGCAAGGCCGATGGGGATGTTGACGAAGAACACCCAGCGCCAGTCAAGGTAGTCGGTCAGGACGCCGCCGAGCAGTAGGCCGACGGTGGCACCGACGCCGCCCATGGCGGCGTACACGCCCATCGCGGTGTTGCGCGGCTTGCCCGCGGGGAAGGTCGTGGTGATCAGCGCGAGGGCGCTGGGAGCGGCGAGCGCGGCGCCGACGCCTTGCAGGATCCGGGCGGCGATCAGCAGGCCCTCGTTCGGCGCGAGGCCACCGAGCAGGGAGGCGAGGGTGAACACCGCGATGCCGATGCGGAACATGCGCCTGCGTCCGAAGAGGTCGCCGGCGCGGCCGCCGAGCAGCAGCAGGCCGCCGAACGCCAGTGCGTAGGAGTTGACCACCCAGGCCAGGTTCGGGGTGGAGACGTGGAGATGGATCTGGATGCTCGGCAGGGCGATATTGGTGATCGTGGCGTCCAGGACCACCATAAGCTGCGCCGCGGCGATCACGAACAGGGCCAGACCCAGGTGGCGGCCGCCCGGCGGCTCCGATGATGCGCCAGCCCGCGCAGGGGCAGCCGTAATTGCACTGTCAGTCGACACGAAAGAACTCCGTTGTGTGGGCGTGAATTCTTGCCCGAACTCGTGCGACAGATATCGAAAGTCGGCTCCCTGCTCCGGAAAACAGGAGCGCACTCCTGTCACTATTTCGAAGCGGTCGCCGAGCAAACGGAGGGAACTGTGCCGATGCGGCATGCAGTGTGCATTCGGGCTGTGAACAACCCTAGCATTCGCTTCTCGCGGGCTGTCGCCATTCCCGGGTGTGGCGATTCTCGCCCTTGACAGAGCCGCCCGATGTGTGAGCAATCAGCACGGGATATTCGATCCAGCGAATTCAGCTTGCATTTTCCGCCGAAGCGTGAGCAATGAGGCCAGGGCTTGAGCTGCACAGCCCTGGACCGCCGTGCCCGTCGACGAAGCGCACCGAACCAGCGGCTCGGGGGCGAATGCATGGGCTGCGGTCCACGACACCAGCCAACTGCCCGCGCAGGGCCGGCTCGAGACCTGGCCTTCGCACGCGGGGTATCAGGTTTGAAGCCAGCGGGGGCGGATCTCGTCCATGCCGAGGAGGTCCAGAAGCGCTACTTGTACCCCGGTGATCAGGATCGTGGGTGGGCTCTTGGCCGTGCCGGGGGCCATGCGCATGGGAGGTGAGCGTGGTCGGGATCAGGTTGACGGTCGGAAGCCGCGCACGTCGACCAGCGCAATCAGCCTGCTGCGTAGTGGCTCCGAGATCCCGGCACACTGCGCCTCGCGCTTCGCCCCGGCGGTGACGGCCTCGTCCGACTCCGGGGCCGGCGGGGACTGAACGGGGCCATGCCCCGCCGCGTGTGGCCCGTACCCGGCACAGCGCAGCGGGTTCCGCGTCGGCGTCAGATGAGGAATGGGTGCCTGTGGCTGGCTGCTGGGTGTGTTCGGCTTCGAGCTGGGCGAGCAGCTGCTGCAGGCCGGGCCGGGCCGCAGGGCTTCGGACGCCGCCTCGGGCGGCTGGCCTCGGCTGCGGTTGCGGTGCCCCGGGGCGCAGGCGGTGCGGACTGGGCGGGGCGCTGCGCGGCGCCGGGCCTTCCAGGCGGCGTAGAGCTCCCTTGCCCCAGGCGAGGGCCTGGCGAGCCAGGACCGGGCATCGGCTTCTGATGTTCCGGGTGCACCGGCTCCACCAGCAGCGCACCGGCCGCGGCTTGCGGTGCGCACCGCAAGCACCCGAACCTCACCGCATCCGCGCACCGCCCGCACCGGGGCGGTCGCAGGCGCGCCCCAGTGCGCCGGGTGCGGTCAGCGGACCACTCCGGGGCGCACCGGAGCGGGGTTGGTGCGCACCTGCTGCTGCTCAGTGCTGTCGGCCGGGCGCGACGCGCGGGGCCTCCGCATTCGCGCGCTCCCGTTCGCGCGCGGAGGCCACGAACGGGCGGAACCGGTCCTCCAGCTCCCACTGTGCGGCGGTCATCCGCGCGCGGAGCTCGATCTCCGCGCGGCTGTTCGCCTTCTGCGCCGCCCGCTCCACCCGGTCGGCCCGCCCCTCCAGCCGGTCCGCGTGCCCAGCCAACTGCTGGCGGTCAGGGCCACGACGCTCGCGGCCAGCCCCGCACCCGCTCGGTCGGTGCCGCGCAACGGTTCCCGGCCGGTTCAGCGGCATCTCACCCCACTTCAGACCCCGACGCCACCGGCTCACCGCCACCGGCCACCGCACCGCACCGCACCGCACCGCACCGCACCGCACCGCACCGCACCGCACCGCACCGCACCGAGATGATCATCCGCTTCGCCATCTGGGACCAGATCACCGACACCACCGGCCTGCCGCCGCAGCCTGAACCAGACACCACGACCGGCGGCCAGACACGTCCCGAACCGGACCCGCACCCCCGAAGCCTGACTCAACCTGACAACACCTGACAACGCCCTCAGAAGGGTTCGGCCAGGGCCACTTCGGCCGCATCGCGGTGGACGCGGTCGATCAGCGCGGAGTAGGAGACGATCATGCGGGTGCGGCTGAAGCGTTCGCGACTGCGCGCGAGGGCGGGGGCGAACTCGGCGCGGCGGCCGGCGGCTTCGCTCCAGGCACGGGCGATCGTCTCGGGATCGGGCGGTGTGGTGATGCCGTGCCCGGCCACCATCGCCGCGCAATCGCCTACGTCGGTGGCCACCGGTACGGCACCGCACATCATGCCTTCGATCAGGCACAGCGGGGCCGCCTCCCCGGTGGCGGAGGTCAGCGAGACCACGTCGGCGGCCGCGTAGACAACCTCCATGTCGCAGCGCACCCCGAGCAGGGATACCCGGTCGGTGAGCCGGGGCTCGTCGGCGAAGGCGGCCGCGAGGTCCGCACGCAGGCCAGGGTTGGCCGTGGTCATGCCGGCGCCGCACATCAGGATGTGTCCGCCGGGCTCCTGGCGAAGGTAGCTACGGGCGGCGCTGAGGAACAGCGGCACGTTCTTCATGGCGGCGTAGCGGGCCGCGAAGACGATCACCGGTGCAGTCGACGGGATCCGCAGTGACGCACGCAGTGCGGCATGCCGGACCGGGTCGGGCCGGAACCGCAGCAGATCCACGCCGTTTGGAATGACGTGCAGGAGGCCGGCGGGGATCCCGGCGGCCTGGTAGGCGGCCTTGGTGGAGGCGGCGCAGCAGACGGCGGCCGCGATTCGGCCCTCGGCGACGGCGGTCTTCAGGTCGTCCAGGGCGGCGCCCTGGTTTTCCGGGTCGGATCGGTGCAGGCAGACGACCACCGGCCGGTGCGGCGGGCCGGCCTGGTTGAGTAGGCCGATCGGCTGTTCCTTCAGAGACAGGATGACGTCGGCGTCCGCAGTCAGTCCGGTGGTGACGGCCAGCTCGGGTGATGTGAAGGCGCCAGGTCCGGCGGTGCCGGGCGGGCGGCGGCCCAGCGAGGTGACCGGTACCCCCGCGGCGCTCAGGGAGCGGTAGCAGGCGTCGTCCTCCATCCGCTGGTAGGTGGCCTCCCGCCGCATGTCCCCGTGGATGCTCAGCACCCGATGGCGTTGGCCGCCCTCGTGCAGGCCTATGACGGCGTCCGTGTGCAGCATCCGGGCTCCGCCCGAGAAGAAGCCCTCGTAGATCGACAGCACTCGCAGCCTGTCCCTCACGCGCACCTCACCAATCGCTGTATTCCAGCACGAGCCCGGTCCCAGTGATCCGCCGGCTGTCGCTATCAGCGCGCATGCGGTTTACGACCTTGTGAAGGGGGCGTTGCGAGCCGATTAATGACCGGCTAGAACGCTCCTGAAAATCTTGGTGTGAGACCGAATTCTGAGCTGGACAAGGTTGCCCCCTGTCGCCCCTATAGGACGGCGGGGGCCAGGGTCCAGGCACCGGTGGTGGTGCGGGTGAGTCCGAGGTTGGTCAGGCGGCGGAGGTTGAGGGCGGCGGCGCGGTGGTGGAGCCAGGTGTCGTTCTTGATGACGCCTCGATAGGGCACGCGGCAGTTGCCCTTGGCGACGAGCCAGGCGATGGCGCGTTCCACCGGTGGTCGCCAGCGGCGGTACTCGGCTTTCCAGTCGGGGTCGGCGACGGCTTGGTCGCGGGCGGCTCTGAGCAGGTCGTACTTGGCGTGGACAGTGAAGGTGCGTCCGGTTTTGGAGCGGGTGCAGCGGTCCCTGAGCGGGCAGTCGGCGCAGAGTTTCTTGAACTGGGCCTGGCGTGCGCCGTTCGCCAGGGGTCGGCCGAGCGGGACGGTGTGTGCGGCGGGGCAGGTGACCTGGCCCTGTTCGGTGTCGACGGTGAACTGGTCTGAGGTGAACCCGCCGGGGACGGCTGCTCTGAGCGGCAGTGGCTTGAGGACCGGGTCGTGGCCCTGGGCCTGGAGGTGTTCGCGCAGTTCGCCGGTGCCGTAGGCGGCGTCGCCGAGGACGGTGACCGGCAGGACCTCCTGGGCGAGGAGGTCGCGGGCGACGGCAGCCTCGTGGTTGCCGGCCCCGCTGCCCGCGGCGACATCAGTGAACAGACCAGTCTCGGGTTCGAAGGCCACGTGCGCGCGGAAGCCCTCCTGGTGGCGCGACCTGTTCTTGTGGATGTGCCGTACTTCAGGGTCGACCGTGGACACGGTGCGGTCGTGCGCGGTGCCCTGGGTGATCTGCCAGCGCCCGTCGCGGCCATCACTTCCGTCGACGGGTTCCACGTCCTGCCCGGCGGCCAGCGCCAGCAAACCGACCGCGTTCGCCGCCGTCTCGCCCAGTTCCTGTTCGGGCAGCCGCCCAAGCAGGTTCAGGACGTCAGTGACCAGGGCGTCAACCAGGTCGGCGCGGGCCTGCACATCGTTCCACGCGATCCTCGGCTTGCCCGGGTCGGTGTAGTCGTGGGCGGTGCACCACCGGTCGGCCACCGTCTGCGCGCCGAGGACCTCGCGGATGACCCGGCGGATCGCGGCCACCAACTGGGTGACCGTGTCCTGAGTGGCGACCGCGTCGTCGAGCACGGTGGAGTCCAGTGCCCGGCGCTGCCGGCCCTTGAGGACACCGGTAGCCGCCACGACCTCCCTGACCTTGGTGAACAGCCGGTTCGGATCACCGGAGCGCTGCAGCCGACGGCGGAAGTAGGTCAGCAGCGAGGAATCGAACGCGGTGTCGTGCAAACCGAGTCCGCACGCAGCCTTCCACCGCAGGTCGCAGCGCAGTTCCTGCACCGTCTCGAAGTCGGACAGCCCGTGCAGGCTCTGCAGCACCACCGTCGCCGCCAGGACCTGCGGCGGCATCGACGGACGCCCGTTGCCCGAGGGGTACATGTCCGCGAACATCGACTTCGGGAACAGCACTTCGCGGTGCTCGGCCAGGAACGCGAACACGCTCCCGACCGGGACCAGCTCCCGGCAGGTCTCCCAGACGTCCTCGCCGACGCTGTCCCCGCCCCATTCCCCCTGCATGCACAGCAGGCTGGCCCCGCGTCAGCACATACGAGGCCAGAACCCGAGATTTCGGTGATCTTCTAGACGGCGGGGCGGTCCGCCGGGGCCCGCCGGCGGCCCGCGGTGTCGTCGAGCGCGGGCGCCCGCCAGGCACCGTCCGGGTGGTAGAGGTTGACTCCCGGCGGCACGATCTCGTCGATCCGGTCGAGTACGGCGTCGTCCAGCACGAGCGAGGCACCCTTGAGGAGGTGCTCCAGTTGCTCCCCGGTACGCGGTCCGATGATCACCGAGGTGACGGCTGGGTGTGCGAGGGGGAAGGCTATCGCCAGCTCGGGCAGGGTGCAGCCGATCTCGGTAGCGAGCTCGGTGAACTGCTCGACAGCGGCGAGCTTGGCCGCGTTCCCGGGGATAGCCGGGTCGAAGCGGGCGGGGGTGAGCCTGGCCCGTCCGGTGGAGAGGTCGATGGGGCGGCCCTGCCGGTACTTACCGGTCAGGAAGCCGGAGGCGAGCGGGCTCCAGGTCAGCACACCCATCCCGTAGCGCCGACAGACGGGCAGCACCGAGGACTCGATGCCGCGGACGATCAGCGAGTAGGGCGGCTGCTCGGTCCGGAACCGCGGCAGCGCGCGCCGTTCGGCGACGTGGTGGGCCTCGACGATCTCCTCGGCCGGGAAGGTCGAGCAGCCGAAGGCGCGGATCTTGCCTTCGCGCACCAGGTCGCCCAGGACCGAGAGCGTCTCCTCGACGTCGGTCGTTTGGTCGGGGCGGTGCACCTGGTAGAGGTCGATCCAGTCGGTCTGCAGCCTCCGCAGGCTATCCTCGACCGCCCTAACGATCCAACGCCGCGAATTGCCGCTCCGGTTGCGTCCCTCCCCCATCTGGAAGTGGACCTTGCTGGCGAGCACCACGTTCTCACGGCGGCCCCGGAGCGCCTTGCCAACGATCTCCTCTGACTCGCCTGCGGAATACATGTCTGCGGTGTCCACGAAGTTGATGCCCTCGTCGAGGGCCGTGTGGACAATGCGGACGCAGTCGTCGTGGTCGGTGTTTCCGACAGCGCCGAACATCATCGTGCCCAGGCAGTACGTACTGACCTCGATGCCGGTTCCGCCGAGGTTGCGATAACGCATGGCCGTACTCCCTTGCTGGTGACTCCCCTGTGCAGCGCACTATAGGAGTTGGAGTGCACTCGAGATCAAGCCCGCGCGGTCGATCCCGTGATGTCGGTGGCACGACCACGCGCGTGGGGTAGTTGAGCTCCGGTCAGGTCACCGGACGCGGCGAGCGGAGGCACAGAACGCCGGCCCAGATCTTCAGCACCCTCCTAGAGCCAAATACCGGCCCCGTGGCCCGCACCAGCGGCCCGAGGGGCGGGAAACCTGCGGGAGGCCGGGGCGCGGGCCGGGAGACTGGAGTCGGCCGCCCCCGGAATGGGCATCGAGTCCTGGAAGCGGACGGCGGTCCCGACCGTGATCGGAAGGCTTTCCGCCCCGGTGCGGTGGAAGTGCGGTGGCTCGTGTCTTCAGCGTCGGCCGCGGTCGAGGGCTGCGATCTGGCGTACGGCCTGGGCGATGGCTGGGGAGTCCTTCTTGAGGATCGCGCCGTGGTTGCTGGCGACCTTCGCGCTGATTTCGATGTTCGGGTTGCGGGCGGTCACCGCGTCGAGGCTGGTGCGTATCTGTTCCTGCTCACCGCTGCGGCTTCCGAGGGATGTCCCTGAGGCAACCACGTACCGCACCGGGACGGTGATGTTGTCCAGCACGGGGCCCAGTTCGCGCTCGCGGGAGAGCCTGCCGAGTTCGATGTTGCTGTTCGCCTGCTGTTCGGCGGTCATCCGCGGGGTGATCCCGGTCGGGCGCAGGAGCGGGGTGAACCAGCTCATCCGCCGGAAGAGCTTGCGGATCCGCTGTTCCATGGCGTCGTCGAGCCAGTCGTAGGGGTATGCGCCGTCGACCAGGACGGCGCCCAGGGTGCGGTCCGGGTTCCGGCTGGCCCAGTGTGCCGCGATGAACGCTCCGTAGGACCAGCCCACGACCAGTGCCCGGTCCACGCCCCTGGCGGCCAGGACGGCGTCGACGTCGCGGACGGCTGTTTCGAAGGAGTAGTCCGCGGAGCGCTTCGATTTCCTGCCGCGGGCTCGCTCGTCGTAGGTGATGTGCCGCCAGCCGGTGCCCAGTTCGGCGATGGCCCGCCGCCAGTACCCCTGGGTGGCGAACTGGCCGTTGAGGTAGACCACGGGGATGCCGGGGCCGCCGGTGTCGGTGACGGCCAGGGCGGTGTCGTCGACCGGCACCATGCCGGCCCACTTCGCGTCGGCCCCGGATGTGTTCTTCGTCATGGGTTCCCCCTTGGTCACGTTGGGTGTCTTGTACGGTTTCGACTTCTCCAGGCGCTGCATGTGGATCGCGGGCCCCTGGTGGACGGGCGGCCGGGTCGTCTGCGACGAGCGATGGGGATCTCGATCGCGGTGGGCCCGGCCGGACAGTCCTGGTCCTGCTGCCTTTAGAGGCTGCGGGCGGTGATGTCGCCCTGGCCGGTGGTGGCGCGGATGTCGAGTTCGGTGGTGCCGTCGTTCTTGAGGGCGTTGCTGACGCGGCCGTGGCCGGTGCCGGCGTCCAGGGAGGCGGAGGTGCCGGGGGTGGCGCCGACCGTGATGTCGCCCATCTGGGTGCGGAGCACGACCGTACCGCGCACGGCCTCGGTGATCCGGATGGCGCCGCGGGCGGTGGTGATCTGTGCGGGGCCGTGCAGGCGGCCGACCTCGATGTCGCCGTCGACCGCGGTCAGGCGCACGCTCGCGGCCTCGTCGATCTTGATGTGGCGGTAGGCGCCTTCGAAGACGATGTCGCCCAGGCGGCCGACGCCGCGCAGTTCGCAGCTGGCGGTGTGGGCCTCGATGCGGGAGCCGGCGGGCAGTTGGACGGTGACCTCCAGGGATCCGGAGGGGCCGAAGTACTGGTTCTTGGGGTCGGCGGTGTGGATCCGCAGGACGCCGTCGGCGAATTCGACGGTGGTCTTCTCTGCCGCCTTCACGTCGCGGCCCTTGGAGGGGTCGGCGGGCAGGATCTCGACGGTGGTGTCGGCGCGGTCGGCGGCGATGACCTGGATGCGCCCGGCGGCGATGTCCAGGACGGCGCAGATCGCGGCGGGGGTGGCGAACTTCTGCATGATGCTCTCCTTGCGGTGCTCCTTGTTTCTGACAACGGAAACGCTACGTTGCGTTCGTGTATCACGCAACATACTCGTTGCGTTTAATCTGTATTTGTGCAGGCCAAAGTCCAGATTTCGTTGCAACGAGTCAAAATCTAACGCAATGACAGATACTCCGATCGTTGCATTGGATTGAGAGTGAACGCTATGCTGGCGGCACCAGGGAAGCACGAAGGGAGATCGCGGTGCCGGGAGGCAGACTCACCCAGGCCGAACGCCAGCAGATCGCGCTGGGGCTGGCCGACGACCTCGCCTACGCGGAGATCGCCCGACGCCTCGACCGTCCCACTTCGACGATCACGCGTGAGGTGGATCGCAACGGCGGCCCCACCGCCTACCGCGCCGACCTGGCCCACCGCGCCACCGAACGCCGCGCCCACCGGCGCAAGGCCGCACCTCGCGGGCAGGGGGCGCCGGCGCTGGGCCACGGGCGCGACGACGAGGCTGTGCGCGAGTACGAGGAGGCGTTCACCACCCTGATGATGGGACAGGGCCTGCCCAAGATGACGGCCCGGGTACTGACCTGCCTCTTCATCGCCGACGCGGGCAGCCTCACCGCGTCCGAACTCGCCGCGCACCTCCAGGTCAGCCCGGCGTCCGTCTCCAAGGCCATCGCGTTCCTCGAAAGCCAGGGCCTCATCCGCCGGGAACGCGACGAACGCCGCCGCGAGCGCTACTTCGTCGACGAAGACGTCTGGTACCAGTCGACGATCGCCGGTGCCCGCGGCATCGCCCAGGTCGCCCAGACCGCACGGCAGGGCGTCAGCGTCCTGGGCCGCGACACCCTGGCCGCCGCCCGCCTGGAGAACATCGCCCGCTTCAGCGACTTCATCAGCGAGAGCATGCTCCGCGCCGCGGAGCAGGCCCGCGAAGTCCTCCACACCAAACCCGAAACGACCCCAAACGACACCGCCCAACCAAGCCCGGACCACGGATAGCCGGCCGTCTCGATCACGGCCAGAGCCTGGCAGGCCGTCAGGTGGCCACGGAGGCGACGATCATGATCGCGCGCAGCACGGTGCCCTGGTACAGGATCCGTGTTCTGTATCGTCCTGGTAGTCGCGGAGCAGGTCGACGCCCAGTTCGGTGCGCGCGGTCGAGGTCGGCGGACAGAACAGCCAAGGCGCGGTCCAGACCGTGGATGGCGTCTTCGTCGCCCTCATGGACCAAGTCGGTTCTGTGCTGCCGTTGTTGTTCGTTCGTAAGTGGCCCTCGGCACGCGTCGGCCGGGCCCGAGGAGTCGAACCCGTCGGAGCCGTAGCACTCCTGGCGGCCCGGCCCGGAACCAGTAGCAAACAGGGCCGGGTGCCTCTTCTCCCCAACCGCGGAGGGCCCCGCTGGCCGGGCGCGGGCCTCCCTCGTCTACGGCAGGGGCTGGACGGGTGGAATCAGCCCCGGCCCCCCGTGTCCTCCGGCCCCCGCCACCAGAGTCGTGCCTACTGGTCGTGGCGCCGGGCGGCTGTACGAGGGCTCGGTCGGCGTCTCTGGGCGTACGTCCCCCGTGGGCCCCGCCTGAGCGGGATCCCATCCACCCCCCGACGGCTCCCGCTCACTCCCCATCGGACCGGCACGCCCCCTGTACTGGCCCATTGCGTCAGGCGACCTGTCGGACCCAATCCGAACCGGTTGCGGTGCTGCGCGCCGTCAGTTGTGACGGTCCCCACCACAACTGGTCCGACAACGGCGCATGACGCACGAACTCAGCACTATCGCTCAGGGTGCATCCGGGGGCCCTCCCGCCGTCACCCACGCACTCGCCTGGCACAATGCCCCGCCATGAGCACTCAGCTGATATCCGACGCCACCGAGACCGCCAGCAGGACCATGCACCGATGGCACGGTCACCCCGGCGTGCGCAGCGACAAGCAACTCACCCTGGGCGAGCGCGCCGCAGACAAGATGCGCAACGGAATGGGCTCGTGGGCGTTCGTCCTTGGCTCGCTGGTCTTCCTGGCCGTCTGGATGGGCTTCAACGGCAAACACGGCTTCGACGCGTACCCGTTCATCCTGCTCAACCTGGTGCTGTCCTGCCTGGCGGCCATGCAGGGCGCGATCCTGCTGATCGCCGCGAAGCGCAGCGACCAGATCTCCAGCGAGCTGGCCGAGCACGACTTCGAGACCAACTGCCGCTCAGAAGAACTACTGAAGCAACTGATGGTGAACTTCGAGGCCCTGAGCGCACAGCACAACGAAATGCACCAGGAACTGGCCAAGGTCAACGCACAGCTCGAAGCCAAGGTGTAGACGCGCTGTTGCTCAGACGGACGCGGTTGCGACTCCGGCCGGCGGAGTCGCAAACCGGACCGCCAGCCCGAGCGCCCTGCCCAAGGCGGCAGGGACACCAGGTCAGGCCAACAGAACGGGCGCCCGGTCGAGAGCCCTTATATCTGTTTGCCCCGAACCAACGCTGGGCGGGGACAGCCGGTCGCAGGCGGGGGACGCTGGCTTCCCGGCCGGTGTCGGGCAGGAAAGCAGAGCGGAGAGTGCGATGGCTGGCAGGGCAGGTGATCGGCGAATCCATGTCACCGCTGAGGGTAGTAGTAGTAGACCTCTGTGGTCTTGGGCGGACCCACCTCCGGGAAACCGGCCTCCTTGAGCGCTGGCAGCATCCTCGACATAAACGCGTCCAGCGCGCCGGATGAGTTCCACAGGTCCACGATGCGCAGACCTGCTTCCGTGATAGTTGCCGTGTGGAACAGCAGCCCTCCGACGGCGAGGAAGCCGTCCACTTGGCTGCGACCGCCGGGCCCGAGGTGATCCTGATGGACATCCGAATGCCCGGCACCGACGGGATCACCGCCACCCGGCGCATCCTGGCCGCCGCCGACCCGCCTTTCGCCCCCACCATCACCCGCCGCCTGATCGAGGCCTACACCCCGCGCCCCGAACCAGCCACCGCTCCCCCACCCGAGATGGCCATCCTGACCACCCGCGAATGCGAGGTCCTGCGCCTGGTCGCCACCGGCCTGTCCAACACCGAGATCCTCGTCCTCAGCACCGCCACCATCAAAACCCACCTCAACCGAACCATGAACAAACTCGCCCTCTCCAGCCGCGCCCAATAAGGGACTATGCGAGCCGCGGTTCGTCGCAGTCCGTGAGGCCCTTGCGGCCTCGCTCGGCAAGGACGACGTGGGCGCCTCGGTCGCTGTCTACCTCGACGGCGAGCCGGTGGTCGACGTCTGGGGCGGGTACGCCGATGCGGACCGCTCGGTCAGCTGGGAGCGCGACACCCTCGCCGGTGTGAACTCGACGACCAAGAACATGACCGCCCTGTGCGCGCTCATCCTGGCCGACCGAGGCCAGCTCGATCTGTCCGCGCCGGTCGCCGCCTACTGGCCCGAGTTCGCTGCGGCCGGCAAGGAGGACGTGCTGGTACGGCACGTGCTGTCCCATACCGCGGGGCTGCCGGACCTGTCCGGGCTGACGGCGGTCGAGGACCTCTACGACTGGGACAACGTAACGGCAGGACTGGCCGCGCAGGCACCCGAATGGGAACCCGGGACGGCCGCCGGCTACCACGCGCTCACCTTCGGGTTCCTCATCGGTGAGATCGTCCGCCGCATCACCGGCCACAGCCTCGGCGAGTTCTTCGCCGAAGAGGTGGCCAAGCCGCTGGGCGCGGACTTCCACATCGGGCTCTCCAGCGAGCATGACCACCGCGTCGCACCGCTCATCCCGCCGCCGTCACTGACCGACGAGTACGCCGCCAGCGCACCGCCCGGAACGGACGGCGTACTCCGGGAGATCACCGGTGCCGCAATCAGGGTCAAGGACGCCAACTCAGTGGCCTGGCGCCGTGCGCAGATCCCTGCGGTAAACGGCTTCGGCAACGCTCGCTCTGTCGCCCTTGTCCAGTCGGTACTGGCAACCCAGGGTTCGGCCAGCGGCGTTCGACTGCTGTCCCCCCAGGGTTGCGAGCCCGCGTGGCAGGAGGTGTTCCGCGGTGAGGACCGCATCCTGGGGACGCCGATGTGCTGGACCGTGGGCTTCGGCAAGTTCGGCAACACCTTCGGCTGGGGCGGCTGGGGCGGCTCGCTGGTCGCCAGCGATCCCGGCTCACGCATGACGGTGGCCTATGTCATGAACCAGATGATCGACCGGGACCGGCAGGAGGACAACCGCGGCCTGGAGATTGTCATGGCCGCCTACAGCGGACTGCACTGACAGGCAACGGGGCGGTCTGGGCCCGCACAGGCCGTTCCTCTGTCCGGCACAGAAGCAAGACGTCGACACACACGAAGAATCAACTGTAGGGGAGAGCATCACCATGAAATCGTTCAAGCGGCTGAGTTCATGGCTCGCCGGGGCCGCGCTGGTGGGCCTCGGCCTGGCTGTGGCGCCGGCCGCCGCAGCCAATGCGGCTGTCACGCCGACGGCGGTTGCCGCGCCGGGAGGTGCGACGCCGAACAGCATCGGCGCGGCAGTCGAGTTCAGGAACGTCAACAGTGGGGGGTGCGTCGACGTGTTCGGCAGCGCGCTTCAGCACGGTGCGTTTGTCGGGGAGTTCAGCTGCCACAACGGTGCCAACCAGAACTGGCTGATCGAGCCGGTCAGCTCCGCGCCCGGGTTCGTCGCCCTGCGCAACGTCAACAGCAACATGTGCCTGGACCTGCACGTCGGCGACATCTCGAACGTGCACGACGGCACCACGATCCAGCAGTG